>NZ_LT607412.1:5724524-6025814 GCF_900091455.1 Micromonospora coriariae | reverse complement strand
GCGCTGAGCTCCTCCCGGAGCCGGTGGGCCCAACCCGCCGGGCTCCACCAGCGTGGATCGGTGTAGCCACCGTCGGCGATGAAGGCCTGGTACTGGCCGTTGGTGACCGGGGCGGCGTCGATGACGTACGCGGGCAGGTCGACGCGGTGGGCGGGGCGTTCGTTGTCCAGGGCCCACGGGTCGGTGTCGGTGCCCATGGTGAACGGGCCGGCCGGGACCAGCACCTCCCCGGCGACCCCGGCGGGCGGCTCCGGCGGAGGCGGAGCGTGCAGCACGGCCGGACCCGAGCGCAGCTGGTGGGTGGCGAGCATCGTCTCGTCGTGCTGTTGCTCGTGTTGGACGATCATGCCGAAGGCGAACCCGTCGGCGACCAGCGGCCGCTCGGTGAAGGTCACCGCGTCGAGCAGGTCGTGCACCTTGTCCCGGACCGTGCCCAGGTAGGCGCGCGCCTCGGCGGGTGGCAGCAGGGGCAGCGCGGGGCGGTCCCGGCGGGGCTGCTTGAACGCGTCGTACAACTCGTCGATGTCGCACCGGACCGGCTCGCGGCCCCCGACGTCGCGGACCAGCCACAGCTCCTCCTGGTTGCCGACGTGCGCCAGGTCCCACACCAGCGGCGACATCAGCGGCGAGTGCTGGCGCATCAGGTCGGCGTCGTCGACCACCTCGGTCAGCAGCGTGGTGCGGGACCGGGCCCGCGCCAGCTCCGCCGCGATCCGGACACGCAACCGCTCCCCGGTTACCGCATCGCCTTCCGTTCCCGACTGCGGGGCTCGCAACCCCGGCTCACTCCTCGCGCTCACCGGTCTCCCCTCTCCGCGGCGGCCAGCCGCCGCCGTACGTCACGCTGGATCTCGTCGTGGGTGCCGGCCGGCAGGTCGAGCCGGGGCAGCGTGGTCAGGGCCAGGTCGAGAAGCGCCGCCGCGGCGGTGGCCAGGGCCCGGTCCGCCAGAGCGTGCCGGGCGGCGGCCGACCAGCGGTGCGCCACCGGCGCGCCGATCGCGTACGCCGCGCGCACGGTGCCGGGGTCGGCGAACAGGGCGGTCAGCACCGCCGTCGGAAGCCGCCAGTCCCGGCCGGGCTGGGCGTCCAGGTAACGCAGCTCCAGGTAGCCGCGGGGACGCACCGGCGGAAAGAGGGTGCTGACGTGGTAGTCGAGGTCGTCGGTGGTGGGTGGGCGGGGCAGCGCCCCGTCGAGCCAGTCGGCGAAGGTCACGCCGGGTGGCGGGGTCCAGTCCGGGCCGTGCCGGCGCAGGCAGAGCAACGGCGCGCCGAGCACGTACCGGATCCAGGTGGCGGTCGGGTCCTCGTCGGCGCGGCCCGCTGCCCAGACCGGCCGGGTGCGGGCCGGGTCGATGGCCAGCCACGCGGCCATCCGGGCGGAGGCCCAGCCGGTGCGCCGCCCGGCGTGCCGGCTCGCTGAGGCGAACGCCGCGAGCAGCGGCGGGCCGACCGCGTGGGCCGTGGACCACCGCGCGGCGACCTGGTCCGGTTCGCCGGCGTCGAGGCAGACCTGCAGGCCGGCGGTGCTGTACATCATCGTCCGGCCGGCCGGACCGCGCCGGTCGAAGGCGCCGCGCATGGCGCGGTAGCGGGGAGTGTCGAGCACCGGGCGAGGCCGGCGGTGCGGGTCGATGCCGCTGCGGCCGAGGATCAGCCCGGCGGTGGCCAGCAGGTCGGTGACCTGGGCGATGTCGGCCTCAGTTGCCTGGATCAACGCGGCGATCGAGGAGCGCGGCGGGGTGGAGATCTCCAGCTGGCCGCCCGGCTCCACGGTCACCGTGCCGCCGTGTCGCAGCGGCTCGGCCGGGCTGGTGGCGTCCAGTGAGACGGGGCTGTGTGGCCCCAGCGCCGCCCGCAGCCGCACCGGATCGACGGGACGGGCGGGGTCGGCGGCGTCGTGCACGGTCCATTCCAGTTCGACGCCGGTGCGGGTGGGTGGACCGGTCTTGAAACAGATCCGGGCGAGGTGCCGGCCTGCGGCACCGGACTCGCGCAGGATCGCGCCGCGGTCCAGCTCGGGCGACGTCACCACCGGTCGGGCCCCCTCTCCCTGCGTCGGCGCCGGGACATCGTGCCACCGTAAACCCACCCACCGACACCGTCCGGGGCCGTCCACGGCGCCACCAACCTCTGTCTAACAGACGAATTTCCCGGTGTAGGGCGGAACGAACGCCCACGGCCGTCGGACGCTCACTCCGGGGCTGGCCGGCCGATCGCCGGGTGTGACGGCTTGGCCTTCGCCGACGTGAACGACCTCACCTTCGCCGACGTGGACGACTTCGCCTTCGCCGACGTGGACGACTTCGCCTTCGCCGACGTGGACGACTTCGCCTTCGCCGACGTGGACGGCTTCGCCTCGGGCACCAGCCGCTGGCAGTACGCCTCGACCTCGCCGGCACCGCCGGCGGCGGTCACCAGCTCCTGGAAGGCCTGCGTCCGCAGCGCCCTGTCCCGCTGCTCGGGCTTCTTGGCCTGCCAGGCGCGGCACAGTCCGCGCAGCTGGTCGGCGGGCGAGGGTGTACCGATCGCGGACGGCGTGCTGGTGGCGGACGGCGTGGGGGGTGTCGACCGGCCGGGCGAGGCGGTGCGGTCACCGGACGGGGCCGTCTCGACGTCGCTGGGGGTCGGGGATGGGTTGCTGCTGGGTGTCACCGGCACCGGGTCCGGCGCCCGGTCCAGGGTGACCGCCGCGAACGCGGCGCCCGCGGTGGCGGTGGCGGCCAGCGCGCCCATCCAGGCCACCGCGCTGGTGGTCAGCCGTCGGCGGTGCGGCCGGCCGGCGACGGTCGGGGCCTGGTTGGCCCGATCGGCCCGGAACGCGGCCAGTGCGGCCTCCTCACCGGCCAGCTCGCCAGGTCGGGCCGGACCGGCGGCCGCGGCGAGCAGCCGGGCCAACGGGTCCACCACGTGCACGTCGGGGTCGGCGGGGGTGGACGCGCGGACCTGGGCGGCTGCGGCATCCGGGACGGCGGGGCTGGAGGCTCGACCCTCTTCCGGCGCGGCGTCGGGAGTGGCGGAAGCGCCGGCACGGGCCGCGTCGAGCAGCCGCTCGGTCTCAGCCCGCTCGGCCCGCCGGTCCGGCCGGTTCGGGTTCATCCGGAATCCCCTCACGTCAGCCGTCCGCCGGTTCAGCGTTTGACGTCCGCGGGGACCGGCCGGTGCGCGGACGGGGCGGCGGCACGACCTCGGCGCCCACGGACGGCGCGGCGCCGTCGGTGCCCATCGACGGCGCGACGCCGTCGGCGGCCAGGGACGGCGCGACGCCCTCGGCGGCGGCCGGTGGTGTGGCCTGCTCCTGCCGTTCCATCAGGGCGGCGAGTCGCCGCAGGCCTCGGTGGGCGGCGGTCCGCACGGCGCCGGCCCGGCGGCCCAGCACACGGCCGGCGGACTCCGCGTCCAAGCCGATCACGGCGCGCAACAGGACCGCCTCGGCCTCGCGCGGCGGCAGGGTGGCGATCAGGGCCAGCGCCGCCTCGGTCCCGATCGTCTCGCCCGCCCGCTCGGCGGTGTCCGCGTCGCCGGCCAGGTCGGCGAGCGCCTGCACCGGGACCGGCAGCGACGGTCGGCGCCGCACGCGGCGCAGGTGGTCCATCGCCCGGTTGCGGGCGATGGTGACGGTCCAGGCGCGGAACTCGCCGCCGGTGAAGCTGGGCAGGTCGCGGGATATCTGCAGCCAGGTCTCCGACGCGACGTCCTCGGCGTCCGCGCCGACCAGGGCGGTCAGGTAGCGCAGCAGGCCGGGTTGGAGGCTGCGGTAGAGAAAGCGGAAGGCGTCCTCGTCCCCGTCCTGCGCCGCGGTGACCGCCTCCGACAGCTCGCCGGTCATCCGCGGGCCACGGATCGTCCGGGACGCCCCGCCCTGATCCACCACGCCGGAGCATTCCAGGCGGCGTGAGCCGTCGGCCCGACCAGCTCCCGCACCGCACCGCCCCTCCGCCGAACGTGATCGCGCCCGCGCCCTCGTTGGTCGGGGCGGGGGGTCTGGACCAGCGCCACGGCGGTCTCTTCTCGACGCGTTGCCCCCCGGCCGGCCCGAGCCGGGCTAACGCTAGGAGGGAACCGAAGAGGGTGACAAGTCGGCACCACGTCACGGAAGAGTGACAATTATCAAGCCCGCCGTACGGCGAGTCGTCGTAACGCCCAGTGACCGGCGGACGCTCCGCGCGCCAGTAGGCGCTTCCGCGCCACCGCCGGGCAAGCGCACGCCGCCGTGTGTCAGATTTCGTCACAGGGTGTTGCCGAAGCGTCACAGACCGGTCCAGGTCCACACAGGTCAGACCGGATGGACCGGCGGGTACGGCCACCCGGCCGACCAGCCGCGGCGCGACGTTCCGCGGCTCTCTGGGTACGGTAATGCCGTGTTGTCATCGGAGGTCGTGCTCAGCGGTCGCTACCGCCTGGACGAACGTGTCGCCACCGGCGGCATGGGCGAGGTTTGGCGTGCCTCTGACCTGGTCCTCGGTCGGCAGGTCGCGGTCAAGGTCCTGCTGCCGGCGCTGGTCTCCGATCCCGACTTCATCGCCCGGTTCCGGGCCGAGGCGCGGATCATGGCGGCGCTGCGGCACCCGGGCATCGTGCAGGTCTACGACTGCGGCGAGGACGACCTGCCCGACGGCGGTCGGGCCGACTACCTGGTCATGGAGTTCGTCGACGGCGAGCCGTTGTCCAAGCGGATCGAGGCGGCCGGCCGGCTCGACGTGGCCGAGACGATGTCGATCGTGGCTCAGGCGGCCCAGGCGCTGAACGCGGCGCACCGCGGCGGCATCGTGCACCGCGACGTCAAGCCCAGCAACCTGCTGGTGCACGAGGACGGCACTGTCGTCCTGGTCGACTTCGGCGTGGCCCGTTCCACCAACGTCACAAGCATCACCAGCACCAACGCGGTGCCGGGCACGGCTCTCTACATGGCACCCGAGCAGGCCGCCGGCCGGCCGGTCAGCGGGGCCACCGACATCTACGCCCTGGGCGCGGTCGCGTACTGCTGCCTGACCGGCGGTCCGCCGTTCACCGGCGACAACCCGCTCCAGGTCGCCGTCCGGCACCTTGACGACGAGCCGCCGGAGCTGCCGCACGACATCCCGGAGTCGGTCCGCGCGCTGGTGTCCCAGGCACTGGCCAAGGATCCGCTCGACCGGTTCAGCAGCGGCGCGGCGATGGCCGAGGCGGCCCGGTTGGCGGTGACCGGCGGCGAGCCCCCCACCGCGATGGTGACGGCGGCTACCCCGCTGCGCGGCGCCGGACCGGGCACCCGCACCGACGTGCAGCTCGGCGCGGCGGTGGCCGGCCGTCGGCGACGCCGTGGTCCGCTGGTCGGCGCGGCGGCGGCCGCCCTGGTCGCGCTGGTCGGCCTGGGCGCCGCCCTGGGCGCGGCGCGGCACGCCGGCGAGGACCCGGCGGTCAACCTGCCGATCACCACTCCGACGTCGGAGCCGACTCGCCAGATGGACCTGCCGGCGGTGAATGAGGAGATCACCGAGAAACCGACCCGGCCGAACCGGCAGAACGTTCCCGACACCACCCCGTCGGCGACGGTCAGCGCGACGCCGAGCGCACAGCCCAGCGAGACGGCCAGCACGCCGACGCCGACGCCGAGCGCAACCACCGCGCCGCCCACCGATCCGACGACCCCGCCGCCCAACGACCCGTCACCCACGGCCGAGCCGTCCACCACCACGAGCCCGCCGACCGAACCAGAGGGGCCACCGGCCGGCTGAGCTGGGCAGCGCCATCTGTCCCACCAGCACCGATTTCCCCAAAACGGACTTACGTCGCCGAAGACGTCTCTAGGCTCTCAGCAGGTCATTTCCACCATCTGCCGCAGGAGCCCGGGTGAGCGCTGAGAAGTTGGTCGTGATCGGCCAGGGGTACGTCGGACTGCCGTTGGCCATGCGCGCCGTCGAGGCGGGTCTGGACGTGGTCGGCCTCGACGTCGACGCCGACCGGGTGAAGCGGCTCGCCTCCGGCGAGTCGTTCGTCGAGGACATCCCGACCGACCGTCTGGGCCGGGCGCTGGGCAGCGGCCGGTACCACCCGAGCACCGAGTACACCGACGCCGAAGGCTTCGACATCTGCGTCATCACCGTGCCCACCCCGCTGCGGGACGGCACGCCCGACCTGAGCTTCGTCGAGCAGGCCGGCATCGGCATCGGCCCGTACGTGCGGCCGGGCAGCACCGTGATCCTGGAGTCCACCACCTATCCGGGCACCACCGAGGAGCTGCTGCGACCCCTGCTGGAGTCGGCCAGCGGGCTGCACAGCCCGGGCGACTTCCACCTCGGCTACAGCCCTGAGCGGATCGACCCGGGCAACCCGACGTGGCGACTGGAGAACACTCCCAAGGTGGTCTCCGGGGTGGACCAGACGTCGCTGGACCGGGTGGACGGCTTCTACCGACGCCTCGTGGAGCGCACAGTGCCTGTGGACTCCACCCGGGTCGCCGAGCTGACCAAGCTGATCGAGAACACCTTCCGCCAGGTCAACATCGCGCTGATCAACGAGCTGACGATGCTCTCGCACCATCTGGACATCGACGTCTGGCAGGCGATCGACGCGGCGGAGACCAAGCCGTTCGGCTTCATGCCGTTCCGGCCCGGCCCCGGCGTCGGCGGGCACTGCCTGCCAATCGACCCGTGCTACCTGTCGTGGCAGGTCAAGCGTCGCCTCGGTCGGCAGTTCCGGTTCATCGAGCTGGCCAACGACGTCAACCACGAGATGCCCGAGCACGTCGCCCAGCGGATCATGGCAGGGCTGAACCGGGGCGGCCGGGCGGTCAGCGGCGCCCGGCTGCTGCTGCTCGGGCTGGCGTACAAGAAGAACACCGGCGACATGCGGGACTCCCCCGCGGTCGACGTGGCCCGGCGGCTGCAGGCCCTCGGCGCCGAGGTCCACGCGGTCGAGCCGTATGCCGAGGCGCACCATATCCCCGCCGGGGTGACAGTGGTCGGGCTGACCGAGCACGAGGTGCGCGCGTCGGACGGCGTGGTCGTGGTCACCGACCACGACTGCTTCGACTACGACCTGGTGGTCCGGCACGCCCGTTACGTCTTCGACTCCCGCAACCGGTGCGCCGGCCCGATGGTCGAGCGCCTGTAGACCCGGCACCGCTGGCCGGTCCCGCCGCCGGGGAAGACGGCGGGGCCGGCCGGCGGATGTCCGTCCGCGTCGCCGCCGGTCACTGGTCGTCGAGCGCCTCGACGACCGGCCGGGACAGCGCCCGGCGGGCCGGCAGCACCGAGGCGAGCAGGGCGGCCAGCACCGCGACGCCGAGGATGAGCCCGAGCTGCCCGATCGGCAGCACCACGTGGAACTCCCCGCCCAGGCGGGCCAGCAGGGCCATCGCGGAGGCGCTGACCCCGGTGCCCAACCCGATTCCGAGCACCGCGCCGACCAGCGCCATCAGCACCGCCTCCACGGCGAGCATGGCCCGCATCCGGCCCCGGGTGAGCCCGACCGCCCGCAGCACCGCGTTCTCCCGGGTGCGCTCCACCACCGAGAGACTCAGCGTGTTCGCCACACCGACCAGGGCGATCACCACGGCCAGGCCGAGCAGCGCGGTGACGAGGGCCAGCACCATGTCCACCGTGCCGGTGAGCATCTTCTTGTAGGCGCCCTGGTCCAACAGGTTCACCGTCGGGTAGCGGCCCAGCACCGCCTCGATCGCGTCCCGGGCCCGCTCGACGTCCACCCCGGCGGCGGGATCGATCTCGGCGAGGAAGGCCCGCTGGTCGGGGAAGATCGCGGCGAAGTCCGCGTCGGCCATGTCGATTATGTGACCGGCGGGCGCGCCGCTGGCGGAGGTGTCGTCGGTGACCACCGCGGCCACCCGGAACGGTCGCCCGCGCACGGTGACCGGGGAGCCGACCTGCCAGCCGCGCGCCTGCGCCAGCTCGCGGTGCACCAGCACCTGCCCGGGTCCGAGCCGACCGACGTCGCCGGCGAGCACCCCGGTCAACGTGCGGCCGACCAGCGCCGGGTGGGCGGCGCGGACCTCGACGCCGGCGGTGACCGTGCTGCGTTGCTCGTGCACGACGCCCAACTCGGGACGGGCCGCCAGCTCACCGGCGAGCGGGGCGGGCAGGTCCTGGCCGATGCCGGTGACCACGAAGTCGGTTCCGATCTGCGCGTCGACGCTGCGCTCGATGCCGTCCTTGGTGCTGTGCGCGCCGACCACGAACGCCGACACCAGTCCGATCCCGATCACCAGGGCGGTGGCGGTCGCGGCGACCCTGCGTGGGTTGCGGACCGCGTTGGCCACCGCCAGCCCGGCGGTCGCCCCGGCCAGGCGGTGCGCCGGCCAACCGAAGGTTCGGACCAGCGCCGGAACGAGCACCGGCCCGAAGAGCACGATCCCGAAGAAGGCCAGCACGCCGCCGACGGCCACCAGCAGCAGCTGACCGGCGCTGGCGGCGCCGGCGAGCGCGGCGACACCGGTGGCCAGCACCACCGCGCCGAGAGTCAGCCGGAGCGGACCGGCGCCCCGGCTGGGCTGCACCGCGGCGTCGGTGAGCGCGGCCACCGGGGCGACCCGGGTGCCCCGCCAGGCGGGCAGCAGCGCGGCGCCGACGGTGAGCACGGTGCCGAGCAGCAGGCTGGTCAGCACGGTCGAACCGGTCACTGTGATCCCGCCGGTGGCCGGCACGTCCAGCCGGGACATCAGCAGCCGCATCCCGCCGGCGAGGCCCAACCCGAGCAGTACCCCGAGCGCGGAGGCCACCATCCCGACCACTGCCGACTCCAGCAGGGTGGACCTGAAGACCTGGCCCCGGGTGGCGCCGATCAGCCGGAGCAGCGCGGTCCGCCGGGTGCGTTGCGCCAGCACGATCGCGAAGGTGTTGGCGATGACGAAGCCGGCCACCACCACGGCGACGCCCACGAAGATCATCAGCAACATGGTGAACGCGTTCAGGCTGCGGACCGCGTCGTCGACGGCCTCGTCGAGGATCTGTGGTCGGCTCTTCACGCTGGTGTCGTCGCCCACGACGGTGCGTACCCGATCGGCCACCGCCGTGGCGGAGGCTCCCGGCCGGGCCGCCACCATGATCCGGCCGTACCCGCGCTCGCCGGTGACCGCGAGCGCGTCCGGCCCGACCAGGCCGATGAACGGACCACCGATGTCGCGTACGGTGCCGGCCACGTCGACGGTGCCGACCAGGGTGTACGGGCGGGCCGCGCCCCCGGTGCCGCCGATCCGGACCGGGGCGCCGAGGGTGAAGCCCTCCTCGGCGACCGTTGGCGCGTCGAGCACCACCTCACCGGCACGGTCGGGCAGCCGGCCGGCGACCACGTCGTACGAGCGCAGGGCGTCCTCGGTGGGGATGGCGGCGAGCACGGCGTAGCCGAGTACCGGCCGACCGTCGGTGCCGATGACCCCGCCGGTGCCGGTCAGCTCGCCGGCGGCGGCGGCCACCCCGTCCACCGTCCGGACCCGGTCGACCAGGCCGGCGGGCAGCGGCCGGTCGCCGGTCGGGTAGACGCCCAGGTCGGTGTGCCGGTCGAAGGCGCCGGCCCGGTCGTACGCCCCGGCACGCATCCCGTCGACCAAAATCAGGGTGCCGGCGATGAACGCGACACCGAGCACGACGGCCAGCGCGGAGAGCAGCATGCGCAGGGCTTCGGCGCGAAGTGAACGCAGGGTCAGACGGATCATCGCGGCACCGCCCCCGTGCCGGCGCGGGGGCGTGCCGGGTCGAGACCGGCGAGGGTGTCCAGCACCTGCTCGGCGGTGGGCGTGGCGAGGTCGCCGACCAGCCGCCCGTCGGCCAGGAAGACCGCCCGGTCGGCGTGCCCGGCGGCCACCGGGTCGTGGGTCACCATGATCACGGTCTGGCCCAGGGTGTCGACGGCCTCCCGCAGCAGCCGCAGCACCTCCGCCCCGGAGCGGGAGTCCAGGTTCCCGGTCGGCTCGTCGGCGAAGATCACCCACGGCTTGGTGATCAGGGCGCGGGCCACCGCGACCCGCTGCTGCTGGCCACCGGAGAGTTCCGCGGGTCGGTGCCGCAGACGGTCGGCCAGCCCCACGGCCGCCACCACCTGGCGCAGCCAGGCCGGGTCGGGCCGCCGGCCGGCGATGGCCAGCGGCAGCACGATGTTCTCCTCGGCGGTCAGGGCCGGCAGCAGGTTGAACTTCTGGAAGACGAAGCCGACCCGGTCACGGCGCAGCAGGGTGAGTCGCCGGTCGTCGAGCCGGCCGAGGTCGGCCGCACCGATGCCGACCGAGCCGGCGCTCGGCCGGTCCAGCCCTGCCAGGCAGTGCATCAGCGTCGACTTTCCGGAGCCGGACGGACCCATGATGGCGGTGAACCGGCCGGCGGCGACATCGAGGTCCACGCCATCGAGCGCGACGACCGCGGCGGGACCACTGCCGTACCGTTTTTCCAGGCCACGAGCGGTGACCGCGACGCCGTTGCCGGCGTGGGTGGGAGGTGCGAGGGACATCTGGGCTCCCGGTCAGGGTGCGGATCGGACCCCTCCGACGCTATGGCCGAAGCGGGTCAGTCGATCTCCACCTGAGCGCTCGACCTGTGTGCGTCCCGGGTCGCGGTGCGCCCACCACCGGCGTACGACCTGGGTCGTACGCCCGGTCATCCGCCGGGCGTGACCAGCCCGCTCTCGTACGCCAGCACCACCGCCTGGACCCGGTCGCGCAACTGGAGCTTGGCCAGGATCCGCCCGACGTGGGTCTTCACCGTCGCTTCGGCCACGTGCACCCGGGCGGCGATCTCCGCGTTGGACAGGCCCTGCGCGACCAGCAGCAGCACCTCCCGCTCCCGCTCGGTGAGCTGCGCCAGCCGAGGGTCGCCCGTCGGGCCGGCGCCGAGCTGGCCGGCGAACCGGTCCAGCAGCCGCCGCGTGATCGACGGCGCGACCACCGAGTCGCCCTCGGCGACCACCCGGATCGCGGCCAGCAGCTCCTCCGGCGGGACGTTCTTGAGCAGGAAGCCGCTCGCCCCGGCCTGCAACGCGGCGAACGCGTCCGCCTCGGTGTCGAAGGTGGTCAGCACGAGCACCCGGGGAGGGCCGGCGGGCCGGTCCGCGCAGAGCCGCCGGGTCGCCTCCACCCCGTCCATGGTCGGCATCCGGATGTCCATCACCACCACGTCGGCCTCGGTGCGGGCGAGCACCCGCAGGGCGTCCGCGCCGTCGATCGCCTCCCCCACCACCTCCAGGTCGGGCTGGGAGTCCAGCACCATCCGGAACCCGGCGCGCACCAGCGCCTGGTCGTCCACGATCACCACCCGGACCGTCATGCCGCGATCACCTCCGTTGCGGGCTCCGACGGTAGCGGCAGCCGTACTTCGAGCTGCCAGCCCCCGGCCAGCCGGGCGCCGGCGGTGAGGCTGCCGTCGTACACCGTCAACCGCTCACGCATGCCGAGCAGACCGTGACCGCCGGACGGCGCCGGGCTTACCACCGGCCGGCCCCGGCCGTCGTCGACCACCCGGACCACGACGGCATCGGCGCCGTACGCGAGGGTCAGCTCGACACCGGCGCCGACCCCGGCGTGCTTGAGCGCGTTGGTCAGCGCCTCCTGCACCACGCGGTAGATGGTCAACTCCAACCCGGGTGGGAGCGGCGGCGGCTCGCCGTCGACGGTGTGCCGGATGAGCAGCCCGGCGTCGCGGAACCGGGCCAGCAGGTCGGGCAGCTCGGCCAGGGCGAGGCGGCGGTGTTCCGGGTCGACGGCCGCCACGGGCGCGTCCGGGCCGCCCGCGCCGGTCGGGCCGGCGTCCCGCAGGACGCCGACCAGCCGGCGCATCTCCTCCAGCGCCTGCCGGCCGGTGTCGGCGACGACCTTGACGGCGGTACGCGCCTGCTCGGGGTCGCGGTCCAGCATGAACCGCGCGCCGTCGGCCTGGACGATCATCACCGCCATGCTGTGCGCCACCACGTCGTGCAACTCGCGGGCGATCCGCGTGCGCTCCTCGGCGACGGCCGCCCGGGACTCGGCTTCCCGCTCGCGTTCCAGGGTGGTGGCCCGCTCCTCCAGGCTGAGCACGTAGAGGCGGCGGGTCCGCACGTTCAGCGCCACCAGCCAGACGGCGCCGGTGACCAGCGCGTACCACAGCGCGGTCACCCACCAGTTGACGCTCTCGGTCTGCGCGGCGGCGAGCAGCACGCCCACGGCGGCGACGGCGCCCGCGAGCACCCCGCCGCGCAGCCGCTCGCCGTACTTCACCACGCTGTAGAGCGCGATCAGGACGGCGACGTCGTAGGCGAGCGGACCCCACTGGGCGATCACCTGGACCAGGGCGAGCACCGCGACCGCCACGGTCACCGCGCCCGGATGCGAGCGGCGGAACAGCAGGGCCACCGCCATCCCCACGCCGACCAGGGTGGCGGCCCAGCCGCCCGGCTGGTTCGCCGCCCCGGCCAGGCCGAAGAGCACCACCAGGCCGGAGACGGCCACGTCGAAGGCGACGCCGCGCAGCGGGCGACCGAACATCGTGCGTCTCACGGTCACCCAGCGTACGTGCCGGGTGTCCGATGCCCTCCGCCGTCCCTGTCGAGCTGCCGCGTCTCGGGGCGCCGTGCGAGCCGGGCTGGAGCTGCCGGGCGGGCCGGCTCAGTGGCCGAGGACCTCGCGCATGCGGTCGATCTCGACGGTCTGCTCGGTGGCGACCGAGTTGGCGAACTCGCTGAGCGTCAGGTCGGAGCCGACCGTGAGCAGATCGGTCGCCATCGCGATGGCGCCCTGGTGGTGTTCGGTCATCATCCGGACGAAGAGCCGGTCGAAGTCGGCGCCGCGAGCTGCGGCCAACTGCCGCATCGCCTCGGGCGACTGCATACCCCGCATGGTGCCGTGGTCGTGCCCCGGCGCCTCGGGCGAGAGGCCACGGGTCTGCAGCCAGCCGCGCATCATGCCCATCTCCGGCCCCTGGCTGGCCCGGATCCGCTCGGCGAGGGCGCGGATGTCCGGGTCGGCTGCCCGGTCGGGGGCGAGCTCCGCCATCTCCAGAGCCTGCGCGTGGTGCGGGATCATCATCCGCACGAACATGACGTCCAGCGAGTTGTGCGGGGCCGGGCCCGCGTCGCGGACCTCGTGGGCGGGACGGGTGCTCGCCGACTCGCCCGGACGGCCGGGCACGATGACGGTCAGGTCCGTCGGAACGGGACTGGCCGCCGGTGTCGACGTGGCGGGCGCGGAGACCGGCTGCGCGTCGCCCGTCCCGGGGTCTCCGCCCGCGCGGACCAGAACGAGAACCACCAGCGGCAGCACGAGCGCCAGTGTGACGACCGCCAGGGTCCGTACGCGCCGACTGGTCATGGGCCACTCCCTGCGGTCGAGGTCATCGCGATGTTATCCATTGAGGAGAACCATTCGATGTGACCTAGCTCACATCGATGCTCGTCATCCGACGGTAAGGTGTCGACCATCGTCTCCCCCTTGCGAAGGGCCTCGCCGATGATCAGACTCCACATGCCACGGTTACGACAACTCCGGATCGTCGGCCTCGCCGCGACCGGGCTGCTCGTCGCCAGCGTCCTCGTCGCCCCGGCAAGCAACGCTCAGGTCGCGTCGCAGTCGGCTCCGACGACCGCCGCCGCGAACGACATTCCCGGCGTCGACGAGATCGTGAGCAGCCCCAACCTGCGCCAGATCGCCAACCTGCCCAAGGTCGCGCCCCTGGACGCGACCAACAGCGACATCGCCTTCCAGGGCAAGTACGCGTTCGCCGGCAACTACAACGGCTTCGTCATCTACGACATCTCGCGGCCCAGCGCGCCGAAGGTCGTGTCCCGGGTGCTCTGCCCGGGGTCGCAGAATGACATCTCCGTCCACGGTGACCTGCTCTTCCTCTCCACCGACTCGTCCCGCAGCGACGACTCCTGCAACAGCACAGCGCAGGGGGCGGACGTGAAGGAGTCCTGGGAGGGCATCAAGATCTTCGACATCAAGAACAAGGCCAACCCGCGGTACGTCAAGTCCGTGGAGACCGCCTGCGGCTCGCACACCCACACCCTGGTGCCGGGCAAGAGCAGCAAGACGGTCTACCTGTACGTCTCGTCGTACAGCCCGCGGGCCGAGTTCCCGGACTGCCAGCCGCCGCACGACTCGATCTCCATCATCAAGGTGCCGGTGAAGAAGCCGACCGACGCCTCGGTGATCGCCGCTCCGAACCTCTTCCCGGACGGTGGTTTCCCGGGCAGTGGCACCGGGTCGGCGACGACCGGCTGCCACGACATCACCGTCTACCCGGCCAGGGACCTGGCCGCCGGCGCGTGCATGGGTGACGGCATCCTGCTCGACATCCGCAACCGGGAGGTACCCCGGGTCATCAACCGCGTGCGGGACACTGTCAACTTCGCGTTCTGGCACTCGGCCACGTTCAACAACGCCGGCACCAAGGTGATCTTCACCGACGAGCTCGGTGGCGGCGGCGCGGCGACGTGCAACGAGGCCATCGGGCCGAACCGGGGCGCGGACGCCATCTACGACATCACCGGTCGCGGCGACGCCCGGACGATGCACTTCCGCAGCTACTACAAGATCCCCCGCAACAACGCGGACACCGAGAACTGCGTGGCGCACAACGGCTCGCTGATCCCGGTGCTCGGGCGGGACATCATGGTCCAGGCGTGGTACCAGGGTGGCATCTCGGTCTGGGACTTCACCGACTCGGCCAACCCGAAGGAGATCGCCTTCTGGGAGCGCGGTCCGCTCTCGGCCGACACGTTCGTCGGCGGTGGCACCTGGTCCGCGTACTACTACAACGGACACATCTACTCCAACGACATGGTTAAGGGCCTGGACGTCCTGGAGTTGAACGACTGGCGCACCTGGACGGCCAAGCTGGTCAAGTACAAGGAGCTCAACGTGCAGACCCAGCCCAGCTACCGGAGCTGGTAGGCACCGAGCACGACCCCGGGCCCGGTCCCCGATTTCCCGGGGGCCGGGCCCTGCCACGTTCCCGCGGCACGGGATTCAGCTCATCGGCAGCCGGTAGCGCCGCTCACCGCCGCCGGTCGCGGTGACCAGCCGGATCTCGCCGCTGCGCAGGCCGTACGTCACCGACCAGCGGGTGTGCCCCTGGCGGACGGCGGCGAGCACCCGGTGCGCCGCGGCCGCGTCCAGGGCCCCGCCGGCCTCGGTCAGGGCGGCGGCGATCTGCCCGTACCGGCGGTCCTCGCGGCGGCGCTGTTCGGGAACCCCGGCCACCGGCACGTTGGTCAGCGCCTGCCAGCCGCCCGTGCCCCGCTCCACCCGCAGCTCACCATCGACGAACTCGATCACCGCCGATGCTCCGGTCGCGTCGGCCAGCAGGTAGTGCAGTGCCGGCCCGCCGTCGAAGTCGAGGTTGTGCCGGGTGAACACGGCGATCGCCTCGTCGACCGTGGCGGCCCGGTCCAGCACCAGCCGCAGGATCCGTACCGAGCCGACGGTGGGCTTGCCCGGGTCGCGGCGGGCCGTGGCGGCGTCGTCGGCGGCCAGTCCCACCGCGAGACCCCGCTCGTTCATCCCGTCGAAGGGCAGCAGCGGGGCGTTGAGCAGCCGCCGGTCACCGGCCGGGTCCGGGCCGACCCCGAGGTAGGAGATGTCGACAAGCGAGACGGCCGCGTAGCCGTCCGGCGGATCGGTCCGCAGCACGAGCGCCGGGTTGGCGTCCCAGTCGAAGTTGCGGGCGAACACGGGCCGGGCCGGGTCGCCCGCGGCGACGAACAGCGAGCAGCCGAACGGGCTGGGCGGGGTGACGTCGGTGCCCACCGTCGGGTCGTACGCCCCGACGTAGGTCATCTCGTACAGCGGCAGGTCGTCCACCCGGCGCAGGCTGCCCAGGGTCTGCGCGGCCTGGGCCGCGTCCTGCCGGGAGGCGGTCGGCGTGGCCGCGGGCGCCGGCGGCGCCCCGGTGAGCAGTGGGCCTCCGGACCTCGGCGTCGTGCAGGAGGTGAGGGCGAGCAGCAGGGCCGTCGTGACGGCCGGCAGGGTCCTGCGCATATCCGTTGGACGCTATGGGACCGATCGACGGTTGTCCACCGCGCCGGTACGGTCTGTCGGGTTCGCCCGCCGCCTGATCCCGCGACGACTGCCCGGCCGCCCGCGGACCGACCAGCGCCCTGCTCGCGGTCACCGGCACGCTCGCCGCGGTCGGCGCGCTGCTGTTGGCGAGCTGAGCGCCCGATCACGCCGCCCTCGTCCAGCGGGCCGCGTCACGCCCGCTCCACCGCGAACATGAAGCAGCCGTACACCACGTTGCGGCTGTGCAGCTGGTGCACGGCCGGGTCGGCGAACAGCTCGGCGATCACCGCCTCCGGGTCCGTGCCGTCGTGCAGGCGACCGCCGTGGATCCGGCCCTGGCGGTCGTACGCCCGCAGGACCTGGGGTCGCCCCCGCCAGTCCGGCGGGTGGCCGCCCGTCGGCTCGGGGGCCGGGCAGGCGACGGCGTGCGCGAAGACCGGGCCGACCTCCCGGTACGGGCCCGCGGCGACCGGCGGCGCATAGCCGAAGAGCAGCAGCTCCTCCCCCGCCTCGGCATCGCGCAGGCAGCAGCGCAGCGGTTCCCCGCCGCCCGCCGGGAGCGCCTCGACGGGTCGGTCAGCGGCATCCCGGCCGGTACGGCGGACAACGTCGAGCGTTCCGGCCGGCATTGCGCGGACGCGGAAGTCGGTGCTGGTCGTCATGCGTCCAGCCTGGCCCGGCGACGGCGCGGGTGCTGGCGGCGATCGGACCTGGCGCTCCCCGCCGGCCCGTCAGGCCCGGTGCGGTGTGCGTGCCGGGCACACGGTCAGCCGACCGGGGACCGGCGGGGCGGCCGGGGGCCGACCAGCCGGCGGACCATCGGCGCGGCGTTCCACTTCGCCGCGCCGACGAGGTCGCGGGCGTGCTCCAGCACCGTGTAGTCGGGGCGGGTCAGCCCGTCGGCGATGGCCCGGTCCAGGTCGTTGCCGCACCGGCTCAGCACGCTGTCGAAGTCGCGGCGCACCGGCTCGAGCAGGTCGTAGCCGAACGAGCGGTGCAGCCGGGCGAAGAGCGGCTTGTACAGCCGGACCCGTTCGTGCAGCCCGGTGGAGTAGGACATCGGGTTCTTCGGCCGCTGCCGGATGTAGTCGGGCAGCACGTCGGCGAACGCCCGCCGGACGATCCACTTCTCCTGCCCGTCGCGCAGCTTCAGCCCCAGCGGCAGGCGCATCGCCAGCTCCACGACGCTCAGGTCGAGGAACGGCACCCGCGCCTCGACACCGTGCCCCATTGCCGCCCGGTCGACCCGCTGCAACTCCGTACGGCACAGGTTGCGGATCCGGTGCAGGAACAGCCGACGGGACGCGGCAGCCTCGACCTGGTGGTACATGGGGTACCCACCGAACAGCTCGTCGGAGCCGTCGCCGGTCAGCACCACCTTGACGCCCAGGGCGCGCAGACGCCGGAAGATCGGCACCGAGACCACCGCGTTGATGATGTCGCCGTACTCGGTCAGCTCGGAGATCCGGATGGCCTCGCGTACGTCGGTCAGCCGGATGTCCCGCGGGCGCAGCTCGATCACCTCGTGCGGCACGCCGAGGTCGGCGGCGAACCGCCGCGCGTACGCCACGTCCGGGCTGTCCGGCACGCCGACCGTCACCGCCACGCAGTCCGGGTGCACGTCCCGCACCTGCCGCAGGGTCAACGAGCTGTCCAACCCGCCGGAGAGCACCACCCCGACGGTGAGGTCGGTCTCGACCCGCATCCGGATCGCGTCGGTAAGCGCGGCACGGACGAGCAGGGCGGCCTCGTCCGGGTCGTCGACGACCGGCAGCCCGTCGCCGAGGGTGAGCAGGTCGACGTACGGTCGCAGCCGCACGTGGCCGTCCGGGTCCGCCCAGCCGTGGTGGCCCGGCGGCACCTCGGCGATCGGCGCGCCGTGCCCGACCAGCGCCTTGACCTCGGAGGCGAGGTGCAGGCACCCGGGCTGCCGGGACCAGTACAGCGGCTTCACGCCGAGCGGGTCGCGGGCCAGGTACGCCCGGCCGGTGCCGCGTTCGACGACCACGAAGGCGTACTCGCCGCGCAACCGGGTCACCGCCGCCTCGCCCCACTGCTCGAACGCGGCGAGCAGCACCTCGGTGTCGCTCTCGGTGCGGAACACCCGCCCGAGCCGGGTCAGCTGCGCGCGCAGTTCCCGGTGGTTGAAGATCTCGCCGTTGAAGCAGAGCAGCCAGCGCTCGTCGGTCGAGGTCCACGGCTGCACGGCCCGGTCCCGGTCCACCACCCGCAGTCGGCGCGTGCCGGCGAGCAGCCCGCTCTCGGAGCGGGTCTCGGTGACCTCGCCGCGGGAGGCCAGGACGGCGAGCATCCTCCGGAAGGTCGCCGGGTCGGCCTCGGGGCCGATGCTCAACGCGATGCCGCACACCGGCTCAGACTCCCATCTCGGTCTCGTACGCCCGGCGCAGGCGACGCCGGGCGGTGGGCGCGAGGCAGAGATGCCAGGCCTGTCCCTCGTCGATCACGTTGAGCTCGCCGGCCTCCTGGCGGGCCAGCAGCAGCTCCGCGAGCGCGTCCCGCGCGCCGAAGCGTTCGTACCAGGCCACCTCGACGTCCACCGAGTAGCCGAGGCAGTGCCCGCTGGGCAGCATCGCGGCGTAGCCCAGTCGGCGCAGCCGGTACTGGTGCTCGGCACTGCGGACCAGGCTGGTCACCCAGAGTGGCGGGGTGGCCGGCGGCGCCGTCGCCGCGAACTCCCGCCCGATGTCGTTGAGCAGCGCGACCACCTCCCGCCGGGCGCGCCGGAAGAGGAGCCCGGCGGTGCGCGGGGTGGCGTCCGGCCGCAGCCGGCGACGCAGCCCCCGCGCGGCCCGGCCCAGCATGGTGGTGGGCTGCTCCTGGTAGCGGAAGCGCAGCAGGTCCCGGCGGCGCAGCCACTCCAGGTCGACCAGGTCGGCACTGCCGTTGACCTGATCGTCCGTGACGAAGGTGGGGGCGTCCTGCCACCACAGCACGTCGATGCGGGAGAGCAGGTAGATCCGGACCAGCGCTGTGAGGTCCCGCGCCGAGGTGCGCTCGTTCGGCTGGTAGCGCGCCATCTCCAGCAACAACGTCTCGCGCGCGCCGATCAGCCCCTGCGGGGTTGCGTCGAGCACCGCGGCGAGCGCCGGCTCGCGCAGCCGTTCGTCGATGAGCACCTGACGGGCACGTGTGCTGGTCGCGTCGGCCAGGGCACCCACCTCGACCAGCAGGTCGGCGACGGCCGCCCGGTAGGCGCTGAGGTCCGGCGCGGTGGTGGGGAGGCGGCGGGGGTGGTGCCGGAGGGCCGGCGGCGAGCCGGGGCGGTGGGCGACACGGGCGGACGGGGCTGCTGTCCCGGGCTACGGCTGGGCACGCGCATGACGGGGTCCCTTCTCCGGTCACGACTCTGGGTGGATCGCCCTGAACACACCGTAATCAGCCGGACCGGAATAGGACGAACAATCCTCCTATCTACCCCTGAAGGGAGCGGCGGGGCCGAGGCGCGGCAGGCGTGTCGCGGGGTGACGAACCACCGCCGAAGCCGGCGGCGACCATCAGTCGCCGTCCGCGGGCACCAGGCCCTGCACCTCGGCGTACGACGGCAGCCCCGGCGGCGCCGTGAACCCGCCGGAACGGACCGCGTCGGCGGTGGCGACGGCGGCGGCCAGCGCGGCCCGGAACAGCAGGGAGCCGGTGCTGACCCGGGCGACCCCCGCCCGGCCCAGCTCGTCCAGCCCGGGCCCGCCCGGCTGGTAGAGCGCGTTCAGCGGCGCGTCGATCCGTTCGGCCAGCATCCGCAGCGTCGCCAGGTCGACGGTGCCGGGGACGAAGATCCCGTCGGCGCCGGCGGCCCGGTAGGCCCGGGCGCGGGCCAGGGTCTGCGGCAGCGGGTCGGCCACCCCGAGCCACCAGGTGTCGGTGCGGGCGTTGACGAACAGGTCCGGCACCGCAGCCTTCACCGCCGCGATCTTGTCGGCGATGCACTCCGGGTCGGCCAGGGTGCCGTCGGCGCGTCCGTCCTCCAGGTTGATCCCGACCGCGCCGAGCCCGGCCAGTTCGGCCACGTACCCGGCAACCGCCGCCGGATCGTCGCTGAACCCGGCCTCCACGTCGACGGTGAGCAGCACCGGCAGCCGGGCGAGCCGGTGGGTCAGGGCCAGGGTCTCGCCGCCGGTGGCGGCCACGCCGTCGGGGCGGCCGGCGGTCGCGGCGACCCCGAGGCTGGTGGTGCCCATGGCGGGATGGCCGCGGGCTGCGAGCGCCGCCGCCGAGGCGTGGTCCCAGGCGTTCGGCAGCAGCAGGGGGCGGTCGGTGTGGTGCAGGGCGTGGAACGCCGCGCGGCGGTCGGTCATCGGACGGTCACCTCCAGGATCGTCGGAACGCGCAGGGTCGGGTGCGGCTCGTGGCACAGCACGGCGTCGGTGCGCAGGCAGCGCTCGCCCAGCACGTCGAGCACCCCGGTGGCGAGCGCCAGCGCGTGCCGGTCGCCGGGGCAGCCGCGCTCCCCCGCGCCGAAGGTGAGCAGCCCGGCTTCGGGCCGGCCGGGTCGGAACGCGGACGGCTCGGCGAACGCCTCCGGGTCACGGTTGGCGGCGTCGAACCGGAGCAGCACGGGGCTGTTCGGCGGTAGGTCCTGGCCGCCGAGTCGTACCGCGGCGACGGTGACCCGCCGGGTGGCCCGCACCGGCGGGTCGAGCCGCAAGACCTCCGCGAGCAGGTCCGCCGTCGCGTCGCGGGCCAGCGGGTCAGCCCTCCCGGACGGTACGGCGGACGCGCGGCGGGCGGGCGTGGGGAGCAGGTGATGAGCCGCGGCGCCGATCAGGCCGGCGGTCGCGTCGCAGGCCTGGACCAGCAGGCCGATCAGGTTCGCCCGTACCTCCGGCCGGGCGGGCGGGCAGAGCTCCAGCAGTGTGGCCACCGCCCGGTCGGCCCGCCGGACCAGCGCCGGGTCAACCCCCGGGTGGTACGCGGCGGCGACGGCCGCGACCGCCGTACCGGCGGCGACCGGATCGGTCAGGCCGAGCCGGCCGGCCAGCACCCGCGGCGGCACCGACCTGGCCAGTTCGCGCATCACGTCGAGGTGGTCACCGGCATCGTCCAGGGCGGCGGCGGTCCGGCGGGCCGCCTCCTGCCGTAGCTCGTCCGGGTCCAGCGCGGACAGCGCGGACACCCCGATCGCGCGACGCTCGGCGTGCCGCTCGGCCGGGCTGAACCGGCTGACCGCGCCGCGCAGCCAGGCGAGGGTGCCGGGCGGACCGCCGTCCACGGGCGGTACCTGGAAGGCGGGCCCGGTCAGCGCGGCCAGAACGTCGGCGTGCCGGGTCACCCACCATCCGCTGTCGGTCTCGAACCTGGGAGGCCCGCACGCCGGGACTCCGGCAGCGGACGGAACAACCGGCCAGTCATCAGTCACCGCCCGACCGTAGAACCCGAACCCTTCGGCCCCCACCGAACAATCGCGCCTCGCCGTGCCGCGCGGGCATGATCGTGCTCGATCCTGACTCCCGGGCCCGCCTGGACGCTCGCGGGGGCCGTCAGAGCCGGGATGGTGCGGCTGACTCAGCCGTGAGGGGTCAGGCGCGGCCGCCGGTGGTTGGCGCAGGCGGCGTGGCGCCGAGGGCGTCTTCGGGGATGTTCAGGGTCGCGGCCAGGGCGGATCGACCGGTCGGGGTGAGTCGGACGGCGCGGCCGGCGCCCCGGGTCGTCCAGCCCAGCTCGGCGAAGTGACGGCAGAGCGCCGCGCCGAGCGCCCCGGCCAGGTGCGGCCGGCGCTCGGTCCAGTCCAGGCAGTCGCGCACCACCGGGCGCCGAGCGGCGCGCAGCACGTCCACGGGTACGCCCAGCCCGGCCGCCCACGCCCACCCGTCGGGCGTCAGCGTCAGCCCGCTGGCCCGGTCCAGTCGCCCGTCGGCCAGCAGCGCGTCGTACATCTGCACGCCCAGCCGCCCGGCGAGGTGGTCGTAGCAGGTGCGGGCGTACGCCATCGCGGCACTCGCGTTGGACGCCCGCAGCGACCCCGTCGGCGCGGGTGGGCTCGGGGCGTGCCCGGCCAGGCTCTCGATCAGCTGGGCCACCGACGGCCCGGCCAGCCGCAGGTAGCGGTGCCGGCCCTGTCGCTCCTCGACCAGCAACCCACCCCGGACCAGCCGGGTGAGGTGGTCGCTGGCCGTCGACGGCGCGACTCCCGCCCGGCGGGCCAGCTCCCCGGCGGTCCAGGCCCGGCCGTCGAGCAGCGCGAGGCAGATGCCGGCCCGGGTGCCGTCGGCCAGCAGGGCGGCCAGCTCGGTCATCCCCCGGCCCTCGGTGACAGTGCTCATCGCCCCATCATCGCCCTGCCCAGGGGCGTCCCGGCCGGCAGGGTCCGGCGCCAGCGGCCTTTACAACGTTGTATCCATCGTTGTAGAAACGGGTGCACACACCGCCCTGTCGATGCACCGCCAACCTCCCCCGAGGCAGGTCCACATGCGACATCTCCGCCGTGGCGGCGCGCTCGCCGCCGCGCTCGGTCTGATCCTGACCGCGACCGCACCCACTCCCGCAGCCGGCTCCGACGGCCCGTCCCGCTACCGCAACCCGGTCTCGACCGCCGTCGGCGACACCTTCGCCGACCCGGTCATCGTCCGCGGCGACGACGGCTTCTGGTACGCGTACGGCACCACCGACCCGCTCCGCGAGGGCGAGCACGAGTTCCACCGGGTGCCCACCGCCCGCTCGGCCGACCTGGTCGACTGGACGTACGTCGGCGACGCGTTCGGCCCCGACCAGCGCCCGCCGTACGCGGCGCCCGGCGCGGCATTCTGGGCGCCGGACGTGCGCCGCCTCGGCGACCGGTGGGTCATGTACGTGACGGTCACCGACACCACCGTCTCCACCGAGGGCAGCGACTACGCCATCGGCGCGGCGACCGCCCCCACCCCGACCGGGCCGTGGACCTTCGCGGCCCAGCCGGTTGTCGCCCCGCGTCCCGGCGGTGGTGGCGGCTACCTGTGGACCATCGACCCCAGCCAGTTCACCGACGTCGACGGCCACAGCTACCTCTACCACGGCAGTTACTACGGCGGCATCTCGGTCACCGAGCTGAGCCCGGACGGGCTGACCGCGGTCGGCTCGCCGACGCTGGTGGCGATCGACAACAAGTTCGAGGGCAGCTACGTGCTGCGCCACGACGGGTGGTACTACCTGTTCGCCTCCACCGCGAACTGCTGCGCCGGCCCGGCCACCGGCTACTCCGTCCAGGTCGGACGCGCGCGCAGCCCACGCGGCCCGTTCACCGACCGCGACGGGGTCTCGCTGACCGCGTCCCGGGCCGGCGGCACGCCGGTGCTCACCCAGAACGGCAACCGGTGGATCGGCACCGGGCACAACGGATTCCTCACTGACCTGTCCGGTCAGGACTGGATCGTCTACCACGCCATCGGCCGCGACGATCCGTACCTGGACGAGCCGTTCGGCATCAACGAACGTCCGATGCTGCTGGACCGGCTCGACTGGATCGACGGCTGGCCGACGGTGAACGCCGGCGCCGGCCCGTCCGAGGGCAACCGGCCCGCGCCGGTGACCACTGGCCGCGTCGACGACCGGTTCGACGCCGCCGGGCTGTCCGGCTGGCGACGTGGCGCCGGCGAGTGGCGGGTCGCCGACGGCCAGCTCACCGGCAGTGGCGGGCTGATCAGCCGTACCACAGTCGGCGGCGACGTGCGGGCGGAGGCCGACCTGCGTCTGACCGGCGCGACCACCGCCGGGATCACCCTCGGCGACCGGGTCGAGGTCCGGGTGGACGCGGCCGGCGGCCGGCTGGTGGCCCGCGACGGCGACCGGCGTGCCACCACGCCGCTGCCCGCCGGGCTCGACCTGGCCGACCGGCACAACCTGGCCGTCGAGGTACGCGGCCGGCACCTCACCGCCGAGCTGAGCCCGGCCCGGCTCGGTGACCAGCTCGCCGTGGTGTCGCTGCGGCTGAACCGTCCGGTCGCCGGTCGGCCCGGACTGGCCGCCAGCGGCGGCCCGGCGGTGTTCGACAACGTCGGCGTGGCCCGGCTCTACCAGCCGGCACGGCGGGCCGTCCCCGAGCCCCGGATCGGCGCGCCGTTGCGGGCGTACTCCGACGAGTTCGGCGACGGGCTCGACGGCGACTGGCGGTGGGTACGCGAGGACCCGGCGGCCACCGTCATCGGCGGCGCGCTGCGCTGGCCGGTGCAGGCCGCCGACCTGACCGGCACCGGCAACACCGCAGGGGTGCTGCTGCGTGACGCGCCGCCCGCCGACTACGTGGCGGAGACCAAGGTGACGCTGGACCTGGGCGAGGAGACGGTTCGCAACTACCAGCAGGCCGGGCTGGTCGCGTACGTGGACGACGACCGGTTCGCCCGACTGGCCCAGGTGGCGATCTGGAACACCCGGCAGGTCGAGTACGGCTACGAGCTGCCCTTCGCCGGCCAACCGGTGTACGGCGGCAGCATCGTCGGCACCCCGGCCACCACCACCTGGCTGCGGCTGGCGCACCACGTCGACCCGACCACCGGAGAGCACGAGTTCCGGGCCGGCTCCAGCCGGGACGGGCGGAGGTGGACGTGGGGTGCGGTCTGGACCTTCCCGGCCGACACCACTCCGAGGATCGGCCTGGTCGCGCACGGCGGCGCCGAGCCGCCGGTCACCGCCGAGTTCGACTACCTGCGCTTCTACCGCTGAGGCGGTCGACGGACAGATACCCGGGGCCTCCGTCGCGTGGACGGAGGCCCCGGGGCTCGGCGCGATGTCGGCGTCGAGTGCCGTGCTTGCCTGCGGACGTACTCTGAAGGGGCCGCGACGCCACTGTGGCAAGTCCGGCCCCTAGCGCTCGCATCGCGGGCGGATAGAAGTAGCCGCATGATCTGGACGAGGCTCAGAAGCGACAGCACCCCTCCCCGGCTTCGCGCCGTTGACGACCTGCAGTTTCCTGCCAGCGGACGTCAGCGTCTCCTGAATCAGCATCCCCATCTCAGCGGCGACGACATCCGCCTGGTCGAAGCCGCGACCCGCCAATGGTTCCGGCTCGTCGTCCGCCACTCCGACGCGAAGCTTTCGATGCCGTCGGTGATCGTGGACGATCTGTGGCAGGAGCTGACCCTGCATAAGCGGGACTACGCCACCTTCTGCGACGCCGCGTTCGGGCGCCTTCTGCACCACCAGCCGAGGTCTGCGACGAGCGCCGGCACCGTCAATCGCAACCCTCGGCTGCTGGCCACTCTGAGCTGTGGCCGCCGCGACGAGGAATGCGGCCCAACCGGTCTTCCCCTGCTGTTCCGGGTGGACCAGGAGCTCCGCATCCAAGATGGCAACCGCTACCTGGCCGACTGCGGAGGGCGTGGCGAGTGCTTCCCGGTCGCCAACCGGGTCTGCCTGCAACACCTCGGAGGGCCGGGCAGACGGCCCAAGCCACCCGGCATCCGCGGCGATCTGCCCTTCAACGACGGCCGCCACGGCTACGGCGGTGGTGCGGGCGGCGGTGGTGGCGGCGACGGCGAGTTGTATGGCGCCGGCGATGGCGGGGGCGGCGATGGTGGTGGGAGCAGCAACTGAGGCCTCACCTGCGTTGATGACGGCCCGATGCCCCTGGCGAATCGGACGGTCGCGGGCGATCAGATGTGCTGACGGGTCAGCGGCGTCACCGACCGGTCCGCGGCGTCGTAGCTACGGGCCGCGACAAACGCGCCCGTCGGCCGCTGACCGCCGGCGACCGCCCGAGCCAGCCGCAGGTCCGCGTTGCGGAACCGCAGTGCCACGCTCAGGTGCGGCACCCACACACCCGGCGCGTGCCAGGGCCGGTGCCCGGCGGCGTCGGTGAGCACGTCCCAGGCGGCGGCGTGCAGCGCGGTCAGCGCCGGCGTTGGTCGGACGAGCCAGACCAGCGGCGCGCTGCCGTCGAGGACGACGATGCGGTCGAGCGTGACCGGCACCGGCAGTGCGCCGTCGAACAACTCGGCCAGACGGTGCTCGACCCCGGGCGGAAACTCGTCGACGGCGGCGAGGGTCAGATGCGGCCGGTTGGTCGGGTGGGTGTTGCGGGCCAGGCTGGGCAGGCCGGCCGCAGCCAGCCGGTCCCAGGCGGCCCGCACCTCGGCGTCCAATCCGGCCGAGCAGACCAGTTCGACCGTACGCATCCGTCCACGCTAGCGGGACGCACAGTAGGGTCGCCCGCGGTCGAGCAGCTCTCCCGCTCACCGGCCCGGGCGGCTCGCGACAAAACGGTCCACCTGGCGACGCCGCACTCTCGGCAGACCATCGGCGGGTAGGCCGGTCAGAGCCAGCCGTTGTCCCGGGCGGTACGCACCGCATCGGCCCGGTCGGCCGCGCCGAGCTTCTGCACGGCGGCGGAGAGGTGGTTGCGCACTGTGCCGGTGGACAGGTGCACCCGGCGGGCGATCACCGCGACCGGGGCCCCGAACTCGGCCAGCCGCAGCGTCTCCAGCTCCCGAGGGGTCAGCGGGCACGGCGGCAGGGTCAGCGCGTCGGCGGCCAGCGACGGGTCGACGTACCGGCCGCCGCCGTGCACCCGGCGGATCACGTCGGCCAGCGCGCCGCCCGGCGCGCCCTTGGGCAGGAACCCTCGGGCGCCAGCGGTCAGCGCCTGGCGCAGATGCCCCGGACGCCCGTGCCCGGTCAGCACGACCACCGCGCACTCGGGTCGGGCCCGGGCCAGCTCGGCGGCCACTCCGATGCCGTCCAGGCCGGGCATCTCCAGGTCCACGACGGCCACGTCCGGGCGGTGCGCCAGTGTCGCGGTGACCGCCGTCGGCCCGTCGGCTGCCTGTGCCACCACCTCGATGTCCGGCTCCAGGCCGAGGAGCGCGGCGACCGCGACCCGGATGAGGTCCTCGTCGTCGGCGAGCAGGACGCGGATCACGGGGTCACCGGCACGGTGGCTTCCAGGGTGAACACCGCGTCCTCGCGGCGCACCCGCAACTCGCCCCCGGCAGCGGCGAGCCGGTCGGCCAGCCCGCGCAGGCCGTGGCTGTGCGCGTCCGGTCCACGGTCGTCGGCGCCGTCGTTGGCCACCGTCATCCTGACCACGTCGTCCTCCCGATGAATGTGGATCCGGCACCAGGCGGCCCGGCTGTGCCGCAGCACGTTGGTGCCCGCCTCGCGCAGCACCGCCGCCAGCTCGGTGGCGGCGGGCTGCGGCAGGTCGACCTCTGGCGGAAGCACAGTGCAGCGCACCCCGCAGGAGCGCAGTACGCCCGCCACGGCCGCCAATTGTTCGTCGAGGTCGACCGCGCGGTAGCCGTGCACGGTCTCGCGGACCTCGGTCAGCGCGGACGCGGCGAGCCGCTGCACCTCGGTTGCCTCCCGGCCGGCCCGCTCCGGATCGACCGGGGCGAGCCGGGCGGCGAGCTCGGCCTTCAACGCGATAACGGTGAGGCTGTGCCCCAGCACGTCGTGCACGTCCCGGGCGAAGCGCAGCCGCTCCTCGGCAGCCGCCAGGCGGGCCTGGGCGGCCTGGCCCTGGCGGGCCTCCACGAGCAGATCCCAGAACCACACCTGGAACCAGTTGACCGCCGCGATGGTCACTCCGACTCCGCCGGTCACGATCAGGTACCGCCCGACGGATCCGCCGGTCCACCACGCCACGCCCGCCGACACCAGGAGCGTGCCGGCGATCACCGCCAGTACGGCCGGCAGGCGCACCAGCAACGGCGCCATGCCGATCAGCGAGGCGCCCAACCAGGCCCAGGTCGGCCAGACACCCGCCGCCACCGGCCCCACCAGCGGAACGGTCAGCACCGCCACCCCCGCCAGGCCCAGCTGGGCGCGGCGCCGCCAGCGCTGGTCGAGCCACGGGGTCACCGCCGCGTACAGCACGGCGGTCTGGGCGGCCGCGAAGGCGAGGATGCCGACCGCGCCGAGCGCGACGCGGCCCGGGGCGCTGTCCCGGGCCAGACCGACGGCGGGCAGCAGAACGCTCGCCCAGACGCCGGTGGCCAGCGACAGCAGGGTCGCCTGGCGGGCCCGGCGCAGCCGGCGGTCCGCCCGCGGAGTCACCGCCTCGCTCGCCACGCACCGAATACTAGGACCGCTGCGCGCCCGGCCCACCCCTGCGGGATGTCACGGTCGAGCCGTGCGATCCGCACGGATTTCCGGTGACGGCCGGGCCTGCCCACGCGCCGGTGACTTCGCCAGGCTGGACGGCATGGGGAAGACATGGACGCACACCGACACACTCGCCGTACCGCCGACCGGTCCGCTGCCGACCGACCGGCCGGCGCCGCCGGGCACGACACCCGCCACCGTGCCGGCCGGCGGCACGCGGCACCTGCTGCGGCACCTCGCCGAGATGGCGCTCGCCATGGTCGCCGGCATGCTGCTGCTCGGCCCGTTGTGGGACGCGGCCGGCGTCACGCTGGGGCTCGCCGGCCCACTGGGCCGGCCGGAGGTGGCCGCCCTGGTGATGGCCACCGACATGACCATCGGCATGACGGTCTGGATGCGCTACCGGGCGCATCGCTGGCTCGCGGTCGGCGAGATGGCCGCCGCGATGTACGTCCCGTTCCTGCTGCTGTTCGCGCCGATGTGGGCCGGCCTGCTGGACGCCGACGCGATGCTGCTCGGCGGCCATCTGCTGATGGTGCCGGCGATGGTGCTGGTCGCGGTGCGGCACCGGCACGAGACGCCGGTGGCGGTACGCCGGCATCCGGCCGTGGTGGCGCTCGCCCACCGCTGGCCGACCGGGCTGGCGCTGCTGATGGGCCTGGACCTGGTGTTCGACCCGAAGGTGCTCAGCCCGTGGACGATGCTGGTGCTGCCCGGCGGGTACCTGGTGATCGGCCTGGCCCGCGGCACACTACGCGGACCGGGCGTGCTCACCACCCAACTGCTCGGCCTGGTCGGCTGGGTCGCCCTGACTCTGATCGCGGTCACGGCCGGCGGACGGACCGCCGCGTGGCTGGTGGCGTTCGGTTGGCTCGCGCACGCCGGCTGGGACCTGGTCCACCACCGCAGCGGCCGGGTGGTGCCGCGCGGCTACGCCGAGTGGTGCGGCGTACTCGACGCGGTTGTGGGAGTCGCCGTGATCCTGGCGATCCTGACCAACGGCTGAGCGGACCGCCCGCCGGCACGGGACGGCGGGCGGCTTCCGCGGCGCGTTGTGCCGGTCGCCGCAGCGGGTCCGGCGGCGTGATGAAAGGCTTGGCGCATGAGTTCCGCACCTGCACAGCACGACGCACCGACCGACACCACCCCCGACGGCACCGACGAGGCGAACGCCTTCACGGAGCTGGGGCTGCGCGCCGAACTGCTGGGCGCGCTGGCCGCCCTCGGCTACGAGGAGCCCACCCCGATCCAGCGGGAGGCGATCCCACCGCTGCTGGACGGTCGGGACCTGCTGGGCCAGGCGGCCACCGGCACCGGCAAGACGGCGGCGTTCGCACTGCCGCTGCTGCACCGGATGTCGGCTCACCGCGACGGCGGGGACCCGGTGGCGTTGGTGCTGGTGCCGACCCGGGAGCTGGCGGTGCAGGTGTCCGAGGCGTTCCACCGCTACGGCAAGGACCTGGGCGCCCGGGTGCTGCCGATCTACGGTGGGCAGCCGATCGGGCGGCAGCTGCGGGCCCTGGACAGCGGGGTGGACGTGGTGGTGGCCACCCCGGGCCGGGCCCTCGATCACATCGCCCGGGGCACGCTGCGGCTGGGCGGGCTGGCCACGGTGGTGCTCGACGAGGCCGACGAGATGCTCGACATGGGCTTCGCCGAGGACATCGAGGCGATCCTGGAGCACGCGCCGGCGCAGCGCCAGACCGTGCTCTTCTCGGCCACGATGCCGTCCCGGATCGACGGGATGGCCCGGCAGCACCTGCGTGAGCCGGTACGCATCGAGATCGGCCGGGAGCAGCAGGTGGCCGGCGAGGCGCCCCGGGTGCGGCAGAGCGCGTACATCGTGACCCGGGCGCACAAGCCCGCCGCCCTGGGCCGGGTGCTGGACGTGGAGTCGCCCACCGCGGCGATCGTGTTCTGCCGGAGCCGGGAGGAGGTGGACCGGCTGACCGAGACGATGAACGGCCGGGGCTACCGCTCCGAGGCGCTGCACGGCGGGATGAGCCAGGAGCAGCGGGACCGGGTGATGGGTCGGTTGCGGGCCGGCACCGCCGACCTGCTGGTCGCCACCGACGTGGCGGCCCGCGGGCTGGACGTCGAGCAGCTGACCCACGTGGTCAACTACGACGTGCCGTCGGCGCCGGAGTCGTACGTGCACCGGATCGGCCGGGTTGGCCGGGCCGGGCGGGAGGGCGTGGCGATCACCCTCGCCGAGCCGCGCGAGCACCGGATGCTGAAGACCATCGAGCGGGTGACCGGCCAGCGGATCACCATCGACAAGATCCCGACGGTGGCGGACATGCGCACCCGCCGGTTGGAGCTGACCCAGGCGGCGCTGCGGGAGAGCCTGCTGGAGGACGACCTCGACCCGTTCCGGGTGATCGTGGAGACGCTGACGGACGAGTTCGACCTGATGGAGGTGGCCCTAGCCGCGGTGAAGTTGGCACATGAGGTGACCTCCCCGGGCTCGGACGACGAGGAGGAGATCCCGCAGGTGCCGGTACGCGGCCCGCGCGAGGGCCGGCCGGAGGCCGGTGGGCGGGGCGGCGATCGGCGCGGTGGCGGTCGGCCGCGAATGGGTGGCAACACCGTCCAGGTCTTCGTCGGCCTGGGCCGGCGCGCCGGGGTGCGCCCGCAGGACCTGGTCGGCGCGATCACCGGGGAGACCGGGATCAGCGGCCGGGACATCGGCTCCATCGAGATCGCCGACCGGTTCTCGCTGGTGGAGGTGCCGCAGGGCGTGGCCGACGAGGTGATCTCCGGGTTGCGCTCCAGCACCATCAAGGGCCGCAAGGCCACAGTGCGTCGGGACCGCGGCGGCGACCGCTGAACGGACCGCCGGCGACCGTCGGGTACGACGGTCGCCGGCGCGAGGATCAGAAGGAGTACGGGCCGAATCGGCCCCACGCCACGACCGCGGCGAGGACGAGCAGCACCGTGCAGGTCACGACGCCCTGCAACTCCGTCCGGCGCTGGTCGTCGGTGTCCTGCCTCTTCATGTCGCGCAGGTGCACCAGGATGCCGCCGATCATGACGATGACCAGGCCGACCGCGGCGAGCGGGGTGAGCACGGTGGCGATGCCGGTGAGAGGCGGAAGCACCAGCCCGATGGCGGCCAGCAACTCGGCGGCGCCGAGCGCCTTGACCTGGTGCGGCGGGACGGGGTCCACCCAGCGCATCAGATCGCGCAGCTTGTTCTTCGGCTGGGTCAGCTTGGCCGTGCCGGCGCCGGCGAAGACGACGGCGAGCAGGATCTGGATGATCCAGAGCACCAGGTTCACGGGGGGTTCCTCCGGGGGTACCGCCGCACGGCGGAGAGGTAGTTGAGGGTTCAAGCGAGACAGTAGCCCTCTGCCCGTACACCAATGACCCCCGCCGTCGGAGAGACGGCGGGGGTCATCGTGGTGGTGCCTCAGGCCGCGAAGAGCGCCGGACCGTCCAGCGCCTTGACGTCGGCCGGGCGCAGCGCCAGGGCGAGCACGTCGGCCACGTCGGCGAGGGTGTGCACGGTCAGCGCCGTACGCACCTCGGCCGGCAGGTCGTCCAGGTCCGGCTCGTTGCGCGCCGGGATGATCACTTCGGTGAGGCCGGCCCGGTGCGCGGCGAGCAGCTTCTGCTTCACCCCGCCGATCGGCAGCACCCGACCGGAGAGCGTCACCTCGCCGGTCATCCCGAACTCCGGGCGGACCGGTCGACCGGTGACCAGCGACGCCAACGCGGTCACCATGGTGATGCCGGCGCTGGGGCCGTCCTTGGGCACGGCACCCGCCGGGACGTGCAGGTGGATCCGGCGGCCCGCCAGGGCGTTCGGGTCGATGCCCAGCCGGCGCCCGTTGGAGCGCAGGTAGGAGAGGGCGATGTGCGCCGACTCCTTCATCACGTCACCGAGCTGACCGGTCAGGGTCAGACCGGGCTCGCCTTCCATGCTGGTCGCCTCGATGAAGAGCACGTCCCCGCCGGCGCCGGTGACGGCGAGGCCGGTGGCCACGCCCGGCACCGCGGTGCGCTCGGCCGACTCCGGGGTGAACTTCGGCCGGCCCAGGTAGCCGGCGAGGTTGCCGGTGTCCACGCGTACCGGCGCCGGGTCGGTCGCCAACGCCACGGCCACCTTGCGCAGGATCTTGGCGAGGGCACGTTCGAGCTGCCGGACTCCGGCCTCCCGGGTGTACTCCCCCGCGATCAACGCGAGAGCCTCGTCGGCGATGCTCACCTCGTCCGCGGTCAGCCCGGCCCGCTCCCGCTGCCGGGGCAGCAGGTGGTCCCGGGCGATGGCGACCTTCTCGTCCTCGGTGTACCCGTCCAGGGTGACCAGCTCCATCCGGTCCAGCAGCGGGCCGGGAATGGTCTCCACCACGTTGGCGGTGGCCAGGAAGAGCACGTCGGACAGGTCCAGGTCGACCTCCAGGTAGTGGTCCCGGAAGGTGTGGTTCTGTGCCGGGTCGAGGACCTCCAGCAGGGCGGCGGCCGGGTCGCCGGCGTAGCCGGCGGCCAGCTTGTCCACCTCGTCGAGGAGCACGACCGGGTTCATCGAGCCGGCCTCACGCAGCGCGCGGACGATCCGGCCGGGCAGCGCGCCCACGTAGGTGCGCCGGTGACCGCGGATCTCCGCCTCGTCGCGGACGCCGCCGAGCGACACCCGCACGAAGTTGCGGCCGAGCGCCCGGGCCACCGACTCGCCGAGGCTGGTCTTGCCGACCCCGGGAGGGCCGGCGAGGGCCAGCACCGCACCGGAGCCGCGACCGCCGACCACGCCGAGGTTGCGCTCGGCCCGGCGGTTGCGCACCGCGAGGTACTCCAGGATGCGGTCCTTCACGTCGGCCAGGCCGGCGTGGTCGGCGTCGAGCACCGCCCGCGCCGCGGCCAGGTCGGTGTTGTCCTGCGTACGCGTCCCCCACGGCATCTCGAGCACGGTGTCCAGCCAGGTACGGATCCAGCCGGCCTCCGGGGAGGCGTCACTGGCCCGCTCCAGCTTGCCGACCTCGCGCAGGGCCGCCTCGCGGACCTTCTCCGGCAGGTCGGCGCCCTCGACCCGGGACCGGTAGTCGGCCGAGCCGTCCGGCTCGTCCTCACCCAGCTCCTTGCGGATCGCGGCGAGCTGCTGGCGGAGCAGGAACTCCCGCTGGGACTTCTCCAGCCCCTCGCGGACGTCGGTGTTGATCTGCTCGGTGACCTCCTGCTCGGCCAGGTGTTCCTTCACCCAGCCGACCAGCAGCTCCAGCCGGGCGGTGACGTCCGGCGCGGCGAGCAGCTCGGTCTTCTGCTCGAGGCTCAGCCAGGAGACGTAGCCGGCCGAGTCGGCCAGCTCGGACAGGTCGGTCATCCGCTCGATCGCGTCGATGACCTGCCACGCGCCACGCTGCTGGAGCACCGACGTCATCAGGGCGCGGTACTCGCGGGCGAGCTCACGCGCCCGACCGGCGGGGGCGGGTTCGGGTAGTTCGGTCGCCTCGACCCAGAGCGCGGCGCCCGGGCCGGGCACGCCGGAGCCGATCCGGGCCCGGGACAGGCCGCGGACGACCGCGGCCGGTTCGCCGTCGGGCAGCCGGCCGACCTTCTCGATGGTGGCGACGGTGCCCACCGGGCCGTACTCGCCGTCGATCCGGGGCACGGCCAGCAGCTTGCGGTCACCGGTCGCGCGGGCCGCGTCCACCGCGGCCTGGGTGGTCGGGTCGAGGGTCACCGGGATGACCATGCCGGGCAGCAGCACGGTGTCGGTCAGGGGAAGTACCGGAAGAGTTGCCATCGAACACCTGCTATCGCGTTGACTTGAGCGTGTCTCACTCAAGTAACAAAGCGTTCCCCTTGTTCCGGGCTGTGACCCAGACCACTGTCCCGCGTCGGACGACGGACCGGAAACAGCAGCTCACGCGCCACCCGCCCGCCACCGGCCACCGCGACCGCGAGCGGAATCGCCAGGCTGATCACGGCCAGGGCGACCACGATCCGGCCGGGCAGCCCGGCGACAGCGGCGAGCACGGTCGACCCGGCCGAGACCACCAGCTTCAGCCGGGTGCGGGCCACGGGGACCACACCGGCGTCGCGGTCGGGTGTGGCGACTGACGACATCGTTCCTCCTTCGGCGTACGGGCGGGCGGCGGGCTCGTCGGCGTCAGCGGGCGACCTCGTGCGGGTCGCCCGCCGGATCCGGGTTGGTGCCGTACAGGCGGGGATCGCCGGGTGCGAGCACCGGCTCGGGGGCGTGTGCGCGGGGGTTGCCGTCGTATCTGAACTCGCCCTTGCCGTCCGGGCTGGGCCCGGAGGCCCAGCGGCCCTGCGCGGCGTCCTGGCCGGGAGAGAAGTCCAGGTAGGTGTAGCTGAACTCGTCGGTGAACTGCTTGGAGTCGGTGAAGGCGTCCGGCACCGGCATCTCCTCCAGGCCGTCCTGTTTGAGCTGCTCGATGGCGGCCATCCACATGTTCTGGTGCATGGTGTCGCGGGCCAGCAGGAAGCGCAGCATCTGTTTGACCCCGGGGTCGTCGGTCATGTTGAACAGCCGGGCCACCTGCAGGCGGCCCTGCGCCTCGGCGGTGACGTTGAGCTGGAAGTCGGCCATCAGGTTGCCGCTGGCGGTGATGAACGCGCCGTTCCAGGGCACGCCGTTGCTGTCGGTGGGCAGGGCGCCGCCACCGCCGTGGATGAAGTGCGCCGGGTTCGACCCGCCGTAGACCGCGGCGACCATCGGGTTGTCGTCGGCGGCTTCCTGCAGTGACAGTGGCGCGTTCTCCAACAGGCGGGTGATCATGGTGGCGATCATCTCGACGTGGCCCATCTCCTCGGTGCCGACGTCGAGCAGCAGGTCCTTGTACTTGCCCGGCAGCCGGCAGTTCCAGCCCTGGTAGAGGTACTGGTTGGCGACGGTCATCTCGCCCCACTTGCCGCCCAGGATCTCCTGCAACCGGCGGGCGAACGCGGCGTCCGGGCCGTCCGGCTTGGCCTCGAACTGCAGGTCCTTGACATGGCCGAACATCGGGTCCTCCTCGGTGCCGGGAGCTGATGCGAGGAGATTCCCACCCCGGTGACCCGGCCGGGCCAACCCGTGTCCCGGCGGGGTCAGCGCACCGGGCGGACCACCGGCAGCAGCACCTCCAGCGCCACACCACGCGGCCGCAACCGGTGCACCCGCAGCGCTCCCCCGTCGGCCGCCAACAACTGCCGCACGATCCAGAGACCGAGGCCGGACATCCCGGCCACCGGCGCCGGGCGGCGCATCGCGTCCAGCAGCGCGTCGTCCACCCGACCCTCGTCGGTGACGAGGATGCTCAGCCCGCGGCGGCCCAGCTCGGCGTGGATGCCGACCTGGCCCTCCGCCGGCCCGTGCCGCAAGGCGTTCTCCACCAGGTTCACCAGCACCTGCCGGGTCCGGCCGGACGGCACCGGACAGGAGCCGGCGCGCCGGGTGGCCCGGGCTCGCCGCCGGTCCGCCGGCACCAGCGCGGCGGCCTCGCGCAGGATCCCGGCCAGCGGCACGAGCGGCTCCGGCTGGGGAGCCAACGCCAGCGCCCCGGTCCCGGCGGCCGCGCCGCGCAGCAGGCTCTGCAGGTGGACGGCCTGGTCGCGGGCCAGCTCGGTGATGGCCCGCCGGTCGGCGCCGGTCAGCTCCCGGCGCTCGTCGGCGAGCGCGCGGGTCAACGAGGTCAGGGTGCTGACCGGGGTACGGAACTCGTGGCACAGCACGCGCAGCAGCAACTCGGAGTCGGCCTCCGGGGGCCGTGGCGCACCGGGTACCGGCTCGGTCCGGCGCAATCCTCGCAGCAGGCCGTGCAAACCGCTCCGTGCGCGCATCCACCCGACTCCCCTCGTCTGGTGCGTACTGGCATGATCAGTACCCGCTGGGGAACGGCGCAGACATGCCGGACGCCGCCACCATCAAACTCGCTGTCGTGGACGACCACCCCCTCTTCGTCCGTGGCCTCGAGTTGCTGCTCCCGGCGACCACCAACGGCCGCGCCGAGGTGGTCGGCTCGACCGGCGACGCCGCCTCCGCAGCCGCCCTGGTCAGCCGCTGCCACCCCGACCTGGCCCTGGTCGATCTGCACATGCCGCCACCCGGCGGCATCCGGGCGGTGGCCGCGATCCGGCGGACGACCCCACGCGTACGAGTGGTCGCCATGTCCGGTTCCGCCGACCCGGCGCCCGCGCTGGAGGCGCTGCGGGCCGGCGCCGAAGGATTCCTGCCGAAGACCAGCGAGCCGGAGGAGCTGCTCCCGCCGCTGGTCGCCATCCTCGACGGCTGGGCGGTGCTGCCGGCCGAACTGCTGCGCGCCGTTCTGCGCCCGTCACGCGCCGCACCTGTCGACCTCGACGACGAGGAGCGTCGGCTGCTGCGGGCGATCGCCGCCGGGCGCAACACCGTCGACATCGCCGAGGAGCTGCACGTCTCCGAGCGGACGGTGAAACGGATGACCGCCGCGCTGCTGCGCAAGCTGCGGGTATCCAACCGGGCGGAGGCCGCCGCGGTCGCCGGGCACGCCGGCCTGCTCGGCGATTGAGGCGGACCCTTCCGCGATTCAGCTTCCGTTCGCGGTTTTGTGACCGGGAAATCGCGACGCGCCGAAATGAATGGGACGCATATTGTTGCGGTTTCCCGGGGTGATAGGTCAGACTTTGGACACATCCCGCCACACACAGGGAGTAATCGGCAATGGCGAGAAAAGTAATCACGGTGCTGACCGACGACCTCGACGGTGGGAAGGCCGACCGGACCGTCGAGTTCAGTCTTGACGGCGTGGCCTACACGATCGATGTCTCGGACGAGAATGCGGGCGTCCTGCGCAAGGCGCTGGATCCGTACATCAATGCGGGCCGCCGGATCGGCCGGGGCCCGGTGGAGAACACCCGCACAGTTCGGCGGCCGGGGCGACCCAGCGGCGCCGGAATGGATCGGGAGCAGAACCGGGCCATCCGGGAATGGGCCGTCAAGAACGGCTACAAGATTTCCGAGCGGGGCCGGATCCCGGTCGAGGTCGTCGAGGCGTACAAGAACCGCTGACCGCACGACACGGGGACGGGGTCTCGCCGGAAACGGCGTGGCCCCGTCGGATTTTCGCCGGCCGTCCTCCGCCCAGGGCGCACTTCGAGGGGCACCGCCCCCGGCAGTGCGCCGGGACGACACGCGGCGGCCGGTCACCCGGGCTGTCCGCCCCGGTGACCGGCCGCCGTTGGTCACTCGATCTGTTCCTACTCAGTTGACCTCGATACGCACCGCGTCGAACGCCGGGGTCTGGTTGGCCCGCTCCATCATCGGCAGACGGTGTGAGCCGTCACCGGCCCATACCGCGCACTGCGCGGTGCCCGACTCGGGCAGACCCGGAATCTGGATGGTCACCTCGTCCGGCTGGGCACTACCGCGCCCGTCCTCGGTGGCGACGAAGAACGCGGGCACCTCCTGCGGCTCCGGCGGAGTGGTGAGGCTGTCCAGCATCCGGCAGGCGGTGTGGAAGTGTCCGCGGACGATGCCCTGGTCGTTGAGCAGCGAGCTCTCCACGTAGTACCCACCCTGGCCTGCGGCCAGGAAGCGGTCCCGGATCAGGTTGCGGGTGCTGACCCGCAGGGTGAAGGCCTGGTTCTGACCGACCTGCTCGGGGAACTGGGTGATCAGCAGCGAGGGGTTGTTGGCGGCCGCGCCGACCTCACCGAACTCGGTGCTCACGCAACGGTTGCCGTTCTGGAAGCCGTCGTGCGGCTGGAGCTGACTCTCGTCGCAGTTGTTGGCCAGCACGCCGAGACCGGCGCCGGGAGCGTTGCCGCCACCGTTGTCGCCGCCACCGGTGTTGCCACCGCCGTTGTCACCGCCGCCGGTGTTGCCACCGCCGTTGTCACCGCCACCGCTGTTGCCGCCACCGCTGTTCCCGGTCGGCTGCACCTGGCACTCGGCGAGCTGCGCCAGACCCTGCGGACGTGGCCCGACCCGGTCGATGGCTGTCGTGATCCGGTTCAGCACGGCGCGCCGCTTGGCGGCCAGCGGCTGCAGGATCGAGTCGCGGATGAAGGCTTCGCCCTTGCTGCCCTCGGCGGCAAGGCGGCGGTCGGCCTCGGCGATCTGGGTCTGCAACTGGGCGAGGTTGCGGTCCACCTCGGCCCGGGCCCGGGCCGGCACCTGCGGCAGCTTGGCCGTCACATCCGGGCAGGCGACGGCCGAGCCGCTGCCGACCGTACCGTCCTTGCCGTCCTCACACTCGGGCACCGACTGCTGCCCGTCACCCCAGTGGTTACGCACCCAGCGACCGTTCTGCCACGTCCGGGTGGTTGAGCCGCCGCCATTCGGCGCGGTCGCGCCCGGGCTCGGCTGCACACACTGTCCAGAGGCCGGCCGGGGATTGTTCGGCCGCCGGTCCTGGGCCGACGAAATCTGGGTCACGGCGACTACTCCGCCGAAGACCACGAGCGTGCCGACAACGGCCAGCAGACGCTTGCTCCGCGCGTTGCCGGATGACCGGCGCGCCCGTGTGGACCTGCGCATCGAATTGCTCTCCTTCTCGATCCGGTAGTGGATTCCTGCCCTCGGCGGACCGACGGATGTGAGATGGCACGCCACGGCGGCGACCACCGCGACCTACCCGGTAACGTGTCGATGGCCGACGATGCCCTTTCCGCACCGTCTCCCGCGCCCCGTCGACGCGGATGGGGAGATCCTCTTCATTCGCGCAGGAGTACGGGACGGCGAGCGGGAAGGTTCAACCGACGCACAGGAAATTGCCGGGATCTGGCGCGAGCCGCGCCGGGAGGGTCGATCGGGTGCAGCGGGTAACGGATCAGTCGACGCAGAGGTGGTCGAACGCGAAACCGCCCACCAGTTCGTGCCGGCGCCGGCTCAGCGCGACGATCTCCGCGGTGAGCTCGGCGCGCGGCAGCAGGTCCGGGGCGACGGATCCGGTGACGCGCAGTCGTTCCCCCACGGCGACCGTGGCGAGGTCCTCGGCGAACCGGGCCGCGTTGATACCGCAGGAGAAGCGCTGCTCGGTCACCGAAACCCGCTCGACCAGGCACGCGTCGGGGCGCACCTGCACCCAACTCCACCCCTGCGCCGGGCCGTCCGCCCAGCGCACGTGCAGGCCCCGCACGATCGGGTCGGCCAGCCGCCGGGCGACGTACGCCTCGACCGCGGCCGCACGGGCCAGCGCGCCAAGGTCGTTGACCGGCCCGGTCCGACCGTCCGGCAGCCGGCCGAGAATGTCCCGGAAGCCCACCGGGAGCGGCTCGTCCCCGGCGCCACCCGCCGCGTAGTTCCGGGCGTCGATCACGTACTCCACCAGGCGCCGGCCGTGCTCCGCCGCTCGCAGGGTCGGCGAGCCGATCCGCAGCACAGGAAGCCCGACCGCCGCGCTCACCGCGTCCTTGAGTCGCTCGGCCCGCTGCTCCGCGGAGCCGGCGGCCGCGACCGGGCCGATCTCCACGGCGACGACCGGCCGGCCGGTGTCGGCGGCGCAGACCACGAAGTCGAACCCGGCCCGGCTGGCCGAACTCCACTGGCTGCCGGTGACACCGGGCGGACGCCCCTGGACCAGCTCGCTGAGCCGACGCGCCGGGTACACCCGGTGACCCGCGCGGGTGAACAGCGTGTCCCGCTCGCCGTCGGCGGGCAACGCCCGCAGCCAACCACGGTCGTCGCTGACGGTGCTCGTCATCTGCCTGATCCATCCGCCGGTCGGTCGAGCCGGGCCGAGTCTAGGCGGTCGATCATGGTGCGCGCCTCGGCGGTGCGGCCGGGTCCGCTCGGCCGGCCGGACCGGCGGCTACTCGGCGGCGCCCATCACCAGACCCTCGATGGTGTGCTTCTGCCGGATCGGCTCCAGCCGGTCGACCACCGGGCAGGGCAGGTGCTCCCGGACCAACGCGGGCAGGCGCTCCCAGTAGCCCTGGGTGACGGCCATGTCGTGGTGTGCGGCGTTGCCCGCGCCGGGGGCGTCCACGCCGAGCACCAGCACCGGGCGGGCCGACCCGGAGACGTTCGGGGTGCCGCGGTGGATGGTCAGCGCCGACCGGGCCGAGATGTCCCCGCGCTGCGGGTACTTGCGCACGGCACGCCGCTGGTAGCGGGGGTAGCGCTCACGGTGCGGGAACATCCCGTGGTCGAAGTCGACGCCGTCGTCCCACTGCGTGCCGGGGGCGATCTCGAACGGGCCCATCTCCTCCACCGTGTCCACGGTGGTCAGGTTGAACGCCAGCGAGGTGAGTCGCCGCTGCCGCCGGGTGTCCTCGGGCATGGGGAAATCCCGGTGCCAGGGCTGCATCGCCGCCCCGGGGAAGGGGATGTCGAAACCCAGCTCGACGATCTCGTACTCCGGGCCGAGCACCGCCCGGCAGACCGACACCACCCACGGGTGGGTCACCAACTCGACGAAGCCGCGCAGCTGCTCCGGGTGGATCTCCACGTACCAGCGCTGTGGGCCGCGACCGACCGCCCCGTCCGGGCAGGAGCGCGCCTCTTCGAACGCGACGGCCACATCGTTGCCGACCTGCTCGACCCAGGCCGGGTCGAAGGCGCCCCGGCAGGCGGTGATGCCGTCGCGGTAGAGGTCGCCGAGTGCCTCGATCGGCACCTCGTCGTCGCCGTTGGGCGCAGGGTGGGCGGCGGGTGCCGCCGGCGGCGCCGGGGGAACACGCATGAGGTCTCCTCGGAGCGGAAGTGAGCGTTACAACGTTGTAGAAGCGTCCCAAGGGCCGCCGGAGGGCGCCAGCGCCCGGACCGCTGCTGTGACCTGTATCACAACACAACCGGGTTCCAGGGTCACCGCAGGGTGTATCCAGCGGAGTCGCCGGTAGCGGACCGGCCGGGAGGTCAGCATGTCGCGACAGCAGTTCGGCGTCCTCGCCGGTGGCGGCGCGGACCGGCGCGAACGGGGAGCCGTCGAACCGGCGGACGTCACCCGGATCGCCGCCGACGCCGCCGGCCGGGTCCCGGGCGTGTCCGACGCCCACCCCGCCACGGTCCGCGTGGACGAGCGATCCGTGAGCCTCGACCTGCATCTGGTCACCTGGTACGGGCACAGCGTCCCCGCCGTCGCCGAGGCGGTCCGGGTGGCGGTCGCCGACCGGGTGGCGGTCGACACCGGGCTCACCGTGGCGGCGGTGACCGTCACGGTGGACGACCTGCTCGTCCCCGGCGTCGATGTCCCCTGGACCGGGCGGGCGGCCGGAGGCTGACATGCGGACCGCCAACCGGGTCGCCTCGATGCTGCTGGCCGCCGCGCTGCTGGCCGGCGGCGCGCTGCTGGCCCTGCAGGCACTACTGGTGGCCGTGGATCGCCCGGCGCCGCTGCTCGCGGGGACCGGCTGGTACGACACGCTGACCAGCACCCGCTGGCGCGACCCGGGGGTCCGCGTCGTGGCTGGCGCGGCCGCGCTGCTCGGCCTCGCCGTCCTGGCCGCCCAGCTGCGGCGCTGGGCCCCGGTCCGGCTGCGCGTCGACGAGCGGGACGGCTGGCATCTGCACCGCCGCTGTGTGGAACGCCGGCTGGCCGACGCGGCGGGCACCGTGCCGGGTGTACGCCGGGCCCGGGTCCGGGTCCGCCGGCGCGGCGCCGAGTGGCGGCCCCGGGTGCGCGCCACCGGCGATCCGGCGGCCCGTGCCGAGGTGGAGTTCGCGGTGCACCAGGAGCTGCACCGCCTCGCCGCGCCACGCGCCGGCCGGATCGAGGTCCGGCTGCTCCCCCGCGGACGGCCGGTATGACCGACGCCGCACACCGACTGCTGTGGACCATCGTCGCGCTGCTGCTGGTGGTGTGCGGCTCGGCGGTGCTGGCGGCCAGCTTCGGTGTGCTGCCCGGCATCGACCCAGGTGCGGCACTGCTCAGCGCCGGCCTGCTGAGCCGGTGGCGGCTGGCCACGCCGTGGACCACCCTGGCCGCGGCCGTCGCTGGGGCGCTGCTCGCCCTGACGGGTCACCAGCTGCTGGCCTGGGAGCTGCGCCGACCCGGCTCAGCGGTGCGGGGCACGCTCAGTCACCCCGGGCGTCGCCCGGGTCGCACCCGACTGGCCGCCGACGTCCTCGTCCACGCGCTGGAACGTGACCTGACCGGCGCCCCGGGAGTACGCCGCGCCCGGGTGGTGCTCACCGGCGCGCCGCCACGGCCCGACGTGTGGATCCGGGTGGACCTGACGGCCGACAGCCCGACCGCCGGTGTACGCGAGCACGTCCACGCCGCGGTCCGCCGGTTCGCGACCACCGCCGGCTGCCAGCCGGCGCACCTCGACGTGACCGCCCGCGTCGAGCCCGGACGACCGTGATCCGCGCTGGCCGACCGGCTGTCCCGGCCGGCGTCGGCCGCTGACGATTCAGCCGTTGGCGCGGGCACGCCGGGCGGCCATGAGGCTGGCCGCGATGGAGACCGCAAGGGTCAGGACCACCACGGTGAGGGTCAACCAGACCGGCAGCTTGCCCACCGGTGTCTCGGCCAGGATCAGCTTCAGCCCCGCGAAGGCGAGCAGGAGCGCCAGCCCGTAGCGCAGGTAACCGAAATGGCGCAGCAGGCCGGCGAGGCAGAAGTAGAGGCTGCGCAGCCCGAGCATGGCGAACGCGGTGGCCGTCCAGACCAGGAAGGTGTTGGTGGTGATCGCGAGGATCGCCGCCACCGAGTCGATGGCGAAGACCACGTCGGTGGCCTCGATGGCGACGAGCGTCACCAGCAGCACGGTCGCCGTGCGACGGCCGTCGACGCGGGCGGTGAACCGGTCGCCGTGGTACCGGGCGTCGGTCGGGACCACCCGCCGGAACAGCCGGACCACGGCGTTTCGCTCCGGGTCGACATCCGGCTCCCCCCGCACCGCCAGCCGCCAGCCGGTCCAGACCAGGAAGGCACCCAGCACGAACCCGGCCCAGGCGAGCCGGTCCAGCAGTTCGGCGCCGGCGAAGATGAACAGCAGCCGGAACGCGAGCGCGCCCACGACACCCCAGAACAGCACCTTGTGCTGGTAACCCGGCGGCACCCGGAAATAGCCGAAGAGCAGGGCGAAGACGAAGACGTTGTCCACCGAGAGCGCCTTCTCCAGCAGGTAGCCGGAGTAGTACGCGATCGCCGAATCCCCACCGAGGCCGAACCAGACGACCAGCCCGAACAGCAGACCGGCGGCGATCCAGACGCCGCTCCAGACCAGCGCCTCCCGCAGCTCGATGACGTGGCTGTCCCGGTGCATGAGCACGTCGACCACGAGCATCACGGCGATGACCGCGCCGACCGCCGCCCAGGCCCACAGCGGCACCGAGACCGTCGCCTCAGCCACCCGGCGCCCCCCGCATCGACCACTGCGCACCGCCCGTCCACCCCGCCGGACGGCCGCCCCCGAGCCTAGGCGAGCGGCCGATCCGACGGCGGCGCTCCGGCGAAGTCGTCGCGCGCCGGCCGGACCTGCGGTGGTGCTCAGGCGACCGGCGTCACCTGCGCCGGATCGAAGGCGGTGTCGTCCGCCTCGTAGCCGATCATGTTGGTCACCTGAACCACGCCGCTCACCCGGGCGGCGAGCCGACCGGCGAGGTCGACGGCGGAGCGGCGGTCCAGCCGGCCGGCCAGGGTGACCTCGCCGCTGCGGACCTCGACGACGATGGCTGCGGACACGTGGTGACCGCCGGCACGGTCAGATCGCCGGCCACCAGCGCCTCACCCACCTGCCAGGTCCTCATCATGGCCTCCCTCTCGTCGTCCATCTCGGACGTTCCGGCCGGACACCGGTCGGGGTCAGGGCCTCCGGGCCGGGCCTTGGGGGTCCAAGGTCCCGGGCGGTTGCGGGTCCGTCGGCCCTGCCGTCGACGGCGTCTCAGACGTCCAATGGAGATGCCACCGGGGAAGCGCGGTGCGAAGCAGAGAAGGGACGTGGAGACCATGGCCGCGACGATCGAGCGGATCAGCGCCGAGACCACCGCTCCGACGGCGGGCACCCCCCGCGAGAGGGCCGTCCGGAACATCCTGGCCGGCATCCGGCTGGCGCTCGGCTGGATCTTCCTCTGGGCGTTCATCGACAAGCTGTTCGGCCTCGGGATGGCCACCGAGTCGAAGAACGCCTGGATCAACGGTGGCAGCCCCACCAAGGGGTTCCTCACCTTCGGGGTCGCCGGTCCCTTCAAGGACGTCTACGCCGGGATCGCCGGGGCCGCCTGGGCGGACTGGCTGTTCATGGCCGGCCTCGCCGGGATCGGCGTCGCCCTGCTGCTCGGCATCGGCATGCGGGTCGCCGCTGTTGCCGGGGGGCTGCTCCTGGTGCTGATGTGGACCGCCGTCCTGCCTCCGGAGAACAACCCCTTCATGGACGACCACCTGATCTACGCCGCGGTGCTGGCGGTGCTGGCGCTGGTCAACGCCGGCGACACCTGGGGCCTCGGCCGGGCCTGGGCACGGCTGCCGATCGTCCAGCGGACGCGCTGGCTCCGCTGATCCACACCGCACCACCCCTCGGGCGGGCGTCACCACCGGTGACGTCCGCCGAGGCGTGCGTCCGGCCTGTCCCCGCCATGAACACCCCGGTGGCTCGTGGACCCGGCAAGGTGTCGCCACGCCGGTAGCGGGACCGCCGCACATCGGTGGGGTGCGATCCGGCAGGATCGACGGTGACCGGACACATCACCCAAATGGCAGGAGTTCCCCGCATGAACCAGGCAGCAGGCGCCCGATCGGGCAAGCCCGAGGTGGGTCCGATCGAGGGTGCGCCGCCGGCCGACCTCGTGATCGAGGACATCACCGTGGGCGAGGGCCCCCAGGCCCAGCCGGGCCAACTGGCCAGCGTGCACTACGTCGGCGTGTCGCACTCCACCGGCGGCGAGTTCGACTCGTCCTGGAACCGGGGCGAGGCGTTCGAATTCCCGCTCGGCGGCGGCCAGGTCATCGCCGGCTGGGACCAGGGCGTTGTCGGCATGCGCGTCGGCGGCCGGCGCCGCCTCACCATCCCGCCGCACCTGGGGTACGGCGACCGCGGCGCGGCCGGCGTCATCAAGCCGGGCGAGACCCTGGTCTTCGTCGTGGACCTGCTCGGCGTGCGCTGATCGATCCTTCGGGGGTCGCCGGTTCGGCCGGCGGCCCCGCCGCTGGGCGCGGGGCGATGGTCAGGCGGCCAGCATCAGGTGTGCGGCGTCGACCACCGGGCGACGCGCGGCCTCGACCACTCGGGCCGGCTCCAGGATCGGCATCACCCGGTGCAGGGCTGTGGCGCGCAGCACCCGGGCCACCACCGGGGTCGGATCGACCAGGACCAGCTGGCCGCCACGGGCCCGGACCCGCAGATGCGCGGCGAGCAGCGCGCGCACCCCGGCGGCGGAGAGCAGTCGCAGCTCGGACAGGTCCAGCTGGAGCACCGGGCGGGCCGGTGCGGCCCACAGCGCGGAGCGGAACGCGGCCACCGTGGCGATGTCGACCTCGCCGGTCACCCGCACCAGGACCACCTGATCACCCACGCTGACCTGCACGTCGAACCGGTCGCTGCCCTCACCCATGCCCAGAAATCTAGCCCCCACCACCGACAGTTTCGCCCCTCCACGGAGTGATTCCGGGTACGTCCAGGGTCAGACCCCGAGGCCACCCCGATCCCCCTTACGGTGGAGGCCAGGGTGCCCCCGGGCCCGCGCCCGGCACGACGGAGAGCACCGACGCCGCCCGCTCGAGGCACGCGCCGGCCGCCGGGCGCCGTCCGCCCGCCCGCGCGCCGCGCCGCGGCGGTGATCCGACCCGGACGGCATCGGCGGTGGAGAATGGACCGATGCTGATCCCCCGGCCCCGGCCGCCCCGGCTCATCCGGCCCGTCCGCGAGCAGGCCACCGTCCCTCCCCCGCTCACCGGGGCGTGGGCAGCCACCGACCGCCGGCTCGACCAGGTCGACCTGCTGCCACTGCCCAACGACGCAGTCGGTCCGGAGGACGTGCTTGTCGACCCGACCGGCCGGGTGATCAGTGGAGACGAGGACGGTCGACTCTGGTGGTGGCCGGCCGACGCGCCGGCCGGCACCCGACCCCGCCTGCTGGCCGAGACCGGCGGCCGGCCGCTCGGCATCGAGCTGGATCCGTCCGGTGCGGCGCTGATCGTGTGCGACGCGTACCGGGGCTTGCTGCGGGTCACGCCCGACGGAGCGGTACGCGAGCTGACCGGCACGGCCCCCCCGGTGCACCTGGCCAACAACGCGACGGTGGCCCGCGACGGCACCATCTTCTTCACCGACTCCTCCGACCGGTTCCCGGTCTCGCACTGGAAACGGGACCTGCTGGAGCACCGCCCCAACGGCCGGGTGCTCGCGCACCACCCGGCCAGCGGGCGCACCGAGGTGGTGGCCGACGGGCTGTACTTCCCCAACGGGATCGCGCTGACCCCCGACGAGTCGGCGCTGATGCTTGTCGAGACCACCACCCACCGGTTGCTCCGCGTCGAGCTGGGCGGCGGTGTGCGGGTGCTCGCCGACCTGCCCGCCTATCCGGACAATCTCTCCGCGGTGGGCGACGGAACGTACTGGATCGCGCTGCCCAGCCCGCGGGTGCCGATCGCCGAGCGGCTGCTGCCGCACCCGCGGTTGCGCCAGCTCGCCGCCCTGCTGCCCGACGCGATGCAGCCGCAGCCGCGCCGCTACGGGCTGGTCGCGCTGGTCGACGGCGAGGGCACGGTCCGCCGGACGCTGCACGGCCCGGCCGGGCACTACTGGATGATCACCGGGGTACGCCAGCACGGCGACCAGCTCTGGCTGGGCAGCCTGATCGGGTCCGGGGTGGCACGGGTACCGCTGGACTGAGCGCCCGGGCCGCAATCGTCCCCCTGCGGGGCATCCCCCGGGGGTGCACACCGGGTCCGGGCCGGCCCGCCGGAATGGCGGGCCGGCCCGGAGACCGTCAGGCGATGTGTCAGCGGCCGCTGACCGAGGGCGCCGGTGCGGGTGACCCTCCGGCCACCGCCCCCGGGTGCGCCGGGGCGACCGGCGCCGGCCGCAGCCCGGACGGCACCGGCAGGGCGCTGCCCCGGACGAACTCGTCCCAGCTCACGTTCCAGGCCGTCCAGCCGTTGCCGGCCTGCAACTGCACCTCGGTGCCCTTCACGGTGACCAGGTCACCGACCTGGGTCACACCCATCAACCAGTCCGCGGCGGTGGCGGCGACGTTCGTGCACCCGTGCGAGACGTTGGTGCTGCCCTGGTCGCCCTCGGACCAGGGGGCCGAGTGGATGAACTCGCCACCCCAGGTGAGTCGCTGGGCGTCGTCGACGTCGACCACGTAGCCGCCGTCCGGCTCACCCCGGGTGTCGAAGGTGGTCCGCTCGTGCTTCTCCATGATCACCATCTTGCCGCTCGAGGTGGGTGTGCTCGGCTTGCCCAGGCTGACCGGGATTCGGCGTACCTGCTTGCCGTCGCGCAGCACGGTCATCTGCTTGGTGTCGTTGTCGATCTCCAGCGCGACCTGCTTTCCGATCTTCGAGGTCGCGGTCCGCTCGGCGTCGCCGACCCGGTCCTTGCCGATGGGCAGTCCCTCCAAACCGGCCCGGACGCTGATCGTCGTTCCCGGACGCCAGAAATCGGGCGCCCGGTAATAGACCTGAGTGCCGTCCTCAAGCCATGACCAGGCACCGGGCTGCGGCGGATTGGTCTTTACGAACAACCGGCGCTGCACGTCCGCTCTGGCCTCTTTCGGAATTCCCGGGTCGAACGCCACGGTTACCGGCATCGCCGTGCCGTACGTCCGGTTGCCGACGAAATACAGCGTGCTGGTGATCTGCGGTTTGGTGGATTTGGCCATCGTGGTGAACGTGGTGGTGCGGGTCGTCGTGGCGCCGGAGTCGCCGGTCGCGGTCACCTCGGCGGTGTAGGTCCGCTTCGGTTGCAACGGCGTGCTCGGCACCCAGCCGGAGCCGTCCTCGCGGGGCTCCGCCGCGATCTGCTTGCCCTTGTCGTCCGTGAGCCGCACACCGGTGACCCGCCCGCCCTTGACCACGGTGCCCACCTCGGCGCTGACCGGCACCTCCCGGGCCTTGTCCCCCGGCGTCACTGTGAGTTCCGGCGGAGCGGCGTGCCGCTTGTCCGACGCAGCGTCCCGGTCCGCGGTGCACCCTCCCACAACCAGTGGTGCGGCTGCGATGGTTACCGCCAACAGCGTCAATCGCCGCCTCAACGTCATGTTTCAGTCCCCCCGTTTTCGGCTTCCCTCTGCCACATTCTCGCCGCCTCGGTCGGCGTGCCCATCCCATTCGGAAATAATCGGCGGCGCATTTATCGGCGCGTTTTCCGGCGCTGAGTCAATTGGCGAAACAAAGGCATGACCGGCCCAGCCTGAGCGACACCGACCGACTCCGCCCGGCCCGACCCCACCCGACCCGGGGCGTCCCGTCCGAGCCCGACCACAGCGAGCTTGCACTTTCTGCCACCGTTGCGGCTTTCGTCCCGGGTAGGACGGGGAGGAATCCCACGAGCGGGCCGTACGTCGCTCGACCGCGCCCGGGTGGCGTCGGCGCACGCGAAAGGAGGTCCGGGCAGGTCGCGCATCACCAGGACGGACTTTTGTCGACTGGAGCGAAACTTCTGCTGATCGAGACGAAGCTTTGCCTTCGTCCGGAGGCAAGGGTAAGGTCGCGATTCAGATAGAAGGTTGCCCATTCGTCGATCGCCGCCGCCACCCTGCCGGGTCGCCGTGTTCCGCTCCCGACAGGTCCGGGCCGCACCCGCGCGCCGTCCGCCATCGTCCCGCCGGATCCCCGATCCGGCCGGTTCGGCGCGCCCGCAGGGCGGCAGCCGGTCGACCTCCGCCGACGGCGTGCCAGCCGTCAGGAAGGGACCACCACCATGGATCAACAGACCAACGGACCGGAGTTGGCACCGGCGTCCGAGCCGGTCAGCCGACGCGGCCTGCTCCGCGCCGCGACCGTCTCCGCCGCCGCCCTCGGCACCGCCGGCCTGCTCGCCGGCCCGGCCGCCGCCACGCCGGCCGGACATTCCCACGGTCGGCGCCGGGTGCCGGTGGACCGGATCAGCATCCAGCTCTACACGGTGCGCGACCAGCTCGCCGCCGACCTGCCCGGCACCCTGGCCGCACTGCGGCGGATCGGCTACCGGCGGGTGGAGCACGCCGGCTTCGTCGGGCGTACCGCGGCACAGTTCCGGGCCGCGCTGGACGAGGCAGGGCTGCGGTCCACCTCCGGGCACACCGGCATCCCGCAGCCGTTCGACGCCGCCACCTGGGAACGCGTCCTGGCCGACGCGAACACGCTGGGCTGCAAGAAGATCGTCCACCCGTACTTCGGTCGCGACGCGCAGGGGCGCCCGATCCGGGACCCCGCCGTCTACCGCGCCCTCGCCCGGGACCTGAACCAGGCCGGTCGGCTCGCCGAGCGCGCCGGGCTGGACTTCGGCTACCACAACCACCAACTGGAGTTCGTGCCGCTGACCGACTCCTCGACCGGCTTCGACATCCTCACCAGGCAGACCGACCCGCGACTGGTCCACTTCGAACTCGACCTCTACTGGGCCTGGCGGGGCGCCCACGACCCGGTCGACGTGATCCGGGCCAACCGCGGCCGGATCCGCCAGGTGCACGTCAAGGACCTCGACGTCGAGGGTGGCTTCGCCGACCTCGGCGACGGCGTCATCGACTTCGGGCGGATCTTCGCCCACGAGCGGGAGGCGGGCATCGAGGAGTACATCGTGGAGCGCGACGACGCGGGCACCCCGCCGCGTGCTCCCGCCGACGCCCTGGACACCGCCCGGGTCGGCTTCGACTTTCTCGCCTCACTCCGGTACTGACGACCACCTCGGGGGACGACCTGATGAACAGGACCGCATTCGTGTCCGCCCTGCTGCTGGTGACGGCCGGCCTGGCCGCGCCACCGGCGGCCGCCGCCGCGCCCGCGCCGGCTGCCGCACCACCGGACAGCAGCTTCCAGAAGGTGACACTGAACGACTTCCCGGGCGAGCCGATGAGCCTCGCCGTCCTGCCCGACCTGCGGGTGCTGCACACCTCCCGCACCGGCGAGGTCCGCATCCACGACCCGCGCACCGGGCTGAACACCCTCGCCGCCGACATCCCGGTGTACGAGCACGACGAGGAGGGGCTGCAGGGGGTCGCCATCGACCCCAACTTCGCCCAGAACAAGTGGGTCTACCTCTACTACTCGCCGCCGCTGAACACGCCGGTGGACGACCCGGCCACCCCCGACGTCAACGAGGGGGACGCGCCGCTGGTCGGCACCGAGGCGGACTGGCAGCGGTTCCGGGGGGCGCTGCGGCTGTCCCGGTTCAAGCTGGACGGGATGAAGCTGAACCTCGGCACCGAGCAGCAGATCATCGACGTGGCCACCGACCGGGGCATCTGCTGTCACGTCGGCGGTCAGATCGACTTCGACAGCAAGGGCAACCTGTACCTGTCGACCGGCGACGACACGAACCCGTTCTTCTCCGACGGTTACATCCCGATCGACGAGCGGGCCGACCGGAACCCGGCGTTCGACGCCCAGCGCACCTCGGCCAACACCAACGACCTGCGCGGCAAGCTGCTACGCATCAAGGTGAAACCGGGCGGCGGCTACACGGTGCCGGCCGGCAACCTGTTCAAGCCGGGTACGCCGCAGACCCGCCCGGAGATCTACGCGATGGGCCTGCGCAACGCGTTCCGGTTCGCCGTCGACAGGCGCACCGATGACGTCTACCTGGGCGACTACTCCCCGGACGCGTCCTCGTCCAATCCCGAGCGCGGGCCCGCCGGGCACGGCCGGTGGATGCTCATCGACAAGCCGGCGAACTACGGCTGGCCGTACTGCGTGACACCGGGCATCGCGTACCGCGACTACGACTTCGCCACCGGCGAGTCCGGCGCGAAGTTCAACTGCAAGCGCCCGGTCAACGACTCACCCCACAACACCGGCAAGCGGCGGCTGCCGCCGGTCGAGCAGCCGCAGGTCTGGTACCCGTCCGCCGCCTCCGGGGAGTTCCCCCAGTTGGGCACCGGCGGCATCGGGCCGATGGGCGGCCCGGCGTACGACTACGACGGAACCAGCACCTCGCGCACCCGGTGGCCGGCCTACTACGACGGGGTGCCGCTGTTCTACGAGTGGACCCGGGACTACATCAAGGAGTTCCGCCTCGACTCCGACGGCGACGTGAAGGACATCCGGCCGGTGGTGCCGTCGCTGGTGGTGGACAATCCGATGGACATGGAGTTCGGCCCGGACGGCGCGCTCTACGTGCTGGAGTACGGCGACGGCTACTTCGCCGAGAACCCGGACGCCCAGCTGTCCCGGATCGACTTCGTCCGGGGCAACCGGACGCCGATCCCGAAGATCAGCGCCGACCCGACGGCCGGCCAGGCACCGCTGACCGTGACCTTCTCCAGCGCCGGCACCACCGACCCGGACGGTGACGCGCTGCGGTACGCGTGGGACTTCAACGCGGACGGCTCGGTGGACAGCACCGAGCGGTACCCGACCTGGACCTTCCAGGAGAACGGCTCGTACACCCCCACGCTGAAGGTCACCGACCGCACCGGACGCTCCGCCGCGGCGACCCTGCCGCTGCTGGTCGGGCCGCGCGCGCCGATCGTCGAGTTCGTCACCCCGGTGGCGGGGCAGCCCTTCCAGTTCGGGCAGACGGTCGCGTACCAGGTCAAGGTCACCGACGACCTGCCGGTGGACTGCTCCCGCGTGAAGGTCACCTACGTGCTCGGCCATGACGAGCACGGGCATCCGCTCTCCTCGGCGACCGGGTGCGCCGGCACCATCACCACCTTCGTCGACGGTGGGCACGGCGGGGCGGACAACCTCACAGCGGTCTTCGTCGCGGAGTACACCGACGCGCCGACCGAGCCGGGCGTACCGCCGCAGACCGGCACGGCGACTGTCGTGCTGGATCCCGACCCGGTGGCCGGTCTGGCCGGCTGACAGGTCCTGACGACGGTGGCGGCGGCCGGTGCACTCCGGCCGCCGCCGCCGCTCATCCCCAGTCGCTGTCGTCGTGGTTGTCGCGCCAGCGCCCGCCCACCGGCGGGGTGTCCAGCCGCATCCCCTGGTCGGCGTTGCCGCCGAGGTCGTTCCCCTCGACCCGGCAGTCGACGCAGCTGCCCCGCTCGGTGATCCACAGCCCGTCGGTCTGGGTTCGGGTCTCCTGGCTGTCCCAGATCCGGTTGCCCCGGATCGTCGCCGAGTCGAACGCCGCGTCGATGGTGATGCCGGCCCGCCGCGCGGGCGCCGGGGACAGCTCGTACCGGCTGCCCGGCGGCGGGATGTCCCCGCTCCACGCGCTCAAGGCGTCGGGGCGAACCGGGGCGAGGGTGAGTTCGTCGCCGGTGTTCGAGGCGACCAGCGCCACGGATCGCCCGACCCGCAGCACCTTGCCCCGGTGCCCGTCGTGCGGCCAGTCGGCCGCCCGGTCCACCAGGGACCGCTCGCTGTAGCGGACCGTCTCGCCGGCACCGCCGGCCGCCTCGGCGAACTGCCGGCCATTGTTGCGGATCCGGTTGTTGAGCAGTACCGCGTCGACCATCGGATGGTCGACCCGGACCGCGTCCAGTCCATTGCCCCAGAACTCGTTGCTCTCCATCACCACGTCCCGTGCCGGTCCCCGGTAACCGTGCCCGAGGTCATGCCCGTGGTAGCCGTACCGGCCATTGCCGCTGATCCGGTTGCCCCGAACGGTGTAGGGGCCAGGGGTGTTGCCGATGCTGATCCCGTTCCTGATGTTGCCGTCGATGACGCAGTCGGTGAGCAGCCCACCCCGGCCGGCCACGCCGGCGGTGCCCTCGGCCGAGACGTCGAAGCCGGCCTCCAGGTTGTCGGCCATCGTGCAGGCGGAGACGATCAGCCCGTCCGCGCCCCAGTCGGAGATGCCGAACCGGTTGCCCTGGCTGTGGCAGCCGACGATGCGGTAGCCCCGGGGTCGGGCCCAGTAGTCCTTCTGGAGTTCCAGGAAGATCCCGTTGGTGCCGTTGGCCAGCGTGGTGCAGTTGGCGATGGTCAGCCTTTCCACGCCGCCCCAGCCGCCGATGCCGACCCCGATTCCCGCGCCGCCGATCTGCTCGCCGTTGTCCAGCCGGCCACAGCCGACCACCACCACACCGTCGATCAGGCTGTCCTGTAGGAAGTCGCAACCCAGCCCGGTGGCCGCGGTGTGGTGGATGTAGAGGTTGCGGAACACGCCGCGCACCACGTACTGGAGGCCGAGGCCCTTGGCCAGGTAGTTGTACTCGGCCATCGCCACGCCGGCGCCGTCGATCTCGAAGTCGGCGAAGGTGCAGTCGGCGATGTGCCGGTCCCGGCCGGCGCCGTGCTGCAGGACGGTCCAGTACGCCAACGGGGTCGGGTCGACCCGGTTGCCCTCGTTGCTGAGCAGGAACCGGGTCGCCGCCGACCCGGCCCCGACCAGCGAGACACCGCTGCGCCACGCCGTGCCGGCGTCCCGGATCGAGTAGATGCCCGGTGGGCAGTAGATGACGCGGGCACGCCCGTCCGCCGCGTACCCGTCGCCGAGCCGGTCCACGAGAGCGGCCAGCGCCGGCTGGTCGTTGGTCCGGCCGTCGCCGCACAACCCGTACTCCCGCGCGTCGCAGTAGAGCGGCGCGCCCGCCGAGGCGGGCCGGCGCTCCCGGAACGCGTTGGGCACCTGGTACGCCACGAGCCGGCTCCCTTCGACGCGGCGGTGCACTCCGCGGGGCCGACTTCCCGATCACGCATCAGGGAAACCCCGGGCGTGCGCCGGCCCCGGCGCCGCACGGGCAGCACCGGGGCCGGGGTACGTCGGGTCAGACGGCGGCGATCAGCAGCGCCGGCCGTTCCACGCAGTCGGCGACGTGCCGCAGGAATCCACCGGCCACGCCACCGTCGCAGACCCGGTGGTCGAAGGTGAGGCTGAGCTGGGTCACCTTGCGCACGGCGAGCTGCCCGTCCACCACCCACGGCTTGTCCACGATCCGCCCCACGCCGAGCAGCGCCGCCTCGGGATGGTTGATGATCGGTGTGGAGCCGTCCACGCCGAACACCCCGTAGTTGTTCAGGGTGAAGGTGCCGCCGGTCAGTCGGGCCGGCGCCAGGGTGCCCGCACGCGCCGCGGCGGTGGTGGCCGCCAGTTCCGCGGCCAGCTCGGCGGTGGTGAGCCGCTGGGCGTCGCGCAGCACCGGCACCAGCAGGCCCCGGTCGGTCTGCGCGGCGATGCCCAGGTGCACCCCGGCGGACTGGACGATCCGCTGGGCTTCGGTGTCGACCCGGGCGTTGAGCTGCGGGAACCTGCGCAGACCGGAGAGACAGATCCGGGCCAGCAGGGCCAGGATGCTCACCGGCGCGTCTGGCGTCGCCGCGTTGATCGCCGCCCGGGTCTCCAGCAGTCCGGTGGCGTCCACGTCGACCCAGATGGTCACCTCGGGGATCTCCCGCCGGCTGCGGGAGAGCTTGTCGGCGATCACCTTGCGGACGCCGGTGAGCGGGACGATCACATCGCCGTCGCTGCCCGGTGTCGCCGTCGCGAGCGGGTCCGGCACGGCCGCCAGCCGGGGGGCGAGCGCGGTCAGCGCCGCCTCCACGTCGGCGCGACGGATCACCCCGCCGGGACCGGTGCCCCGCACAGTGCCCAGGTCGACGCCGTGCTCGCGGGCCAGCCGCCGGACGATCGGCGAGATGACCAGGGCGGCCGGGGCGCCACCGGCGTTTGCCTCGGTGCCGCCCCCCGGGCTGCTCGCGGCGGCCGGGGCGGAGACGCCGCCGGACGCGACGTCGGTGGGCTCGGGGGCCAGTGCCAGGCGGGGCCGGCGTCGGCGTCGGGTCGTCCCGCCGTGCCCGGTGCCGTACCCGATCAGCACGTTGCCGGAGCCCGCGCGCTCCTCCTCGCGGTAGGTGGCGTGCCCGGCCGGCTCGTCACCGCCGTTCAGCGGGGCGATGGTGATCAACGGCTGACCGACCGGCCGGACCTCACCCGCCGCGCCGTGCAGGGTGACCACCCGCCCGGCGTACGGGCAGGGCACGTCGACGACCGCCTTGGCGGTCTCCACCTCCACCACGCTCTGGTCGACCGTGACCACGTCGCCGACCGCGACCCGCCACTCGACGATCTCCGCCTCGCTCAGCCCCTCGCCCAGGTCGGGCAGGAGGAAGACCTGCGTCCGCTCGGCCGTGGTCATGCCGCGCTGCCCTGCGTGGACCAGCGCGGGTCCGGCTGGTCGTCCCACTGCAACCGGGCCACCGCGTCGAGCACCCGGTCCACCCCGGGAAGGTGGGTGTGCTCCAGCATCGGCGCCGGGTACGGGATGTCCAGCCCGGCGACCCGCAGCACCGGGGCGTGCAGGGCGTGGAAGCAGCGCTCCTGCACCCGGGCGGCGATCTCCGCGCCGACGCCGGCGAATCCGGGCGCCTCCTGGATCACCACGCACCGGCCGGTTCGCCGGACGGAGGCGGTGATGGTGGCGTCGTCGAACGGCACGATGGTGCGCACGTCCACCACCTCCAGGTCCCAGCCCTCCTCGCGGGCGGCCTCGGCGGCCTCCAGCGCGACGGGCACCGCCGGCCCGTACGCCACCAGGGTGGCGTCGCGCCCGGGCCGGCGCACGACCGCCCGGCCGAACGGCTCGGTACGCGCCGGCAGCTCCGCGTCGGCGCTGGCGAAGTAGAGCTTCTTGGGCTCCATGAAGACCACCGGGTCCGGGTCCTCGATCGCCTCCCGCAACAGCGAGTACGCGTCGGCCACCGTCGCGGGGGTGACCACCTTCAGCCCCGGGGTGTGCGCGTAGTACGCCTCGGACGAGTCGCAGTGGTGCTCCACCCCGCCGATCCCGCCCGCGTACGGCACCCGGATGACGATCGGCACGCTCAGCGCGCCCCTGGTGCGGTTGCGCAGCTTCGCCACGTGCGAGGCGATCTGCTCGAAGGCCGGGTACGCGAACGCGTCGAACTGCATCTCGACCACCGGCCGCAACCCGGACATGGCCAGGCCGACGGCGAAGCCGACGATGCCGGCCTCGGCGAGCGGGGTGTCGAAGCAGCGCTTCTCGCCGAAGCGGGCCTGCAGGCCGTCGGTGATCCGGAAGACGCCGCCGAGCGCGCCGACGTCCTCACCGAAGACGACGACCCGGTCGTCGGCGGCGAGCGCGTCGGCGAGCGCGGTGTTGAGCGCCTTCGCCATGGTGGTGGCCATCAGGCGTCACCCTCCTCGTCGTGCGCGGCGGCGAGCTCGGCGCGGACCTGCTCGCGCTGCTCCACCAGCTGCGGCGTGGGCTCGGCGTAGACGTGGTCGAAGAGGCTCAACGGGTCGACAGTGGGCCCCTCGTTCATCCGGGTCCGCAGGTCCGCCGCGTACGCCTCGGCCTGCTCGGCGATCTCCGCGACCGCCGCGTCGTCGAGCACACCGCGCGCCCGCAGGTACGTCTCCAGCCGGGTGACCGGGTCCCGGTCCCGCCAGGCGTCGACCTCGGCGCCGTCGCGGTAGCGGGTCGCGTCGTCGGCGTTGGTGTGCGGCTCCATCCGGTAGGTGTGCGCCTCCACCAGGAACGGTCCGTTACCGGCCCGTGCGTGGGCGACGGCGCGGGTCAGTACGGCGAGCACCGCGACCGGGTCGTTGCCGTCGACCTGCTCGCTGGGCACGCCGTAGCCGACCCCCTTGTAGGCCAGCGACGGCGCGGCGGTCTGGCGCGACAGCGGGACGCTGATCGCGTACCGGTTGTTCTGCACGAAGTAGACCACCGGCGCCTTGAACACGGCGGCGAAGTTGATCCCCTCGTGGAAGTCGCCCTCGCTTGTCGCGCCGTCGCCGATGAAGGCCAGCGCCACTGTGTCGCGCCCCTGGTACGCCTCGCCGTGCGCCAACCCGGCGGCGTGCACGCACTGGGTGGCGAGGGGCGTGCACTGCGGCGCGGTCCGGACCGCTGTCGGGTCGTAGCCGCAGTGCCAGTCGCCGCGCAGCAGGGTGAGCACCTCGACCGGATCGATGCCCCGGGCAACCAGCGCCATCGACTCGCGGTAGGTGGGGAACACCCAGTCGGTGTCCCGGACCGCGAGCACCGCGGCGACCTGGCACGCCTCCTGTCCCCGCGAGGACGGGTAGACGGCGAGCCGGCCCTGCTTGGTCAGGGCCGTCGCCTGGGTGTCGAACCGGCGGCCGAGCACCATCCGGCGGTACAGCTCGCGCAGCGCCTCGACGGGCGGCTCCGGGTAGTCGGTGCGGGCGGGCAGCGGCGCGCCGCTCGGGTCGAGCAGGCGGACGGGCTCGGCGTCGGGCAGCAGCGGGCGCGCCGGGTCGGGCGGGGTGGCCGCCCGACGGGTGCGCGGGGATGCCCTGCGGACCGCCTGGGGAGTGGTCGTCACGGCGGAACCTCCTGGGACGTGTGGTGGGCCTATGCTTCCGCCTGTCGGATGATTGACTCAAGATCCAGGTGGAAGGCGGGACGGTTGGCATGCGAAGGGCGCATCAGTGAGCCAGGAGGCCACCGACGGGGGGAGCCGGACGACCGGATCGGGACGATCGGCCCGACCCCTGGACGAGGTGGACCGGCGGATCCTCGACGAGCTGGTCCGTGACGGGCGCACCTCGGTGCGCACCCTCGCCGAGCGGATCCACATCTCCCGCACCAACGCGTACGCCCGGGTGGAGCGGCTGCTGCGCGACGGGGTGATCACCGGGTTCCGGGCCCAGGTGGCGCCCGTGGCGGCCGGCCTGGGCACCTCGGCGTACATCGCCCTGACGATCGAGCAGAACACCTGGCGGGAGGTTTCCGCGGAGCTGGCCCGGGTGCGCTACATCGAGCACGCCGCGCTGCTCGGCGGCGACCACGACGTGCTCGCGCTGGTCCGCGCACCGGACAACGCCGCACTGCGGGACGTCGTGCTGGGCCGGGTGCAGAGCATCCCGGGGGTGCTGTCCACCCGCACCTGGCTGGTTTTCGAGGAGTTCGACGGGGCGGGCAGCCCCTGGGCGTGACCGCCCGGCCGCTCAGCGCTCCGGTGGGGCCTCCAGCCCCTCCCGGTCGGCCAGCTCCAGCAGCGGCTCCAGCGAGTGCCGGTCGCCGTCCAGGCCGGCGTGCGGGTCGCCGCGCTCGGCGAACCGGGCCGGCACGGAGAGCACGTCGAAGTCCTCCGGGCGGACCTGGTCCAGCTCCGACCAGTCCAGCGGCGCGGAGACCAACGCGGCAGGCGTCGGCCGGATCGAGTACGCCGACGTCACCGTGTGGTCCCGGGCCATCTGGTTGTAGTCGACGAAGACCGGCTTGTCCCGCTGCTCGCGCCACCAGGTGGTGGTGACCAGCTCCGGCAGCCGGCGCTGCATCTCCCGGCCCAGCGCGAGCACCGCGCGGCGGCAGTCGCCGAAGCTCCACCGCGGCTCGATCGACAGGTAGATGTGCAGCCCCCGGCCACCGGTGGTCTTCGGGTAACCGGTCAGGCCCAGCTCGGCGAGGAACGCCCGCACCTCCCGGGCGACCGGCACCACCTGCGCGAAGTCCACGCCGGGTGCCGGGTCGAGGTCGATGCGCAGCTGGTCGGGGCGCTCCACGTCGGCGGCGGTGACCGGCCACGGGTGGAAGCGGAGCGTGCCCAGGTTGGCCGCCCAGATGACCACGGCCAACTCGCTCGGCGCGACCTCGTCGGCGGTGCGGCCGCTGGGAAAGGTGATGTGCGCGGTCCGCACCCACTCGGGCGCCCCCGCCGGCAGCCGCTTCTGGTAGAACGCGTCGCCCCGGTTGGTCTGCCGGGTGGCGATCGTCGCGCCCTCGAAGACGCCACGCGGCCAGCGTTCCAGCATGGTCGGCCGGTCCCGCAGCGCCCGCAGGATGCCGTCGCCCACCGCGAGGAAGTAGCGGACCACGTCCAGCTTGGTCAGCCCGCGCTCGGGAAAGTACGGCTTGTCGGGGCTGGAGACGCGGACCAGCCGCTCCCCCACCAGGATTTCCTCCGCCGCCGTGGCCACGCCCACGAGGGTACGACGCCGGTGGGCTCCTCGCGGTCATCGGACGGAGACGAGAAGGGCGCGGCGCGCGGCGTGGGCTACCCCGAGGTTGATGCCGCCGGGTCAGGTGACCAGGAGGACGCCGACCAGGATCAGCGGCAACCCGACGAACAGGAAGATGCCGACGCCGGTGAGCACCCGCCCGCCGCCGGCCTCCTCGCGCTCCGGCGCGAGCCCGAAGGTGGCGCGCGGGCCCAGCATGCCGATGCGGCTGAGCGTCAGGTCGCCGGTCACCCCGAACAGTGCGCCCACCACCATCAGCGCGATTCCCAGTCGGCCGGTGAAGTCACCCCCGTCGATCGCCACCCAGACCGCCGCGGCGGCCACGATCAGAACAGCGGCGATCAGGAACAGCAGCAGCGCTTCCCGCAGACCCCGGACGACCGTCATCGCCGACCCACCCCTTCGTCTCGGGGCGGCGCGGCCCGCCCCGGACGGAGATTGTTCCCCATCGACCCCTCGCGGCGCTGTCCCGAATCTGACCGGGACACGCGTGCATCGAGGGCGTCGTGGGGACGCGGGGCGGTGGCGGGAGTTCAGCGCGGCGGACGCCGGTCATCGACCGGCATCCGCCTCGGCACCGACGACGTTCCCGGCGGTCAGCGCTTCTCCTGCTGCATCCGGGACATCAGCATCTGCTTGCCCTGGTCGCCCGCCTTACGGCTGTTGTCCTGGATCATGCGGAACCAGTTGGCCAGTTCACTGTCGCCACGCTGCTCGGCGTCGGCGATGTACGTGTCCATCCGGTACACGTTCTCCAGCGACATCTGCAACGCCCGAATCAGGTCGTAGTTCTTGTCCTTGACCGGGCTCATCTGCTCCTTGACCATCGTCGCCACGGCGCACCTCCCCTTTGTCGGCTCGCGGTGAAGCGCACGCTTACCCGGCCGGGTCGCGTTCACGCCCCGCCCTGCCTGGCGCCGGTCCGGCGGTTACGGGTCAGCCCGGCCGGGTAGGGGGTGCCGCATGGCCGAACTGGCAACCCTGTGGATCATCCGGCATGGCGAGAGCACCGCGAACGTGGCGGCAACCGAGGCCGAGTCCAACGGTGCGGACCTGATCGGGCTGACCCACCGGGACGCCGACGTGCCGCTCTCCCCCACCGGCGAGGAGCAGGCCCGGGCCACCGGCCGGTGGCTGGCCGGGCTGCCCGTGGACCGGCGCCCGGACGTGGCGGTGGTCTCGCCGTACCTGCGGGCGGTCTCCACCGCCGAGCTGGCACTGCACGGGACCGGGGTGCCGGTCAGCCGGGACGAGCGGCTGCGCGACCGGGAGCTGGGCGTCCTCGACGGGCTGACCGGGCACGGGGTGCGCCGGCGGTTCCCGGACGAGGCCGAACGCCGGACCCGGCTGGGCAAGTTCTACTACCGGCCGCCCGGCGGGGAGTCCTGGACCGACGTGGCGCTGCGGCTACGGGCGCTCCTCGGGGACCTGCGCCGGGACCACGCCGGCCAGCGGGTGCTGCTCTTCGGTCACGACGCGCTGGTGTTCCTGCTGCGCTACCTGGTGGAGGGGCTGACCGAGGCGGAACTGATGGCGCTGACCCGCGAACACGTGATCGCCAACTGCTCGATCACCGACTGGTCGGCCGACGACGAGGGCCGGCTGACGCCGGGCGGGTTCAACGAGGTCGGCCACCTGCGCCGGCACGGCGCACAGTCGACCAGGGAGGACGAGGTCCATGCCGAGCCCGTCTGACGTGCAGGTGATCACGCCGGGGCTGCTGCGGAACTGGGAGCTGCCGGTCCCGACCGGCGGCAAGGAGAGCCGGGGCACCGTGCTGGTGGTCGGCGGCTCCCGTTTCACCCCCGGCGCGGTACTGCTCGCCGGGGTCGCCGCGTTGCGCGCCGGCGCCGGGGTGCTCCAGCTCACCGCCGCCGAGTCCACCGCTGCCACGCTGAGCGTCCAGGTGCCCGAGGCGCTGGTGATCGGGCTGCCGGAGACCCGGACCGGCGCGGTCGCCGCCGACGGGGACGGCCAGCTCGGCGAGTTGATCGGTCATGCCGACGTGGTGGCTCTCGGGCCGGGGCTGAAGGGGATCGACGAGACGCGGGAGCTGCTGCGCCTGGTCCTGGACGCGGCGGGACCGCGCACCCCGCTGGTGCTCGACGCGTACGCCCTGGGTGCGCTCAGCCACGAGCCGGAACTGCTGGTCGGCTCGGGGCGACCCGTGGTGCTGACCCCGAACGTCACCGAGGCCGGGCACCTGCTCGGCCGGGACCCGGGCGACGACCTGGACGCCGAGGCCGCCGAGCTGGCCGTCCGGTACGAGGCGGTCGTCTCGCTCCACGGGCACCTGGCCACCCCGGACGGGCGGCGCTGGCGCGAGGAGAGCGGCGACGCCGGGCTGGGCACCTCGGGCAGCGGGGACGTGCTCGCCGGGCTGCTGGCCGGGCTGCTCTCCCGGGGAGCCGAGCCGGCGCAGGCCGCCTGCTGGGCGGCGTTCGCGCACGCGGTGAGCGGCCAGCGGCTGATCCCCCGGCATGGCCGGATCGGCTTCCTGGCCCGGGAACTGCTCGACGAGATCCCCCGCACCCTGGCCACGGTCTGACACCTTTCGTCCCGCTCGCCGGGGTGTGTGTAACGCCACACCCGCCGTCTGCGCTCGACTACCAGAGACGGGCATCCCGCCCGCCCTCGGCCGCTCGCTCCCCGCCCGGGAGCGCACCGGTCGATCCCCGCTCCTGGGAGTCCGCGTGAAGAACCTCCGCAACAAGACACTGGCCGCCGCGTCCGCGGTGACCCTCGGGGTCGGTCTCGCCGTCACCGGCGCACCATCACCGGCCGCGGCCGTCGGCCCGGACACGACGTTCCTGGTCCTCGCCCCGCAGGGCGCGGCCAACGACAGGGCCGCTGCCCGGGTGGCCGCCGCCAAGGGCACCGTGATGGCCAGCTACCAGCAGATTGGTGTGCTCGTCGCCCGCTCCAGCAACCCCGACTTCGCCACCGAGGTGGCGGGAGCCGGAGTCGAGTCGGTCGCCGCGACCACCGGGCTCGGCACCGCTCTCGACGAGGGCGAGACCGTGGAGGTCTCCGCCGCCGACCTCGCCGGCGCCACCGGTGACCCGACCGCCGAGCCCCTGTTCGGCCAGCAGTGGGACATGCCGATGATCGGCGTTCCGCAGGCCCACGCCGTCACCACCGGAAGCGCCGACGTGGTGGTGGGCGTGCTGGACAGCGGCATCTCCTCCAGTCACCCCGACCTGGCCAGCCAGATCGCCAAGGACAAGAGCACGTCCTGTCTTGGCGGCGTCGTCGACACCACCGAGGCGGCCTGGAACCCGACCACCTCCGACCACGGCACCCACGTGGCGGGCACCATCGCCGCCGCCATCAACGGCGTCGGCGTCACCGGCGTCGCGCCGGGCGTCAAGGTGGCCGCCGTCAAGGTGGTCAACAACGACGGATTCATCTACCCCGAGGCGGCGGTCTGCGGCTTCCTCTGGGCCGCCGAGCACGGCATGAAGGTCACGAACAACAGCTACTACATCGACCCGTGGGAGTTCAACTGCCGCAACGACGCGCGCCAGCGCCCGGTGTGGCAGGCCGTGCAGCGTGCCATCCGCTACTCGCACAGCAAGGGCGTGCTCAACGTCGCGTCCGCGGGCAACTCCAACGTCGACCTGGCGCACAAGACGGTCGACGTGGGCAGCCCGAACAACGGGACGCCCGAGGTGCGCGACATCAACAGCGCCTGCCTCGACCTACCGGCCGAGGCGGCAGGCGTGGTGACCGTCTCGGCGGTGGGCCCGACCGGGGAGAAGAGCTACTACTCCTCGTACGGCCAGGGTGTCGTGGACGTCACCGCTCCGGGTGGTGACACCCGGTTCCGCACCCAGGGTGCCCAGTCGACGCTGACCGACGGCATCCTGTCCACCACCTTCAACACGGCGACACGGACCAACGGCTGGGGCTACAAGCAGGGCACCTCCATGTCCGGCCCGCACGTCGCCGGCGTCGCGGCGCTGGCGGCCTCGGCCCACCCGGGCATGTCCCCGGGCCAGCTGGCGTCGTTCCTGGAGCGCACCGCCCAGGCGCAGAGCTGCCCCGCGGGTGTCTACAACCCGGTCCCGCTGCTGGGTGCCGCCTACGACGCGACCTGCTCCGGCGGGGCGCGGAACGGCTTCTACGGGGCGGGCATGGTGAGCGCGTACGACGTGGTCCGCTGACCAACTGTGCGGCAAGGGTGGGGCCCGGCGCTTCGGCACCGGGCCCCACCCGTTCGAGGTAACCCAGTTTCCGCAGTTCACCCCCCGGGTACGGGATCGACACCAGACGAGATCCAGGGAGGTCATGCCGGTGTCGACCGATGCCATCGTCCTGCTCAAAGAGGACCACAAGGAGATGCGCCGCCTGTTCAAGGCTTTCCAGGATGCCGAGGAGGGGCCGGCGAGTCAGCGACAGAAGCTGGTGGGCCAGATCCTGGAGGCCCTGACCGTGCACACCTACCTGGAGAACGAGGTGATGTACCCGGAGGTCCGCCGGCTCCTGCCCGACCTGGAGGACGACATCCTCGAGTCGTACGAGGAGCACCACGTGGCCGACCTGCTCTGCTTCGAGCTGGCCAGCATGGACGCCGAGGACGAGCGCTTCAACGCCAAGACGACGGTGCTGATCGAGAACGTCACGCACCACGTCGAGGAGGAGGAGCAGGAGTGGTTCCCCAAGGTGCGCGAGGCACTGGGTCGCAAGCAGCTCCAGGAGATCGGCGAGAAGATGATCGCGCTGCGCGCGGACGCGCCGCGTACCCCCGGCGAGCCGAAGGCGATCAAGAAGGCGATCGACGCGGTGACCGCCTGAACCACCGTGTACGACGAAGGGCCCGGCACCGCCGGGCCCTTCGTCGTGCGCCACCCCGGTCGGGGCGGTGCCGCGCTCAGTCGCCCGAGCCCGGCTCGGCCATCCGGCGGTGCTGCTCGGACTTGAGCTTGTCCGGGACGACCTTGCCGACCGCGGTCTGCACCTTGTTCATCAGCGAACCCGTGGTGACCGTCTGATCGCCCTTCATCAACGCGGCGAAGCCCTGCGCGGCGACCTTCGCCGGGTCGTCCTTCTTCCCCGAGCCCACCCGGGTGTCCTCCATGTCGGCCCGGTCGAAGAACCCGGTGTCGGTCGGACCGGGCATCAGTGAGGTCACCGTGACGCCGCTGTCCTTCAGCTCGTTGCGCAGCGCCTCGGCGAAGGACTGCACGAACGACTTCGACGCGTTGTAGACCGCCTGGAACGGCCCGGGCATGGTGGAGGCGATCGAGGAGGTGAACAGCACCCGGCCCGCGCCCCGCTCGACCATTCCCGGCAGCAGCCGCTTGGCCAGGTGCACAGTCGAGCGCACGTTCAGGTCGACGATCTCGAGCTCGTCACGCAGGTCGGTGCCGCCGACGAAGGCGCCGCCGGCGCCCCGGCCGGCGTTGAGTGCCAGCGCGTCCAGCGGGCGCCCGGTCGCGGCGACGGCCGCCACCAACTCCTGCACACCCTGCTCGCGGGCCAGGTCGACACGTACCGGCTGGACCTGCGGGCCGCCGTCGCGCCGCAGCTTCTCCGCCACCGTCGTGATGCCGTCGTCCTCGGCGGCGATGACCAGGTCGAAGCCGTGCTCGGCGAACTGCGCGGCCAACTCGTACCCGATCCCGCTGGACGCCCCGGTCACCACGGCGAGCGGACGCTCGGTGGTCGGTGTGGTCATGGTGTCGACTCCTCTCGTGCGGACGGCGGCCGCACCCGCACCGGCGCGGCAGACCCCTACCGATTGCCCTGCCACGGCCGGCCCAACCACCTCGGCGGGTCGTGTCCGGAGGTCGGCCGGGCGGGCCCGGACCGGGCCGGTAGGATCGGCCCGGGCCGTTACTGGCGCGTGGGGATGGAGAACCATCGGGGAGCGGCCCCGTCACGAGGACGTTTGCCGAGCGCCTGGGCCTTCCGCACGTCTGTAGGAGGTCGCATGTCGCGCAACGCCGAGTCCACCGCTTTCCGGAGTGCCCTCGAGGTGATCCGGGCTGTCGAGCCGCGGGTGGCCGACGCCATCGGCGCCGAGCTGACCGATCAGCGGGAGTCTCTCAAGCTCATCGCCAGCGAGAACTACGCCTCCCCGGCGACCCTGCTCGCGATGGGCAACTGGTTCAGCGACAAGTACGCCGAGGGCACCGTCGGGCGCCGCTTCTACGCCGGTTGCCAGAACGTCGACACCGTCGAGGCGCTCGCCGCCGAGCACGCCCGCGAGCTGTTCGGCGCGGCGCACGCCTACGTGCAGCCGCACTCGGGCATCGACGCCAACCTGGTCGCGTTCTGGGCGGTGCTGGCCGACCGGGTGGAGTCCCCCGCGCTGAAGAAGGCGCAGGTGCGCCAGGTCAACGACCTCACCGAGGCCGACTGGTTCGCGCTGCGCCGCGAGCTGGGCAACCAGCGGATGCTCGGCATGTCGCTGGACGCCGGCGGCCACCTCACGCACGGCTTCCGGCCGAACATCTCCGGCAAGATGTTCGACCAGCGCAGCTACGGCACCGACCCGGCGACCGGCCTCATCGACTACGACCGGGTGGCCGAGGTGGCCCGCGAGTTCAAGCCGCTGATCCTGGTCGGCGGCTACTCGGCGTACCCCCGGAAGGTGAACTTCCGGATCCTGCGGGAGATCGCCGACTCGGTCGGCGCCACCTTCATGGTGGACATGGCGCACTTCGCGGGCCTGGTGGCGGGCAAGGTGTTCACCGGCGACTTCGACCCGGTGCCGCACGCGCACATCGTCACCACCACCACGCACAAGTCGTTGCGCGGCCCGCGCGGCGGCATGGTGCTCTGCCAGCCCGAGCTGGCCGACCAGGTGGACCGGGGCTGCCCCATGGTGCTCGGCGGTCCGCTGCCGCACGTGATGGCCGCCAAGGCGGTCGCCCTGGCCGAGGCCCGCCGCCCCGACTTCGCCGACTACGCCCAGCGGATCGTCGACAACGCGCAGGCCCTCGCGGAGGGGCTGCTGAGCCGGGGCGCGAAGCTGGTCACCGGCGGCACCGACAACCACCTGGTGCTGATCGACGTGTCCGGGTACGGGCTCACCGGCCGGCAGGCCGAGCAGGCGCTGCTGGACTCGGGCATCGTCACCAACCGCAACTCGGTCCCGCAGGACCCGAACGGCGCCTGGTACACCTCCGGCATCCGGATCGGCACGCCGGCGCTGACGACCCGCGGCCTGGGCACCGCGGAGATGGACCAGACGGCGGAGCTGATGCACACCGTGCTCACCCAGACCACGGCCGGCGCCAACGCCGACGGCACCCCCTCGAAGGCCAAGTACACCCTCGACCCGGCCCTCGCCGACAAGATCGCCCGCCAGGCCACCGACCTGCTGGCCCCGTTCCCCCTCTACCCCACCGTCGACCTGACCTGACTCGTCCCGCCGACCGCCGGCCGCCGCGCCGCGCCGACCGCCCACCGCGTCGATCTAGGGAAAATGGCTGCGGCTGGAGATCAACCAGCGGCGATTCTCCCTAGATCGACGCGCGGGGCGGCGCGGGGCGCGGCGCGGGGGCGGGGGCGGGGCGCGGGGGCGGGGGTGGGGGTGGCGGGAGGTACGCGGCGGGCGCGTTTCAGGCCAGGGGGCGCTTGAGGTGGTAGCGGTGGACCTCGGTGCTGCCCTGGACGTTGTTCACGTCCTCCGCGGCGGAGACCAGTTCCCAGCCCTCCCGGCCGACCCGATTGAGGTGCGCGATGGCGGTGTCACCGAAGGCGGTGATGTCCCTACGGGAACCGTCCGGCGCGTACCAGACGAACGAGACGTGAAAATTGCGGCCCTGCCCCTGATAGCGGCGGACGAGCAGGGCGTACTCCCAGGCAACCATGCGGCCCATTATGACCGTCCACGCAGGACGTCGGCAGTCGGGTCGTCGCGCATTGCCATCCGGTGAACGCGGTGGGTCAGCACGCCGAGCGGACCGTGGTCGCGCTCAGCACGCCACCGACCCCAGCGTCCGGCGTAAAAGCCGTTTGCGGACCTGACCCGGTCCCCGCAGGCTCGGGCGGATGGACGCACAGGACCTCCCCGACGTACCCGACACCGATGAGGCGGTGGCCGGCCGGATCGACGAGGCACTGGTCCGCCGCCTGGTCGCCGACCAGTTCCCGCACTGGGCCGAGCTGCCGGTACGCGCGGTGGAGGTCGGCGGCTGGGACAACCGCACCTTCCACCTGGGCGACGCGATGACCGTGCGGCTGCCCAGCGGCGCGGGGTACGCAATCCAGGTCGCCAAGGAACAGCGCTGGCTGCCGGTGCTCGGCGAACGGCTGCCGCGGGAGGTGCCCACCCCGCTGGCCCACGGTCGGGCGGGCGCCGGCTACCCGTACCCGTGGTCGGTCTACCGGTGGATCGGCGGACGGACCGCGCGGCCCGAGCGGATCGACGACCTGACCCGGTTCGCCACCGACCTCGCCGGTTTCCTGCGCGCGCTGCGGGGCGTCGACGCCACCGGGGGCCCGGCGGCCGGCCCACACAGCGCGTGGCGGGGCGGCCCGCTGGCCACCTACGACGCCGAGACGCGTGCGGCGATCGGGGCGCACCGCGACCGGCTGCCCGTCGACGCGGTCACCGCCATGTGGCAGGCCGCGCTCGACGCCAACTGGGCGGGGCCGCCGGTCTGGTTCCACGGCGACGTCGCGGCCGGCAACCTGCTGGTCCGCGGCGGCCGGTTGGCCGCCGTCATCGACTTCGGCTGCTGTGGTGTCGGCGATCCCGCCTGCGACACCGTGATCGCCTGGACGCTGCTGCACGGCCCGAGCAGGGCCGCCTTCCACGACGCGCTCGACGTCGACTCGGCCACCTGGGCGCGCGGGCGCGGCTGGGCGCTGTGGAAGGCGCTGATCAGCCTGGACAATCCGGAGCCGGCCAAGGCGGCCGAAGCCCGGCACGTGCTCGGCCAACTGCTCGCCGAGCACACCGAGAGGCCGCTGCGGCGGGTCGACCTGGCCGCCCGCGCCCCGAAGCGGGTCGCCGCCGCACACCGCGCCCAGCAGGAGCCGGCCGGCGGCTAGCTCGGCGGGGTGCGGCAGATACACCGGATCGTCTTCGACCTGGACGGCACGCTGATCGCGTCCAGGTCAGCGTCCGGCCGCGGCCGGGGTGGCGTGTTCGGTGCCGCAGCGCGGGCAGCGCAGCCGGGCCCCGGCGGGCCCGGGCACCCGTAGCCGCTGACCGCAACCACAGGTGAACACCGGCCGGGCCGCCCGCAGGTACTCGTCGCGCTCTCGCCGTGGCCAGCTGCCACGGCAGCGGTTGCACCGTTTCGGCGGGTAGCTCTGGTAATACGCCAGCCCGAGCGCTCCCGCGATCATCACGGTGGCCGAAACCGGCAGGCCCAGCAGCACGAGCAGGGCGGGCAGCATCGCGCCGAGACCGTCGGACAAGATTCCACCGACCACTGCCAACACCACCGCCGGCACGCCGAGCAGGACGCCCGCGAAGCCCCACGTGAAGGCCAGCAGGGACAGCACGAAGACCGCCCGCACCCCGCCAGGCGCCCAGCGGGCCACGCCGTACCCGCCGCAGCGCGGGCAGTTCGGCGCGGCGCGGTGCGGCACGGACCGCAGCGCCTTCGGTGCGAGCCATTCGACCAGTCGCTTGAGGATCTCCTCGACCATCCTGGTCGCCATGGTCTGGAGGAACGAGCTGAGCACCGACGCCACCCCCAACCGACGCAACCGGCCCGCGCGACGACCGGCAGGCCGCCGCAATCGTGACCGGCCAGCGCCATCAACCCGCCCCAGCGCGCCGACGCCGCCGCACGGGCGACATCAATCCGACAGTACGAGCCACACCCGGACGGGGAGTTCGTCGCGCGTTCGTCTCGTGGCGGTGCGGGCGTCGGCTGGGGCGGTTAGCGTCGGCCGTCGTCCCCCACCGCCAGGAGGCCGCCGCGCGAGACGTCGTCACCCACCCGCCGCACCACCGCCGAGGTCACCGCCGTCCATCGGATCGGCGACAGCGCGCCGCACAGCGCCTTCACCGACCTGGTCCGGTACGCCGGGAGCTGGTTCTGCGTCTTCCGGGAGGCCCGGACCCACCTCTCCGGGGACGGCGTGGTCCGGGTGCTGACCTCCACCGACGGGCGGTCGTGGACATCGGCGACGGTCGTCCGCCAGCCCGGGGTCGACCTGCGCGACCCGCGCTTCGTCCTGCGGCCGGACGGACGGCTACAGCTGCTGGCGGTGGCGGCCACCGGCGAGACCACCAAGGAGTTCCAGACGATGACCTGGCTCTCCGCGGACGGGCACGCCTGGGGCGATCGTGTCCCGGTCGGCGAGCCGGGTGTCTGGGTGTGGCGGGCGGCCTGGCACGAGGGCGCGATGTACGGCGTCGGCTACGCCACCCGTGAGCCGCGGTTCGCCCGGCTCTACCGCAGCGGGAACGGCATCGACCTCCAGCCCTGGGTGCCGACGCTCTTCGAGGGCGGGTACCCCAACGAGTCGGGGCTGGTCTTCGACCCGGACGGCACCGCCGTCTGCCTGCTGCGTCGCGACGGTGACGCCGCCACCGCGCAGCTCGGCCGCGCCGGCCCGCCGTACCGGGACTGGAGCTGGATCGACCTGGGTGTCCAGGTCGGCGGGCCGACGCTGCTCCGGCTGCCCGACGGGCGGCTGCTCGCTGGGCTGCGCCTGCTCGACGGCGAGGTCCGCACGGCGGTCTGTGCCGTGGACCCGGAGCGGGGCGAGCTGACCGAGCTTGTCGCGCTGCCCTCCGGCGGCGACACCAGCTACCCCGGCCTGGTCTGGCACGACGACCTGCTGTGGGTCAGCTACTACTCCTCCCACGAGGAGCGGACCTGCGTCTATCTGGCCGAGGTCGGCCTGACCGGCTGAGCGACCGGTCGGGTGGCCGACGAACGGAACTTCGTTGGCCGGTCCGGCCGCGCCACGCCGATCGCGGCCACCGACCGAGAGCCCTCATCCCGGCGGCGCCGGGACTGGGGTGAGGGTCTCGGCGTGGATGTGGAAGCGCAGCGAACGGGCGTCGGTGAAGCACTCCCGCATCGGGCGCACCAGGTCCCGGTGCTCCGGGCTGCGCTCCCAGTCCTCGAAGTCGGCCAGGCTCGCCCACTCACTGGTGATCAACCACTGCTCCGGGTCCGTCGACGACCGACAGACCTGGTCGACCAGGTGCCCCGGCACCCCGCCGGCGACCAGATGCCGGACCGCCTCGTACGCGGCGAGGAACTGCTCGGTGCGCGGCACCGGCACACGCACCAGGAAGACCACCCGGGCCCGCTGCTCGGTCATGGCGCCTCTCCCCTCATCGGCGCGGCCCCGCGCAGGACCAGCGCGCTGTTGAACCCGTCGAAGCCCCGCGCGCAGACCAGCGCCAGCCGGCTGCGCGGCCGGCGGTGCGCACGGAGGAAGTCCAGCTCACACCCGTCCGCCACCTCGTCCGGGCCGGCCGAGGCGGGCAGCGTGTCGTGCGCGAAGGCGAGCAGCGCGGTGGCCACGTCCAGCGCCGACCCGCCCTGGTACGCCCGCCCGGTCAGCGGCTTCTGGGTGGTCACCGGGGGTGGCCGGTCGGCGAACACGGCACGCAGCGCCTCGGCCTCGCTGCGGTCGTAGCGGGGCACACCGAGCGCGTCGGGCAGCACCACGTCGATGCCGGCCGCGGCGACGCCGGCCCGGTCCAGGGCCAGGCGCATCGCCCGGGCGTACTGGGCCGGGTCACCGGCGCTGTCCGCCGTCGTGTGCGCGGCGTCGTGGGTGGCGCCCCAGCCGCTCACCTCGCCGTAGACCCGGGCGCCCCGCGCCAGCGCGTGCCCCAGCTCCTCCACCACGAACACCGCGCCGCCCTCGGCCGGCAGGTAGCCGCTGGCCGCGGCGTCGAACGGCCGGTACGCCCGCTCCGGGTCGGCGACGTCGCTGAGCAGCCCGGAGCGCAGCTGGCAGGCCAACGCGTACGGGCTCAACGGGCACTCGGTGGCCCCGGCGATCACCACCGGCGTGCCCCGGCGCACCGCGCGGGCGGCATGCGCCAGGCTGTCCAGGCCGCCGGCCGTCTCCGCGACCAGCACCCCGCTCGGGCCCTTGAACTGGTGGTGGATGGAGAGCTGCCCGACGCTGGCCGCGTAGAACCAGGCGATCGACTGGTACGCCCCGACGGTGCGCGACGCACCGCCCCAGAGCCGTTGCAGCTCCCGCTGGCCGAACAGGTTCCCCCCGGACGAGCTGGCCAGGGTCACCGCGTAGCCGTACGGGTCGGGTGCCCGCTCGGGCAGCCCGGCGTCGGCCAGCGCCAACCGGGTGGCGGCGAAGCCGAGATGCGTCCACCTGTCGGTCTGCACCAACTGCCGGCCGTCGGCGTACCCGTCGGCGGCGAAGTCGGGCACCTCGCCGCCGAAGCGGGTCGGGTAGCCGGACGGGTCGAACAGGGTGATCGGCCCGGTCCGCCGGGTGCCGGCCAGCACTGTGCGCCAGTGCGCGTCCGCGCCGACACCGCTGGGGGCGACGACGCCGATGCCGGTCACCACCGCCCGGGCGGTCACGCCGCCACCGCCCCGGGCAGCCGGCGGAACACCATCGCGGACTGGAAGCCGCCGAACCCGCTGCCCACCGAGAGCGCCACGTCCACCGGGACCTCCCGTGCCTCGTTCGGCACGTAGTCCAGGTCGCACTCCGGATCCCGGGTGGCCCAGTTCGCCGTCGGCGGCACCACGCCGAACTCGATGGCCAGCGCGCAGGCGGCCATCTCGATCGAGCCGATCGCGCCCAGCGAATGCCCGACCATCGACTTGATCGAACTGATCGGCACCCGGTACGCGGACTGACCCAGCGCCCGCTTGAACGCGGCCGTCTCGTGCCGGTCGTTCTGCCGGGTACCCGAGCCGTGCGCGCTGATGTAGGAGACCTGCTCGGGGGCGATCCGCCCCTGCCTGAGCACGTCGGTGACGGCCAGCCCCATCTCCAACCCGTCCGGGCGCAGCCCGGTCATGTGGTAGCCGTTGCTGCGGCTCGCGTAGCCGGCGACCTCGCAGTAGACGTGCGCGCCACGCCGCCGGGCCCGCCCGGCCTCCTCCAGCACCAGCACCGCCGCACCCTCGGCCAGCACGAACCCGTGCCGGTCGGCGTCGAACGGGCGCGAGGCGTGCGCCGGGTCGTCGTTGTCCGGGCTGGTCGCCTTGATCGCGTCGAACGAGGCGACGGTGACCGGCGAGATCGGCGAGTCGGCCGCGCCCGCCAGGACCACGTCGGCCTCACCGTCCACGATCATCTGGTGGGCGTAGCCGATGGCGTCGATGCCCGAGGTGCAGCCGGTGGACACGACCTGCGCGGGGCCGTGCAGCCCGTGCCGGCAGGCCACGTCGGCGGCGAGGCTGCTGGGCACCAGGGCCTGGTAGAGGTACGGGCCGCCGCGCGCCGCGTCGACCAGCCAGTTCCGGCCGTGGTCGCTGACCGTCACGTACTCCTGCTCCAGGGCCATCGTGCCCCCCACTGCGGTGCCGAGCACCACCCCGGCCCGGTCCCGCTCCGCGTCGGTGAGGACCAGGCCGGCGTCCGCGACCGCCTCGGCGGAGCAGGCCAGCGCGAACTGCACGTACCGGTCGGCCCGGCGCCGCTCAGCCTCGGTGAGCCCGGCGGCGACCGGATCGAAATCGCACTCGGCGGCGATCTGCGAGCGGAACGCCGACGGGTCGAAGAAGCTGATCCGCCGGGTGGCGGTACGCCCCTCGGTGATGGTCTTCCAGAAGCGGTCCCGGCTGGCGCCGCCGGGGGCGACCACCCCGACGCCGGTCACCACCGTGCGGCGCCCACTCATGACGGTCCCCGCTGCTCGACGAGTTCCGTGTCCACGTGCCCCAACTCGGGGCGGGGGGCCAGCGGGCCCAGGTGGAAGACCACCTCGGCTGGTTCGACGCCGGTGTTGCGCAGCCGGTGCCGCACGTTCACCGGCACGAACAGCGCCTCGCCGGCGGCCACCAGCGTCGGCTCGTCGTCCAGGTCGACGGTGATCGCGCCGCGGGCCACGTACAGGAACTCCTCGCTGTACGGGTGGTAGTGCTCGGCGATCCGCTCCCCCGGCGCGAGCGTGGCCACCCCCAGGAATCCGGAGGTGCTGCCGACGGTGCGGGGGCCGAGCAGGACCCGCAGCTCACCGCCGCGCCGCCGGTCGGCCGGTACGTCCCGGGCGGCGATCGGTCGGGTGCCCAGGTCACTCATCGCCGGCCTCCGTCGGCTCGTCGCCGGCCGCCGGACCGCCCTGCTCGGCGCGCTGCCGGGCGATCCGCTCCACCCGGTCCTTGATCACCCCGAGTTGGATCGCGCTGTTGGTGTTGATCCGCTCGGTCATCGCGGCGTTGTCGACAGGCGCGGTCGGCTTCATGGCGAAGTCCTGCACCCAGGTCATCCGGGTGCCGCCCTCCTCCTCGGTGTAGCGCCAGTGGATCCGCATGTACTCGAACGGGCCGGTCTCCACCCGGTGCGCCCGGACCTGCCGGCTCACCGGGTCGGCGGTGCGTTCACTGACCCAGCTCCACGCCACCCCGTTCTCGTCGGGGTGCATGGTGAGCCGGAACCGCACGGTGTGCCCGTCGTGGTGCAGGATCTGCACCACTGCGTACTCGGTGAACAGCTCGGTCCAGTTCGCCACGTCGTTGGTGATCTCCCAGACCAGTGCCAGCGGCGCGTCGATGAGCACGCCGTTCTCGGTGTGCCCGGGCGGGTCGGCGCGGCGGGCGACCAGGTCGGCCACCGCCGGGATGCTCAGCTGCCCGGACTGCTCCGGGATGCTCACCTGCCACCGGTCGGCGACGACCGCGGAGAGCTCCAGCAGGGCGAGCGAGTCCATGCCCAGTTCTTCCAGCGACGCGGCGGGCGCCCGGGCCGCGGCGTCGGCGTCCAGCCCGCAGTGCGCCACCAGGATGTCGGTGATCTCGGCGGTCAACGGGCGACCATGGGTGACGGTCATCGGGTCCTCCTGTGGGATACGTCGGGCTCCGCGGCGGGCGCGGGGCGCGGTGTCGGGGTCGGCCGCCGCGCGGGCGCCGGGTCGGGCGCGGCGAGCAGACGGTCGACCAGGCCGGTGGTGTAGCGGCCCTTGCGGAATGCGGCGTCGTCGAGCACCCGCCGGACGAACGGGATGGTGGTTCGCACGCCCGGCCCGGCGACGTCGAACTCCTCCAGAGCGCGCTCCAGCCGGTTGAGCGCCAGCTCCCGGTCGGGCGCCCAGACCACCACCTTGGCCAGCAGGGAGTCGTACCAGGGCCCGACCAGGTAACCGGCACGGGCGTGGGTGTCCACCCGGGTGAACGGGCCGCCGGGCGGGGTGAACCGCTCCAGCCGGCCGGGGGTGGGGACGAAGCCACGCTCCGGGTCCTCGGTGTTGACCCGGCACTCCACCGCGACGCCATGCAGGCGGATCTCCTCCTGCCGCCAGCGCAGCGGCACCCCGGCGGCGATGTGCAGTTGCTCGTGCACCAGGTCCACCCCGGTGACCATCTCGGTGACCGGATGCTCCACCTGGATCCGGCAGTTGATCTCCAGGAAGTGGAACCGTTCCTCCGCGTCGACGAGGAACTCGAGCGTGCCGGCGCCGACGAAGCCGACCTCCAGCGCGCCCCGCAACGCGGTCTCCGCGATGGCGTCGAGCGTGCCGGCGGGCAGAGCCGGCGCGGGCGCCTCCTCGACCAGCTTCTGGTGCCGGCGCTGCACCGAGCAGTCCCGGGTGCCCAGGTGCACGCCGTTGCCGTGCCCGTCGCAGAGCACCTGCACCTCGACGTGCCGGGCCTCGGTCAGGTAGCGCTCGACGTACACCCGGTCGTCGCCGAAGGCGGCCTGCGCGGCGGCCCGGGTGCGGGCGTACGCCCGGGACAGCTCGCCCGGGGTCCGCACCACGGTCATCCCCCGGCCACCACCCCCGGCGGCGGCCTTCACGATGACCGGGTAGCCGATCGCTCCGGCCACCTCGGCCGCCGCCGCGGCCGTCGGCACCGGCTGGACACTGCCCGCCGGCAGCGGCAGACCCGCCCGGCTCATCAGCGCCCGGGCCGACGACTTGTCGCCCAGCTTGGCCATCACCGCCGGTGGCGGGCCGATGAAGACCAGCCCGTTGTCCGCACAGATCTCGGCGAAGTCGGCGTCCTCGGAGAGGAAGCCGTAGCCGGGGTGCACGGCCTGCGCGCCCACCTGCCGGGCCGCCTCCACTATGGCGGCGGCGTTGAGGTAGCTGCGCCGGCTCGACGCGGGCCCGATCCGGACCGCCTGGTCGGCGAGGCGGACCGCCGCCGAGTCGGCGTCCGCCGCGGAGTAGACCACCGCCGTCCGGACGCCGAGCTCCCGGCAGGCCCGGAGCACCCGCAGCGCGATCTCGCCCCGGTTGGCGATCAGCACGGTCTCGAACATCGCTCACCCACCCGCGCCGTCACGCCGGATCCAGCTCGACCAGCGGCTGGTCGTACTCCACCGGCTGGCCGTCCTCGACGAGGATCGCGACGACCCGACCGGCGCGGTCGGCGGCCACCTCGTTCATCAGCTTCATCGCCTCGACGATGGCGACCGGCTGACCCGGGCGGACCAGGTCGCCCACCGCGACGAACGGCGCCGCACCGGGTTCCGGGGCCCGGTAGAAGGTGCCGACGATCGGCGCCCGCACCGCGGCGTGCCCGGGCACCGGCGGCCGGATCAGCGCCGGCGGGCCGGGCACCGGCGCGGCCGGCGGTGCGGCCACCGCCTCGTCCGGCCGCGGCGGTACGTCCGGTCGCACCGCCTCGCCGGGGTGCCACTCCACCTCCAGCACCGTCGGCCCGCTGCGCAGCCGGATCCGGCGCACCGGGCCGGTCAGCTCGGTGATCAACTGCCGTGCCTGCCGGCGCAGCCCGGCCAGCACCTCCTCGTCGCCCGCACCGGCGTCGTCGGGCCGGCTCCCGTCCGGCGGGCGGTCCGCGTCGAGGCGGACGCCGCCGTGGCCGTTGGACTGGCCGGGGTCGAGGCACGCACCGTCGTGCCCGGTGGGTCGACTGTCGTCGGCGGGCTCGGCGGTCACCGGGCACCCGCCCGCGCACCGGCGCGCGCGGCGCCGAACCGACGGAACCGTTGCCGGCGGAGACGGACCAGCATCGCGGGCGGTACGTCCAGCAGTGGCAGCAGGTTGGCCAGCAACGCGGCGCGCAGCCGCCGGGCGGTCTCCGCCGGGTTGTCGTGCGCGGCCGCCGCCGGCTCGGGAACGATCTCGTCGACCACCCCGAGCCGGCACAGGTCGGGTGCGGTCAACCGCAGCGCGCGGGCCGCCTGCGGCGCCGCGGACCGGTCCGGCCAGAGGATCGCGGCGCAGCCCTCCGGACTGATCACCGAGTAGACGGCGTGCTGCAGCATCAGCACCCGGTCAGCGACCGCCAGCGCCAGCGCGCCGCCACTGCCGCCCTCGCCGGTGATCACCGCAAGCACCGGGGTGGGCAGCACGGTGAGGGTGAGGATGTTCTCCGCGATGGCCGCCGCCTGGCCCTGCTCCTCGGCACTCACCCCGGGGTCGGCGCCGGGGGTGTCGACGAGGGTGACCACCGGCAGGCCGAGCCGGGCGGCGAGGCGCATCAGCCGCAGCGCCTTGCGGTGCCCGGCGGGGCTGGCCATGCCGAAGTTGCGGGCGACCAGCTCGGCGGTGGTGTGCCCCTTCTGGTGGCCGATCACCATGACGTGCCGGCCCTCCAGCCGGGCCATGCCGCCGACGACGGCCGGGCAGTCACCGCCGAGCCGGTCGCCGTGCAGCTCCACGAAGCCGTCGAACACGGAGTCGAGGTAGTCCAGAGTGGTCGGTCGACCGGGATGGCGGGCCACCCGCACCGTGTCCCACGGGTCGCGGGCCACCCGACCCGGACGGTCGCCGGACGTCGGGGCGGCCGGACTCTCAGCCTGCGGGCCCCGGTCGGCAGGTGCGGACAGCGCCGGCGCCCGGCCGTCGGCGGACAGGCGCTCGCGACGCGACGCCGGCTCCTGCCGGGGTACGGGCGCGCGGGCCGACCGGCCGGCCTGGGTGGCGGCGAGCAGCGCCGTCAGCCGTCCACGCAGCGATCGACGCTGTACCACCATGTCCACCTGACCGTGCCGGAGCAGGAAGTCGGCGGTCTGGAAGCCCTCGGGCAACGCCCGGCCGGTGACCTGGCGGATCACCCGCGGACCGGCGAAGCCCATCCGGGCGCCGCTCTCGGCGAGCACCAGGTCGGTGTTGGTGGCGAACGACGCCGCCACCCCGCCGTAGGTCGGGTCGGTGAGCACGCTGACGGTGAGCAGGCCCGCCTCGCGCAGCGCGGCGATCGCCTGGCTGACCGTGGCCATCTGCATCAGCGACAGCGCGCCCTCCTGCATCCGCGCGCCGCCCGAGGCGGTGACCAGGATGAGCGGGACGCGGTCGTCCAGCGCCCGTTCGGCGGCCCGGGTGATCAGCTCGCCCACCGCGCAACCCAGGCTGCCGCCGAGGAAGCGGAAGTCCATCACCGCCAGCACGACGGGATGCCCGCCGATGCTGGCGGTGCCGCAGACGACCGCCTCGGCCAGCCCGGTGCTGGCCCGGGCGGCGGTGAGCCGGTGCGGGTAGGGCAGCACGTCGACGAAGCCGATGGGGTCCTCCTCCGGCAGTCGCTCGGGCAGCGGGCGCAACGATCCCGGGTCGACAAGCTGGCGCAGGCGGTCCGGTGCGCCGAGCCGCGTATGCGCGCCGCACTCCGGGCAGACGTCCAGGTTGCGCCGCAGTCGTTTGCGGTACAGCAGGCTCGCGCAGCCGGCGCAGCGGGACCAGAGCTGCTCCTCGCGCGGCGCGGTGGCGGTCACGACGGCCGCCCGGCGTCCGGGGCGTCGAACCGGTAGAAGCAGGTAGCCATCGCGTCGCGCGGCGAGCGCCAGGTCGGCAGGTACGGCGAGACGTACGGCCGCAGCCGGTCGCTGACCCGGACGAACTCCGGGTGGCCACGGGCGGCCTCCACCGCTCCCTGCGCCGGTCGCTCCGTCTCGAGCAGGTGCACGTAGAGGTCGTGCAGTCGGTACAGCGAGCGGTGCCGGACCCCGACCAGTCGCGGCAGCTCCGTCGCGTCCGACTCGGCGAAGATCTCGGCGACCTGCTCCTCGGCGGTCGGGACGACCTTCGCGACGATCAGCGAACGGTCCATGGCTGGGCCTCCCCCCACAGCGTCCGGTCCGGCAACCGGTGGGCCCCGGGCGCGCTGGACGACTGTCGACACGATGCGGCAGTCCTCGTCACGGCGGCGTCACCGCGTCGGGTCGGCCAGCGACGCTCGATGGTGACGCTGCGTTGACGCGACCCGTGTATCAGCTATGTGCCCAGCGGCCCTGCGGCGATCGGGTCAAACGTAGGTTTGGGCAGTTCAGAACCGATCTCATGGTTGACCGTCACCGATAGAAGGTCCACGGCGGCGTTGACTCACCGTGACCGCTATTGATAATCTTCACAGTGGCCAGCCCGGCGACTCCGGCGGGCGGAGGCCGCGCCCGACAGCCGTGGTCGTGCCCTGCCGGTGGGGTCGACAGTGGCGTCACGGGCAGCCGATCCGGGACACAGCAGACAGTCGGGACGAGCGTTCCGCAGGGGGTGCCGCCGTGGCCGCTGATCCGTCCGTGCCGACCGCCGGAGATTCTCCCGGGACCTGCGTCTCGCTGCACCTGCTCGGCGGTTTCCGGCTGCTACGCGGCGCGGCGCCGGTCGTGGTGCCGCGCGGGCTGCAACGGGTGATCGCGCTGATCGGGCTGCGCCCCGGCGCCACCCGCAGCCAGCTGGCCGGGCTGCTCTGGCCCGAGGCGTCGGAGGAGCGGGCGCTGTCCTCGCTGCGCACCGCGCTGTGGCGGCTCCGGCAGGACCCGTGCTGCCCGATGTCCGTGACCGGTGACACCGTACGACTCGGACCGGAGGTCCGACTTGACGTGGACGACCTGGTCGGCACCGCGGCACGGGTCCGTGACGGCGACGACCCTCGCACCGCCGCCGGAGCGCTCGCCGCCGGCCGGCACGACCTGCTGCCCGGCTGGTACGACGACTGGGTGCTGCTGGACCGGGAACGGCTGCGCCAACTGCGCCTGCACATGCTCGAACAGGTCGCCGGGCAGCACCTCGCCGCGGGGCGGCACGGTGAGGCGCTGGAAGCCGCGCTGGAGGCGATGGCCGCCGAGCCGCTGCGCGAGACGCCACACCGGCTGGTGGTGCGCATCCACCTCGCCGAGGGCAACGCCTTCGAGGCCGTACACGCCTTCTACGTCTACCGCGACCTGCTGCGCCGGGAGCTGCGCCTGGAGCCCAGCCCCGCGATGAGCGCCCTGCTCGACGACACGCTCGCCCCGATCCGCGAGGCCAGCCGGGAGGGCGCCGTCCGCCCGTCACCGGCCGGCCGGCGCACGTGACGGTGACGTGACAGGCACTGCGGCACGGTGGACAGACAGGAGCAGTGGCCGCCGGCCTCAGGGTCGGGGAAGCCACCGGCGGAAGGGGTCCCATGAGTCGTCTACTGATCGTCAGCCGGATCATCCCGGGCGCGGAGGGGCGGGTCGCGCAGATCTTCGCCGAGTCCGACGCCACCGAACTGCCCGGCCTGACCGGCGTCACGCACCGGTCCCTGTACTGCCTGCACGACCTGTACGTCCACGTGATGGAGACCTCGGACGTCGACCCGGACGCCCTCGCGGCCGCCCGGAACCACCCGCTCTTCCGGCAGGTCAACGAGCGGCTCTCCGCGCACACCTCGCCGTACCTGCCGACCTGGCGCTCGCCCCGGGACGCCATCGCCGGTTGCTTCTACCGCTGGGACGCCGCCGAGGCCCCCGCGGCGCACCCGGCCGGCTGAGCGGACGGCCGACGTGTCCGCGCCGCCACCGCACGTTCTGATCATCGGCGCCGGCACCGGCGGGCTGTGCCTGGCACACGGGCTGCGCCGCGCCGGGATCAGCGTCGCCGTCTACGAGCGACACCGCCACCGCGCCGAGGGACTGCTCGGCTACCGGGTGGGCATCGGCCCGACCGGCAGCCGGGCGTTGCGGGAGTGCCTGCCACCGGAGCTGTTCGCCACCTTCCTGGCCACCTGCGCCCGGCCGCCGCGCTACTTCAACGTGGTCACCCAGCGGCTGCGCCAGACGGCCTCGTTCGAGCTGCGACCGGACGCCGATCCGGTGCACACCGAGCACTCGGTGGCCCGGATGGTGCTGCGCCAGGTGCTGTTGACCGGCCTGAACGACGTGGTGCACTTCGACAAGACCTTCGTCGGGTACGAGCAGCGCGACGACGGGACGGTCACCGCGTACTTCGCCGACGGGAGCAGCGCCACCGGCGACCTGCTGGTGGCGGCGGACGGCACGCACTCGGCGGTGCGCCGCCAGTACCTGCCGCACGCGGTCACCCGGGACGCCGGCACCATAAACATCGCCACCCGGATCCCGCTGACCGCGCAGACCCGTGACCTCGTACCGGAGCGGGTGCGTCAGGGCATCTCGCTGATCTTCGGCGCCGGCGGAACGATGGGCGTACTGCACGTGATGGAGTTCAAGTGGGACGCCGAACGGGCGATCAAGCCCGGCGTCGACGACGCCGACGCCGCGCTGCTGCGGAGCTGGCCGGGCCTCGCCCACGACACCACCACCGACAACATCAACCTGATCATCTGGAGCGCCGCCCGCCGGTTCCCGGCCGACGTCATGCAGCGCCGCGGCGAGGACCTGGTACGGGTGGCCCTGGATCTCACTCCGAACTGGCATCCGCACCTGCGCGAGCTGTTGACCCGCGGTGATCCGGACAGCGCCCTGCCGATCAAGGTCGCGACGTCCGAGCCGGTACCGCCGTGGAAGAGCAGCACTGTCACCCTGCTCGGCGACGCCATCCACACCATGACACCGGGTCGCGGGGTGGGCGCGAACACCGCGCTGCGCGACGCCCGGCTGCTCTGCCAGCAGCTGACCCGCGCCGTCGCCGGCGACAAGACGCTGCTGCAGGCGGTGGCCGACTACGAGGCGGCGATGGTGCCGTACGGCTTCGCGCGGGTCAGCGAGTCGCTGAACCGTAGCGGCACAAACGGCGACGACCGGATGTACCGGCCGGTGGTGGGTCGGCTGGCGCTGCTCGGCGCGCGCGGCTACTTCGGTGTGACCAGCCGGGTACCACCGCTGCGTCGCCGGTTCGTCGACGACTTCCACACCTACGAGGGCGACCAGGACTGATCGCAAATTTCCCCGGGCCCGGCATCGGAACGCCGGGCCCGGATCCGTCGTGTCCGCCGCGACACTGTGTCACTCGCCGGGCACCCGGCGCAGAGACCGTCCCACCCGCACCACCCCCGACCGAGCCTCCCTGTCGTCGTCAACGCGCATGTGCAAAGCTGCGGCGAGTTTTTCTCGTGACTTTTCCGACGAGGTGAGAGGGAGGTTCGCCGTGGAGTGGTCTATCGGACACTCGCTGATAGTGGTACTGGCACTGTTGCTGGGCCTGGCCGCCGGGTGGTTGCTGCGCGGCCGGCAGGGCGTACGGGTCAGCGGGCAGGGTCCGTCGATCGTGGACGGCGACCCCGTCGCTGGCCTGGCCGTGGTCGCCGCGCCGGCCCCGGCTGCCACCATCGACGATGCCCGGCCGGCGGCGACCGTCGACCCGGCGCCGGCTGCGGTCGCCGACGAGCCGGCCCCGGTGGACACGGTCAGCGCGCCGGCCGCGGTGAGCACCGACGCCACGCCGGACGGCCCCGCCCCGGCCGATGCCCCGAGCACCACCGATCCGGCCGACATGGCGCTGACCGACGCCCCGCCGGCCAGCCCCGCCGCCGAGCGGGCCGACGCGGCCGACCTCCGGCCCGAGCCGACCGCAGAGCCGGAACCGGTCGCGGTCGCGGTCGCGGAGCAGTCGGCCCCGGCCACGGTGATCGCCCCCCGCCAGCCGGGGGACGACGTCAGCGCCACCGACGCACCGCACACTGACACCGTGCCGACCGAAGCCACCGCCGCCGAGGCCACACCGGCCGAGACGACGCCGGCCGAACCGACGCCGGCTGAGGACGCGGTGGTCGACACGACGTCGGCGGAGGCGCCGGTGGTCGCCGCGCCGGCGGGCGCCGACGCGAAGCCGGTGCGGGCCACGCCGCCGGTCCGGCCGACCGCCACCGCCACCCCGCCGGTCCGCCCGGTGGCCGACACCGCGCCGAGCGACGCCGACACCGACCCGGGGGGCCCGGCCGACGACTTTCGCCGGATCCAGGGCGTCGGGCCGAAGATGGCGGCCGCGCTGCAGGCCGCCGGAGTGCGCACCTACGGCCAGCTCGGCGAGCTGGACGAGCCTGCGCTGCGCGACCTGATCCGGGCCGCCGGCCTGCGTGCCGCGCCGGGGCTGGCAAGCTGGCCCCAGCAGGCCCGGGTGCTGGCCGGCGCCGGTGACGAGATGGCCGCCGTGCTGCCGGGCGACGCCCAGGGCTGACGACGGAAGACCGGGCCCCGGCTGGCCGTCCTGCGAGGGCGGCCGGCCGGGGCCCGGCCGTTTGGCCTGCACCGGGTCGATCACCCCGGTCGGGGGAAGACCGCGCAACCGGAAGGTAGCGTCGTCGGCTGCTCGCTACCGTCGGTCACGATGGGCCGGACGGCCCGCCACGTCGACGGCACCGCAGGAGCAACCCGTGCACTTCGCCGCGCCGGAGCCGGGGTCCCGCCCCCCGGTGCGCGACCCGGAGGCCCCCCGCCGGGTGACGCTGCTCGAACTCTTCTTCGACCTGGTGTACGTGGTCGCGCTCGCGCTCATCTCCCGGGCCCTGGTTGTCGGTCTCGACTGGCACCGGGCGGCGGAGGCGCTGATCCTGCTGTCCGCCGTCTGGTGGACCTGGGCGATCACCACCCTGGTCACCGACATGTACGACCCGGAACGCAACGAGATCAAGTTGCTGATCATCGCTGTGATGTTCGGCGCGCTGCTGATGACCACCTCGGTCCCGGAGGCGTTCGGCGCCCGGGGGCTGGTCTTCGCCGTCACCTACGTGGCGATCCACCTCGGCCGTGGACTGTTCCTGATGCCGATCGTGCGCCACGAACCGCAGACCCAGCGTCGCGCCGCGCGGATCTTCGTCTGGTTCGCCGTGTCGGCGATCCCGTGGATCATCGGCGGGTACGTCAGCGACAACGCCCGGATCATCTGCTGGGCCGTCGCGCTCGCCATCGACTACAGCGGTTTCCGGCTCGCGTACCCGGTGCCCGGCCTGGGAGTCGTGCCGACGCAGCAGCGCAACGTCACGGCGGAGCACCTCTCCGAGCGTTACCAGCAGTTCTTCATCATCGCTCTCGGCGACGCCATCCTGACCATCGGCACCATGTTCAGCCTGGCGCACTCCGAGGCGGAGAACCTCGGGGCGTTCGGGGTGGCGTTCCTGACCACCCTGCTGCTCTGGCGGATCTACGTGCACAAGTCCGGCGAGCTGCTGCCGGTGGCCATCCAGGCGTCCAGGGAGCCGAGCAAGTTCCTGTTCACCGCCCCCTACACCCACCTGCTGATGGTCGCCGGGGTGGTGACCACCGCCTCCGGGTTCCACCTGGTGCTGCACGAGCCGACCGGGCGCACGCCGCCGGCCTGGCTGGCGGTGATCATCGGCGGTCCGGCGCTGTTCCTGGCCGGCCGGGCCTCCTTCGAGTACGAGGTGTTCAGCCGGGTGTCGCTGTCCCGCCCGGGCGGCCTGCTGGCACTGCTGACGATCGCGCCAGCGGCGTTGTTCCTCGCGCCGGTCTTCGCCTCCCTGGGCGCCATGCTGGTGCTGGCCGGCGTGGCGTACGCGGATTTCCGGCGCAGCCGCGGCAAACCGCCGGAGGCCCCCGTCCCGCCGCACTGAACCGGTGGGCGAATGGTGGCGCCTCCGGTCAGCGCGGCATCGCCCCGGCCAGCAGCCGGCCGGCGTTCGGCACGTACGGCTCGACGCCCAGGCCGGTGAGCAGTTGGTGGACGGTGGCGGTGGCAGCGGTGAGCACCGGGCGGCCGACGCGGGCCTCGACCTGCGGTACCGCGGCCAGCGACGGCAGCTGCACACAGGCGGAGAGGACCACGGCGTCCACGTCGGTCACGTCCAGCCGGTCGGCCAGCTCCACCAGTCGCTGGGTGGGGATGCGGCCCACCGCGACGTTGTCCGGCTCGCTGAGGCTCACCGCCTCGGTCACCCGCACACCGTGCCCGGCGAGGTAGCCGGCGACGGTCGCGGTCAGCGGCGGCAGGTACGGCGCGATCAACGCCACCCGACGGGCACCCAGCGCCTGCAGCCCGCTGACCAGCGCGCCCGCACTGGTCACCACCGGCATGCCGTGCCCGGCGCGGCCGGCCGCCCGGCCCAACCGCCGCTCGGCACGCTCGTGCGCGCCGGGACCCTCGCACATCACCGCCACCAGGCAGGCGTACGCGAGCACGTCGCAACGGGCGTCGGCCAACTCGGCGACGCAGCGGACCGCGGCGCGGTTCATCCGGGCCAGCTCGTCGGGGGTCACCTGGTGCAGCCGTACCCGGCTGGCGTGGGTGGTGAAGTGGACCGTCGGGTCGACCGTCTCGCGCCGGCGGAGCATCGCCGGGATCTCGGTCTCCATTGTGGTGTTCGAGCTGGGCACCACGAGGCCGATCCGGTAGCCGCTCACACCAGCGCCCCGGCGTACCCCCGGACCTGCAACCGGTGCCGGGCGCCGTCACCGAGACGCACCTGGAGGCCGAGCGGCGCGGCGGCCCGGCGCACCTCGTCCAGGTGCAGCGAGCCGTGCCGGTCCACGGTGAGCACCGGCGGTTCCTCCAGCTCGCCCTCGGGGGCGTGGAAGGAGAGCAGGGTGACCGACGTGGTGAGGTACCCCGGGTAGGCGGCACGGGCCGCCGCCTCGTCCCGGTGGGCGAGCACCACCAGGTCGTCGAGGTGGGCGAAATCGGCGGCGAGGCCGCCGGCCTTCCAGTGCGCGGGCTCCTCGACAGCGCCGGTGAGGTGCCGGGACCGGTTCGCCGAGGTGATGTAGAGGTGGTCCGAGCCGGTCTCGGCGAGTGCCCGCTCGAAGAAGGCGTTCGACGGGCAGGTCAGGCCGGGCGCGATCACCTGTGTGGTGCGCAGCCCCTGGTCGGTCTGGGTGAGGTGCTCCGGCAGCCGGTCCGCCGCCGGGCCACGGAAGCCGAACGGCCCGGCGCCGTAGAGGGCGTCCATCAGCGCGCGCACCCGGCCGACCGGCAACCGGGGCGAGATCCGGGACCAGTCGAACATCGCCGGGATCCGGCCGACCGCGGTGGTGATGCTGCCGACCTGATGGATCGGGCGGCCCTTGGCCAGGTTGACCCGTCGTACGGTGGCCGCGTCCGGACGGGTGACGATGACGTAGAAGTTGGCGAAGGCCGCCGCGACGACCGCGCCACCGGCGAGCGCGCGAGCAGCGACCGCGACGTCCTCGGGGCGGTCCAGGTACAGCGGCGGTGTCGGGGCGTCCATGAGTCCTCCTCGGCGGGGGCCGTGAGGCAGTTCTACGTCGGGCGACCGGCACGACGGCCGGTCCGTCGTCGATCCGATAGCCGACCCGCCCTAGCCGGTGCGGGTGGCCGATGTCAGGGCCGTACCGACGGCGGTCGGTTCCGACCGGACGGACGATCCCCACGGGCGTCGCGGGCAGCAGTTAGCCGGTCGACCCGATTGGGTACAACGCCTGCACCTCGATATCCACCACATTCCCTCAGGAGGCAGCGATGCGCGGCACCTCGATACTCGGAGTCATCGTCGTGATCTGGTTGGTGATCGGCGCGATCGCCGCTGGCCAGCGGGGCTACTACGGCAACGACGACACCAACTGCGCTGAGGCGGGCACGATCCTGGTCACCATCGTGGCCGGCCCCCTGAACTACATCGGCGCGAACCCCAAGGTCGACTGTGAGTTGCCCGAGCCGTCCAAGTAGGACGAATACGCCGGCCCGCGCCCCGACAGGGCGCGGGCCGTTCGCTGTCCGGACCGCTGAGGTGTCCCTCGGCGGTGATCCCCCGGCTGGTCGATCGCGTTGGACGGGGCACACCCCGTACGGTGTCCTAGGAGGCTGGTTTGCACGTCCGAGGCGTCCGCCCGGACGATCATCGCGATCGTCCGGGCGGCCGGCCGCGCTCGGGGTGCTGCGCGGTCCCGCTCAGCGGAAGCAGTGCGCGATCGGTACCGCGCTGCCCTCGCAGTTGGTCGGCTCGTTCTCGACGACAACGCTCTCGTCGTCGATCTTGACCTGGGCGTGCTCACCGAAGATGCCGCCCGGCTTCACCGTGGCCGCGTTCCGGGTGACCTTGCTGGTGTAGATCGCCGCCGAGCCCTGGGTGGCGTAGATGCCGCCGCCCTTGGACGTCGCGCCGACCGCCTCGTTGGCGGTCACGTCACTGCCGCGCACCAGGAGGTTCGACTTGGCGGCGTAGATGCCGGCGCCGAGGCCGTGGGTGGTGTTGCCGTCGACCACGCTGTCGTCGAGCGGCAGCAGGCCCTGCACCGTCGAGATGCCGCCGCCGTTGACGGTGGAGGTGTTGCCGCGGATGGTCATTCCGCGCATCACCAGCACCGCGTCGGAGTTCGCGGCGCCACCGCCGATCTGCGCGGTGTTGTGCAGCAGCTCCGTGTCGGAGACCTTGGTCCGGGCCGAGAAGCTGGCCAGGCCGCCGCCCTGGCCGGCGCTGTTCTGCGCGAAGGTGGTGCTCTCCACCTCGGCCGCGCCCCGGTAGTTGCCGAGCCCGCCGCCGTAGCCGTTGGCGCTGTTGCTGTGGAACTCGGAGCGCTTCAGCGTCAGCACACCGCCGTTGAGCAGGCCCCCGCCCTTGCCCGCGGCGCCGGACGCGCTGTTGCCGATGAACGTGGAGTCGGTGACCACCATGTTGCCGTCGTTGAAGATCCCGCCGCCGCCCCCCTCGGGAGACAGCGACGTGCTCTGGGTGACGGTGACCCGTTCCACCACGGCGGTGGCGCCGTGCACCACGTGCACGCTGCCGCCCTCGATGGCCGAGCGGCCGTTGTGCAGCTCGAGGTCGCGCAGGGTCAGCTCGCCGCCGTCGCGGACGGTGAAGAAGCGGAACGCTGCGGCCTGGGCGTCGCGGGCGATGGTGGCACCGGCACCGTCGATGGTGATGGGCTGGTAGATCACCGGCAGGCCCGCGGTGTCGTCGGCCGGGTTGTGCGGCGGCGCGTCGGCGTCGCCGGGGGTCTCCGCGGCGTCCGCCGCCTCCCGGGCGTCGCGGATCCCGCCGTCGTACTGGTCGGTCTCGTGGAACGCCTCGGTGAGGGTGTACCGGCACTTCGGCGCGAGCCGCAGCTCGGCTCCGCCCTCGGCGTTGGCCGCCACCAGCGCCGCCACCAGCTTCGCCGCGTCGCAGGGCACCGACACCACGCCCCGTTTGCCGGTCCCGGGGGTGTCCGGCCGGGCGCGCTCGGCGCTGTCGCGGCCCTCGTCGCCCTCCGGCGCGGTCCGGTCGTCGGCGGCGGCGGTCAGCCGGCCCAGGCCCGGGAGGGAGATGTCGCGGTCGGCGGCGGCGGCGACGCCGGCCACACCGGCCGCCCCCACCACCAGGCTCCCGGCCAGGAGCCCGCCGGCTAAGACCCATCGGGACCGCCGTCTGGGTCGTGCCGGGCGATCTCCTCCTCGGTATGTGGACATCACGATGCCTGCCTTCCTGACTGCGTGAACGTGACCGCACGCCGATCCGGGCGTGGGGGTATCGACGTGCCGCCGACCACCAAAGGTCACGATAAAGCCGCAATACGGACAGTCAGGTGTGAACGTGAATAACGCTGCTATTCATCTTCAAAAGGCGCGGACAGCGCGCCCTCGATCAGCCGCCGACGTGGATGCCGGGCCGGCGCAGCGGATCCGGCTCGGTACGCCGGATGATCTCCCGTACCACCGGCGGGGTGTCTCCCCGGCCGAGGATCAGATACCGCAGCAGGTGCGCGATCGGGCTCCCCTCCGACCACTCGAAGTGCGCGTGCGGCCGGACCCGGGTGGCGTCGCGCAGGGCCAGCAGGATGGCGGCGATCGCGTTGGGCGCGGCCGGACTGCTGGCACGCAGCACCCGGAAGCCACCCACCTCGACCCCGTGCACCCGCAACACCTGACTGAACTCCGACGGGTCGACCACGTCGATCTCCAGGAACAGCACGTCGGCCGCGCCGGGCACCGGATTCATCCCGCGCTGCGCCCGTTCCTTGACGGTGTACTCCTTCACCGAGCCGCTCTGCCGCTTGTTCGCGATCAGGTGCAGCTGACCGTCGTGGGCCAGCGACTCGGTGATGAACCGGCGGGCCGGCTCGTCGAACTCGATCCGCTCGGCGCGCAACTCGGTGGTCCGGGTGACCCGGGAGACCAGCGAGACCCCGATGATGCCGAGGATGAACAGCGCCGAGATGGTGATCCCGTCCGGCTGCTCGATGACGTTCTCCAGCAGCGCGTACAGCAGCACGAGGGTCAGCACGGTGAAGCCGACGGCGGCGGCGCGCTGGTGGTGGCGTGCCGCGGAGATGGTCACCGCCACCGCGCCGGAGACCATCATCGCCAGGATGCCGGTGGCGTACGCCCCGGCCTGGGCGTTGACGTCGGCCCGGAACGCGATGGTGATGACGACGCTGACCAGGGTGTAGACGATCACCACCGGCCGGACCGCCCGCGCCCACTCCGGGGCCATGCCGTACGAGGGCAGGTAGCGGGGCACGATGTTTATCAGGCCGGCCATCGCCGAGGCGCCGGCGAACCAGAGGATGAGCACGCTGCTCACGTCGTAGACGGTGCCGAAGAGCTCACCCAGGTAGGCGTGCGCCAGGAAGGCCAGAGCGCGGCCGTTCGCGGCGCCACCCGGCCGGAACTCCTCGGCCGGAATGAGCGCCGTGGTCACGAAGGTCGTCGAGATCAGGTACACCGACATGATCAGCGCGGCGGTGGTGAGCAGCCGCCGGGTGTTGCGGATCCGCGCCGCCAGCCGGGCCTGCCGGTCCGGTCCCCGGGCCGCCACCAGCGGCATCATGCTGACCCCGGTCTCGAACCCGGACAGCCCCAGCACCAGCAGCGGGAACGCCAACGCGGCGGTGAGCAGCACGCCGCCCGGCCCGCCGCCGTCCGTGGTCACCGCGGTGGTCCAGTCCGACAGGACGCCCGGGTCGGTCGCGATCCGGGTCAGCGCGACCAGCACGATCACCGCGTTGAGCAGCAGGAAGATCGCAACCAGCGGGATGGCCACCACCACCGCCTCACGGAAGCCGAGCAGGAACACCCCGCCGAGGATGAGCAGCAGCGCCACGGTGACCACCACCGGGACGAAGCGGCCGTGCAGGGCGTCCGGCAGGTACGGGTTCTGCAGCAGGTGCACGGTGGCGTCGGCCGAGGAGAGGGTGATCGTGATGATCCAGGAGGTGGCCACGAAACCGAGCAGCACGAGCACGAAGATCTTGCCCCGCCAGAACGGCAGCAGGCGCTCGAGCATCGCCACCGAGCCCTGCCCGTGCGGGCTCTCGCGCGCGACGCGCCGGTACATCGGGAGCATGCCGAAGAGGGTGAGCACGACGATCAGCAGCGTCGCCAGCGGGGAGAGCGCACCGGCCGCCACCGCCGCGATGCCCGGCAGGTACGACAGGGTGGAGAAGTAGTCCACGCCGGTCAGGCACATCACCTGCCACCAGGCGTGCGCCCGGCTCTGCCCCTCGGTCGCCTCCGGGCCGGGCGGCTGCACCCGGTGCTGAAAGAGCCACCGGCGCAGCGGACTGGCCGGCGGCATCGGCCGGACCGGGCTGGCCACCCGTTCGGGCACCACGACACCCTGCTGTCCGCCCCGGTGCGGACGGGCCGGGTCGCGGGCCGCACGCAGCGCCGGGTCCGGGCCGGTGGCCGGATGACGGCGTCCGCTCCCGCGTCGCGGTTTCCCCCGGTGCTCGTCAGCCATCGCCCGTCCCACGCTCGCAGGTCCTGCTCAGACGGTAGGCGGTACCGCCCGGCGCGGCCGGCGGAACCGGGCAGGCCGATGGCCTGCTCAGGGCTGGTCCGGGCCGGCGATCAGCCGAGCCAGGGCGGGCGGATCGGTGATGGTCACGGTGACCGCCGGGTGCCGGGGCCGTCCCCCGGGCGCGATGGCCGGCACCGGTACGCCGAACCGGAGACAGACCCCGCCGGCGGTGCTGCTGCCGAAGCTCACGCCACGATCGGCCAGCGACACGTGCGGGCCGATCGCCCGCCACCAGCGGTACGGGCCGCTCACCTCGACGCCTGTCACGTTGTCCCGGTCGGTGTGCAACCGCCACGGCCCGTACCGGATCAGAAGGTCCCGGTCGGTGACGGTGACCCAGGCCGTAGCCGGCCGGACGCCCAGCAGCGCCAACGCCGGCCGGAACACCGGGTCGAAGCGGAACGGGAAACAGGTCGCGGGGCCGGTCATGGCGCACCGGGCCGGACGGTGGGTCGCGGCACCGGGCCACCCGGCCGCAGTGGGCCGGGCCGCGCGGGCCGGGGTCGGGCGGCGGGCCGGCGCCGGTCCAGGACGGTCATGGCGCGGGCGTACCCCGTACAGGCGCGGCGACACCCCCCGTCCGGTCGGATCTCGCGCCACCGGCGACGCGGCCCCTCCCCGCCGGCTCCCCCCACCGCCGGCCGACACCCCCCGGGCCGGCCGACGGCGGGGCGGGACGCGTCCCCGCGCTCCGCCGCCCCCCATCGGGCGGAGCGCGGGGACCCCCCGTCCCGGCTACTGCAGGAACGCCCCCAGGGGCGAGAGCAGCAGCCGGCCGAGCGCCGCGGCGTTGTCGTCCAACCGCGTGCGCTCACACTCGCGGGCGTCCGGATCGTGCCGGCACCGCCAGATCTTCTGCGCGTTGCGCCAGGCGACATCGCGGGTGTACTCGACCAGTTCCCCCTGGTACCAGTCGTCGATGTCGCCGTTGAGCATGTCGATGAGCAGCTGCCACCGCTCCAGGTAACCCCGACGCAGGCCGGGGATCTTGTCCGCGAAGATGTTGTTGATCTCGAGGTAGTCGTGGTGCTGGTCGCTGCCGTCGACCGGCTCCGATTCCAGGTGGTCGAACGTGGTGACCAGGGCGAACGGCAGATCGAAGTTGATGTGCGCGTTCACCCCGGCCGCCGCCGACGGCAGCGGCCGGGCGTCCGGCCCGCGCATCCGCTCGAACAGGCACGACCACGCCTTCGGGGTGCCCGGGCTGGAGTCGGTCCACAGTCGCATCGCGTCGAAATACCGCGCCGCGAACTCGACGTCCAGCCGGGAGAGGAACACCGGGTCGACGAAGCGGTCGTCGTACAGCCCGTCGAGGACGCTGCTGGTGATGGTCAGGTAGAGCTTGTTGAAGTCGGCCAACGGGCAGCTCTCCTCCAACGGGGGCAGCCGCACCAGCAGATCCTGGAGCTTGGTGAGGTGATCGACAACGGCCGGCACGTCCGCCGGATGGTCGGCGAGCAGGTCGACGATGTCCCGGTGCACGGGCCCCCAGACCGGTTCGGTCATCTCTCCTCCATGGTGGTCCGCGGCACCCCCGTGCCGCCGTCGACGGTGCTCAGCCTTTCAGCCGACACCGACGGCGGGATCAGTAGAACGACGTATCCCGGCGCGCACGGGCGCCGCCTGACCGACCGGTCGGTCAGCCGCGCCGGCCGCGCAACTGGATGGCGGTGGCCTGGACACGGGTACGGACCTGGAGCTTGTCGAAGATGTGCGACACGTGCACGCCGATGGTCCGCTCGCTGATGAACAGCCGCTGCCCGATCTCCTTGTTTGTCAGTCCCTCGGCGACCAGGGCGAGCACCTCCCGCTCCCGCGCGGTGAGCGCCGCCAGCTCGTCGTCGACGGGCACGGCCGCGCCCCGCGCGCGGTCGGTGGCCTCGTGCTCCTCCAGGGACACCCGGGCCCGCCCGGCCAGCTCGCGGATCTCCGAGGTCAGCGGCACCGCGCCCAACCCCTGCGCCACCCGGTACGCCTCGCGCAGCAGCTTGGCCGCGGTGGCCACCCGGCTGCGCCGCGCCAGCAACGCCTCGGCCTGCCGCAGCCGGGAGTACGCCGCCGGGTAGGGGTGGTTGCGCCGGTCCCACTCGGCGACCGAATTGGCCCACAGCTCCGGGTCGCTGCCGTCGAGTCGGCTCACCTCGGCGGCGCAGAGCGCCAGGAAGCCGTCCACCACCGATCGCACCGGACGGGCCGCGGAGGCGCTCTTGCGCGCCACCCGCTCGGCGACCTCCCGCAGCCGGCGCACCGCCGTCGGGTCGACCGCCACGGTGCGGCTGGCGTGCGCCTCCGCCTCGGCGCGCAGGCCGTGCCAGACCAGCGCCGAGAGGATGGTGACGTCGTCCGAGCGGCTCTCGGTCAGGCCGCGCTGCACCGCCTGCCGGGCCACGTCGTGCCGGCCCTCCCACATCGCCAGCCCGGCGCGCAGGGTGAGCAGGGGAATGACGTGCCGGGCGCCGCCCCCGGCGAGCACCGTGGCCACCGCGTCGAGGTCCCGGTCGGCGGCGTCGATGTCGCCGTAGCCCACCGAGAGCCGGCACCGGGCCAGCAGCAGCTCGACGGCGTCCGCGCCGGACGGGCGGTGCCGGAGCGCCGCGGCGACGACCTTCTCCGCCTCGGCCCACTGGCCGACCCGGAACAGCCCGTTGGTGGCGATGGCCAGCAGCCGGGTCTCCCAGGTGCGGCCCAGCCCCAACTCGGCCACCCGTTCGGCGCCCCGGCGGGCCACCACCACCCCCTCCTCGAGGATGTTCAGCGGACCGGTCAGAAGCTCGGCCAGGTGCAGGTACGCGCAGGCCACGTCCTCCGGCCGGCCGGCGCGCTCGGCGGTGTCGAGCGCCTGGCGCATCACCGCCAGCCCGGCGTCCGGGTCCTCCAGGTAGGCGTCGCTGAAGCCGAGCGCCGAGCTGGCCAGCACCACCTCGGTGGTGGAGCCCTCCACCGTGGCGGCCAGCGCCAGCGCCTCCCGGGCCCGCCGGCCGGCGTCGGCGTACCGGCCAAGGTGCAGCAGCAGCTCGGCCAGGTGCGCGGCGGCGGTGGCCCGCTCACCGGGGGAGCAGTCGGCCGCGTCCAACGCCCGCTGGTACTCCTCCTCGGCCAGCGCCGAGCGCCCGGCGGCGGCCAGGTAGCGGGCCCGGCGGATGTGCAGCGCGCAGCTCGGCTCGCCGCCCCGCACCACTGCCAACTCCTCCAGCAGGGCCAGCGCCCGGGCGTGCTCCCCACAGTGGTGGGCCGCCTCCGCGGCGTGCCCGAGCAGTTCGACCCGGTCCACACCCGGCGTGCCGGGGTCGCCGGCCAGTTGCAACGCCGCGGACCAGTGCCGGTGCGCCTCGGCGTAGCCGTGCAGCCGCTCGGCCTCCTGCGCGGCGGCCACCGCCGCCGGCAACGCCCGCGCCGGCTCGCCGGCCAGCCGCCAGTGGTGCGCGAGTCGGGCCTGGTGCAGCTCGGCCGGCGCGGCGGTCAGCGCCTCGGCGTAGCGCCGGTGCAACCCGGAGCGCTCGGCCGGCAGCAGCTCGTGCGCCAGGACCTCGGCGACGAGGCGGTGCCGCAGCCGGTAGCCGTCGTCGGCGCCGACCAGCAGCCGGTGCGCCACCGCGGCGCGGGCCGCCTCGATCAGCTCCTCCTCCGGCAGCCGGAGCACCTCGGCCAGCAGCCAGTGCTCCACCGGCTCGACGCCGGCGGACACCGCGTGCACCACCGCGTGCGCGTGCTGGGGCAGCGCGTCCACGCGGGCGAGGAAGATCTCCCGCAGCGTCTCGGACAGCCCGTCGCGGCCGTCGCGCACGTCGCGGGCCAGCTCCTCGATGACGAACGGGTTGCCACCACTGCGCTGCCACACCTGCTCGGCCGCGTCGGCGGTGAGCTCCCGGCCGACCACCGCGGCGGCGAGCCGCTCGGTGTCGGCCCGGTCCAGCGGGGCCAGGTCGAGCACCCGCACCGTGCGCAGTCGACGCAGCTCGGTGAGCACCCGACGCAACGGGTGTGCGCCCTGCAGCGACTCGGCGCGGACCGCGGCGAGCACCGAGAGCTGCAGGTCACCGAGCCCGGCCAGCAGGTAGAGCAGCAGCTGGCGGGTGCTCCGGTCGACCCACTGCAGGTCGTCCAGGATCAGCACCAGCGGACGGCCCTCGGCGATCAGGTGCAACCCTCGGGAGACCCGTTCCAGCAGCGCGCCCGCGCCGTCCGGGCCGGCGGTCTCGTCGGCGAACATCTGCAACAGCCCGCGCACCGCCGAGGAGGTCCGCGCGTGCGAGGTGGACAGGTCAGCGTCGAAGCGTCGGAGCGCCTGCAACAACGGGTGCAGCGGGGAGGCGTCGCCGATGTCCAGGCAGCTGCCGGTGAGCACCAGCGCGCCCTGCTCGCGCAACCGGGCGCCGATCTCGCCGAGCAACCGCGTCTTGCCCACACCGCTCTCACCGGTCAGGAAGACGGCGGCGGTCTGCCCGTGCGCGACGTCACCCAGCAGCGCGGACCGAACCGTCTGCACCAGCTCGGCCCGGCCCACGAGCGGTGCGGTGTCCACATCGCTGGCCATGGCACGCAGCCTAATCACACGGCCCCGTACCGTTCTACGGCCATCTGCCGCTTGTGGTACTCCTCGCGTCGACATTGCGACTAAAGGTTGCGGGTGGCCGACATACGTCGTTCTGCCGATCCCCACTCAGCCCAGGAATGCCAATCTCCGAGGGTCGTCAGCCAGCAACGGGAGAAAGGCCGGTGCGATACCCATGACCACCATCATCACGCAGCGGACCATCGCCCCGCACTGGCCGGTGCCGGAGGAGAGACGCACGGTGACCGTGCTCTTCGTCGACATCGTCGGCTCCACCGCACTGGTGGACCGGCTGGACCCGGAGGACGTCCGGGCGCTGCAACGGGCCTACTTCGACACTGTCGCCGGCGTGCTGCGCCGCTGGCACGGGGTGGTCGAGAAGTACGTCGGCGACGCGGTGATGGCCCTGTTCGGCGCGCGGCACTCCGACGGCTTCGACGCGTACCGGGCGGTCCGCGCCGGGCTGGAGATCCAGGCCGCGCTGGACCGCCGCCCGATGATCGGTGACATCGCGCTGCGGGTGCGCGTCGGCGTGGCCACCGGCGAGGTGGTGGTCGACCTGGACAGCGCGGTCGACGGCGGTCACGGCGTGGCCAGCGGCGCGGTGATCACCACGGCGGCCCGCCTGCAGGAGTACGCGCCACCCGGCGCCGTCGCGCTCTGCGCGGCCACCGCCCGGGCCACGGCCGGCCTGATCGCCCAGCGCCAACTGGCGCCGGTGCCGGTCGCCGGGCGGGTGCCGCCGGGCCCGGTCTGGCACGCCGTCGGTCCCGTGCGCCCGAGTGCCGACACGCACGACGGCCCGCTGATCGGCCGCCGTCGCGAACTGGCGACCGTGCGGGACCAGCTGAGCCGGGCGGTCCGCGAGCACAACCCGCGCTGGGTGTCCCTGGTCGGTCCGACCGGCAGCGGTCGTAGCCGGCTGCTGCACGAGCTGACCACGTCGCTGACCACGGTGGACGGGGTGGCGGTGCGCTGGTGCGTGGCGACCTGCCAGCCGTACCCGGACCAGGTGCTCGCGCCGGTCGCGGACCTGCTGCGCGGCCTCACCGGGATCCGCCACGGCGACGGCCCGGCGGTGATCCGCGACCGGTTGACGGCGACCCTGACACCGCTGCTCCCGCCGGCCCGGGTCGCCGCGGCGGTCCCGGCGCTGGAACGGTTGCTGGCCACCCCGGACGGCTCGGCGGCCTCGCTGGCCGGCGCCGCGTCCTGCCGGGACGCCCTGCTGCGCCTGGCCGCCGAGCGGCCGCTGATCGTCGCCGTGGACGACCTGGACCGGGCCGCACCCGCGGTGAGCCGGTTCCTGCACGCGCTGTTCACCGCCGCAACGGCGCGCGGGCTGCCGCTCGCCGTGATCACCCTGCACCAGCCGCACTGGGCCGACACCCGACCCGGCACGGCCCGGCGGGTGTCGATCCGGCCGCTGGCCACGGTCCAGAGCGGGCGACTGCTGCGCCTCCTGCTGGCCCGGGCCGGGCAACCGGTGGCTCTGGTCGACCGGCTGCTGCCGTTGGTGGGCGGCCGTCCCGGGCACGCGGCGGCGTACGTGCGTTCCATCGTCGGCGGCGCGGACCCGGCGGCGCTCCCACTGCCCGACGACGTGCGCCGGGCGGTCGGCGCGGAGCTGGACCGGCTCGACGGCGAGCGACGAGCGGTGCTGATGGCCGCTGCCACCCTGGGCGGCGTGGCCACCGGCGCGGCGGTGGACCGGGCGCTCGGTTGGACGCCCGGGCGGTCCGGGCCGGCGCTGCGCGGGCTCGTCGCCGTCGGGCTGCTGATCCCCCGCCGCGCCGGCGGGTACGCGTTCGCCGCGCCGGCGCTGCACCGGGTCGCCGCCGAGCGGCTGCCCCGCGCACTGCGGGCCGTCTTCGCCAACCGGCTGGCCGACGCCGCCCAGCTCGACGTCGCTCACCCGGACACGATCGCGCGGACCGCCGGTTCCGCCACTGACCGGGCCGCCATCGACCGGGCCGCCATCGTCGTCGCCGCCCTGGCCGTCGCCGCCGTGCATCGAACGGGGACTCCCGGCCGCGACACACACCGTACGGATGCCGACGGCTCGGCCACGCGCCGCACGGATGCCGCCGGCCCGGTCACCCGCCGCAGGGAACTCGCCGGCCCGGTCACCGCTCGGGCGGAGATCGTGCCGCTTGACTCCGCCCGGTCCCGGGCCCGCCGCCTCGACGCCGTCTTCGCGGCGCTGGCCGCGCGGCCGGCCGCCTCGACCCACCCGGCGGGGCCGCGCCGGCATCCCGGCACCCCCGCGATGGCACCGGTCCGTGCGGCGCCCGCCGCACCAGGCTTGTCCGGGCTGCGGCCCACTCCCCGGCGCGGCGCGCTGACCGTCGTCGGTGGGGCGCCCGGCGTGGGGCGCGCCATACCCCGCCCGCCGTTGATCCACCCGCTGGACGGCCTTGCGGCGTCCGCGTGATCCTCCGACGACCGATGCGCGGATCCACGGCACCGCCACGCCCCTGCGGACCGGTGCGGACGCTCACTGAGCCGGCAACCCCGACCGGTGACCTGTCCGTGGTGCCGCTCCCGGGCGGCTTCCACGCTCAGGGAGTGGCGAGGAAGGCCAGCACCCGAGGCCAGGTCGCCGCGGCGGCGTCCGGGGCGTACTCGGCGAGGTCCGGGTCGGTGAACAGGTGCCCCGCGCCCGGGTAGCGGAACACCGTCAGGTCGGCGCCGGCGTCGCTCATCTCCCGCTCCCACCCGGCGACCTCGTCCGGCGTGTCGTACGGGTCCGGGTCGGCGAGGTGCAGCTGCACCGGCAGACCGGCGCGGACGGCTTCCGGCGCGCCACCGGTGCCGTGCAGCAGGAGCAGACCGGCGGTGTCGGGGCGCTCGGCCAGCAGCGCCCCGGCCACGCCGGCGCCCATCGAGAAACCGGCGAGCACTGTCTCCCCGGGCAGGTCCCGCAACGCCGCCCGGGCCCGGTCGAGCACCACCTCCTGGCCGATCTTGTCGAGCAGCGCGAAGCCCTCCTCGACGGTGTCGGTGGCCTGGACGCCGTAGAGGTCGGGCGTGACGACCCGGTGCCCGGCGGCGCGCAGTCGGTCCGCGGCGGCGCGCACGGCGGGCCGCAGCCCGTACACGGAGTGGAACAGCACGACGTGTCGCATCCGGTAATCCTGCCCCAGCCGCCGAGCCGTGCGATGTGGGCACGCGGGGCGGCCGTCAGACGAGCGCGGCCAGCCGGGCCACCAGCTCGGACGGCGGCGGCATCGCGGCGATCTCCCGGCCGACCTGCGCGGCCGCGGCCCGCAGGCCGTCGTCGGTGAGCAGCCGGGTCAGCGAACACGGGGTGATGTCGCGGGGGCGTAGTGCCAGGCCGGCGCCTCGACGGGCCACCAGCTCGGCGTTGTGCCGCCGGTCCCCCGGGCCGACGGTGGCCAGCTGCGGCAGGCCGGCGGCGAGGGCGCCGAACGCGCTGCCCGCCCCGCCGTGGTGGACCAGCGCCGCGCTCGCCGGCAGCGCCTCGTCGAGCGGGATCCAGTCCACCACCCGGACGTTGCCGGGCAGCGCACGGGCCGAGCGAGGGTCCGGCCGGACCAGCACGATTTCGGCGTCCACCCGGGCGGCGGCCGCGACCACGGCGGGCATCGGCCCCCGGTCGCCGGGCCCGGTGAGGGTGCTGCGGGTGACCAGGATCCGGGGCCGGTCACCCGGCTCCCGCAGCCAGGCCGGCAACGCGCCGCCGCCGACGTAGGAGGTGTACCGCATCGGCCAGCCGTCCTGGGTGGTCACGCTGGGCGGAGCGACGGCCAGGGCCGCGGCGGGCGGCGGCAGCTCGGTCAGGCCGTGCCGGCGCAGCGCGGCGCCGAGCCGTGCGGTGGTGGCGCGGACCAGGTCCCGTCCGTCGAAGAGGGCGTTCTCCTGCCGGACCGCCGGCACGCCCAGCCGGGCGGCGGCCACCGCGCCGGCCACCGCGAACGGCTCGTGCAGCACCAGATCCGGACGCCATCGGGTGGCCAGCGCGACGACCGGGTCGGTGAGCTGGTCGTTGAGCGCACCGAAGAGCAGACCGGCGCCCCGGGTGCCGGCCGTGCCGGACAGCTCGGCGCGGGCGACGAGCGGGTGGCGCGGCAGCACGCGCAGCGCGATCCTGCCGAAGTCGAAGCCCGGCGCGACGTCGTGCACCGGCAGGCCGGCGTCGGCGGCGGCCAGGCCGCCGCCACCGGTCGCCAGCAGTACGTCGTGGCCGGCGTCGCGCAGCGCGACGGCGAGTGGCACCAGCGGGAAGACGTGGCCGACGAGCGGCGCGGAGACCACCAGGACACGCATGGGCGGATCCTATGTCGACGGTGGTGACGCCGGTGTCCGGCTGCGGCCCCGGAACTCGGCGACCACCTCGCCGTCGTCCCGGGTGACCGTGACGTCGTAGATGCCGCTGCGGCCGTAGCGGGTGCGTTCGGTGGCGCGGGCGGTGAGCAGGTCACCGGCGCGGGCCGGCCGGACGAAGGTGATCTCGCCGCCCGCCGCGACGGTGACCGGGCCCCGGCTGTTGCAGGCCAGCGCGAAGGCGGTGTCGGCGAGCAGGAAGACGAAGCCGCCGTGGGCGATGGCGTGGCCGTTGAGCATCGCCTCGGTCACCGGCATCCGGGCCACCGCCGCGCCGTCGCCGGCCTCGACCAGCTCGATGCCGAGGCCGCGCGAGGCCATGTCGGCGGCGAACATGTCGTACGCCGGATTGCGCTGTTCGGCCACGTCAGCCGGCCCGCCGCTGGTCGACGATGCGCCGCATCTTGCCCACCGACCGCTCCACCCCGTCCGGGGCGAGCACCTCGACCGCCACGCTCACCCCGATTGTGTTCTTCACCAGCTCCACCAGGGTCGCGCCGGCGCGCTCGGCGGTGTCCACGGCGACCTCGGCCCGCCGCTCCACCCGCACCGTCAGGGTGTCCAGCCGGCCCTGCCGGTCGAGGACGCACTGGAAGTGCGGCGACAGCTGCGGGGTCCGCAGGATCAGCTCCTCGATCTGGGTCGGGAAGATGTTCACCCCGCGCACGATCATCATGTCGTCCGTCCGGCCGGTGATCTTCTCGATCCGGCGCATCGGGCGGGCGGTGCCGGGCAGCAGCCGGGTCAGGTCCCGGGTCCGGTAGCGCACGACCGGCATCGCCTCCTTGGTCAGCGAGGTGAGCACCAGCTCGCCCTGCTCGCCGTCGGGCAGCACGGCGCCGGTGAGCGGGTCGATGATCTCCGGATAGAAGTGGTCCTCCCAGAGGTGCAGCCCGTCCTTGGTCTCGACGCACTCGGTGGCCACGCCCGGGCCCATCACCTCGGAGAGTCCGTAGATGTCGACCGCGTGGATGTCCAGCCGGTGCTCCATCTCCCGGCGCATGTCCTCGGTCCACGGTTCCGCGCCGAAGATGCCCACCCGCAGCGAGGTCGCCCGGGGGTCGAGGCCCTGGCGCTGCATCTCGTCCACGATGGCCAGCATGTAGCTGGGTGTGACCATGATGACCTCGGGTTCGAAGTCGCGGATCAGCATGACCTGGCGTTCGGTCATGCCGCCGGAGACCGGGATGACTGTGCAGCCCAGTTCCTCGGCGCCGTAGTGCGCGCCGAGCCCGCCGGTGAACAGCCCGTAGCCGTACGCCACGTGCACCCGGTCGCCCGGACGACCGCCGGACGCGCGGATCGACCGGGCCATCAGCCGGGCCCAGGTCCGCAGGTCGTCACGGGTGTAGCCGACCACTGTCGGTCGGCCGGTGGTGCCCGAGGAGGCGTGCAGCCGGGCGACCCGCTCGCGGGGCACGGCGAACATGCCGAACGGGTAGTTCTCCCGCAGGTCCGCCTTGCCGGTGAACGGGAAACGGGCCAGGTCGTCGAGGTCGTGGCAGTCGTCGGGATGCACCCCCGCCGCGTCGAACGCCCGACGGTAGTGCGGCACCTTGTCGTACGCGTGCCGCAACGACCAGCGCAGCCGCTCGCGTTGCAGGTCGCGTAGCTCGTCGACGCCGGCTCGCTCGATCGGCTCCAGCTCCTCCGGGCGGGGGGTGCGGTCCTGCATCGGGGGGTGCCTCCTGTCCACCGGGCGCGGCCGGTTCCGTACCGGCCGACCCGGGTAACGTACGCCCCCGTTGATCAGGGGTTCTCCGGGTCCAGGTTCCGCTCCCGCAGCAGCGCGTCGAGCTTGGCCTCGATCCGCTCGTCGGACTCGCGGGACTGCGACGAGCCCCAGTAGTAGAACAGGGCCAACCCGGCCGCCTGCCAGACCAACTGGAGGAACTCCGACTGCCAGTTCTCGAAGGTCGAGGCGAAGAACTGGGGTAGGAACTCGCTCCAGGCGAAGGACTGCCCGTGCTGGCTCGCCTCGTCGCTCTCGACCACCAACTGGAAGACGAACTGGCCGAGCCAGGAGAACACGAACAGCGCCCCGGTGACCAGGGCGAAGGCGTACGCCTTGGGCCAGCGGGGCTTGCGGAACGGCGGCCGGTCGGCCCGCCCGGTGCCGCGGTGGGCCGTTGTGCCGCCGGCCGAGCGCCGGCCATGTGACGTGGTGGCCTCGGCCATCACGCACCCCCTCTCGACGAACCTCTGTCTGGGCTTGCCCCAGCTCAGCGGCCTCGAAACGATGCACGGGCGTGTCGCCCACCGGGGCGTGCCTGGTCAGCCGGGCGTCGGCAACCGGTGCAGCGCGGCCACCAGCGGGGCCAGCTCCGTGGTGGCCTCCGCCTCGGCCAGCGCGTCCGCCAGCACCCGGTCCGCCCGGCGCTCGGCGGCGTGGGCGATATGCTGACGCCGGAGCCGTCGGGCTTCCGGCGGTGGGGCCCGCCGTCCCGGGGAAGCACCGGGAGAACCGCGACGCCACTCGCCAACGGTCCCTGCCAGTGACACCCGTGCTGGTAGGGAGGCATCGTGTCCGGACCACTTGACCCTCGCACCGACCCCGACGTCGATCTGCGCGTCCCCGCCGACCGGGGCGAGCTGACCGCCCACCCCGGCGCGGTGCTCACCACGATCGCGGCCGGCGGGGTGCTGGGCGCGCTGGCCCGGGCCGGCCTGCAACACGCCGTCCCGCACCAGCCGACCGGTTTCCCGTGGGCGACCTTCGGCATCAACCTGAACGGGTGCCTGCTGATCGGCGTTCTCATGGCGGTGCTCGGGCACGTCGGCGGCGGGCGTCCACTGGTCCGCCCGTTCCTCGGCGTCGGTGTGCTCGGCGGGTTCACCACCTTCTCCACCTACGCCGTGGACGTGCAGCAGGCGGTGGTCGCGGGTACTCCGGCCACCGCGCTGGCGTACCTGGCCGCGACGCTGCTCGGTGCGCTGGTCGCCGTGTGGCTGGGTGACGCCGTCGCCGCTCGACTGCTCGATCGGTTCGGCCGCGACGGCGGACGGGCCGCCCGGTGACCGTGCTGCTCATCGCGCTCGGGGCGGCCGTCGGCGCGCCGCTGCGCTACCTCACCGACCGGGCCGTGCAGGCCCGGCACGACTCGGCATTCCCGTGGGGCACGTTGACCGTCAACGTGTTCGGCTCGCTGCTGCTCGGCGTACTCGTCGGGCTGCCGGCCGGCCCGGCAGTCAGCGCGCTGCTGAGCACCGGCTTCTGCGGCGCGCTGACCACCTACTCCACCTTCAGCTACGAGACGCTGCGACTGGCCAGGACCGGCCACCGGCTCTTCGCGCTGGCCAACGTGCTGGCCAGCGTGACCGCCGGACTCGCCGCCGCGGCCGCCGGTTACGCCCTGGCCCGGGCCCTGACCGGCTGACCCGCCGCCGGCCAGCCGAGGCCGCCGCGGCCATCCGGGCCGGCGCGGTCGTCGCCCATCGGCCGGGGCAACGGCCACGGCTCGGCGGCGACGCTCACCACTCGATGCCCTTCTGGCCCTTCTGACCGGCGTCCATCGGGTGCCTGACCTTGGTCAGCTCGGCCACCAGGTCGGCGGCGGCCACCAGGCGCGGGTCGGCGTCCCGGCCGGTGATGACGACGTGCTGGAAGCCGGGACGATCGGCCAGGGTCGCCACCACCTCGTCGACGTCCACCCAACCCCACGTCATCGGGTAGGTGAACTCGTCCAGCACGTACAGCCCGTAGCGCTCGGCGGCCAGGTCGCGTTGGATCTGCCGCCAACCCTCCAGGGCATCGGCGGCGTGGTCGGCGTCGCCGCCGCGCTGGATCCAGGACCAGCCCGCGCCCATCCTGTGCCACGCCACGGGTGCGCCCTGACCGGTGCGCTCGTGCACCTCGCCGAGGGCCCGGAAGGCGCTCTCCTCCCCCACCCGCCACTTGGCGCTCTTGACGAACTGGAACACCCCGACCGGCAGGCCGGACGCCCACGCCCGCAGCGCCATTCCGAAGGCGGCGGTGGACTTGCCCTTCATCTGCCCGGTGTGCACCATCAGCAGCGGCCGGTGACGTCGCTGTCGGGTGGTGAGACCGTCCGCGGGCACCGTGCTCGGCGTTCCCTGCGGCATCAGGCGGTACGGCCGGCTGCGGCGGTGGGTGCGGCGGAGCGCCCGCCGTGCGGATCATGACGATGTCCGTCGATGAAAAAGATGCCGTGCGTCATCGGGTCCTCCTCGGGTGTCCACGCCCTGGGGTACGTCCCGACGGCCGAAGTATCCTGGCTTCCGGATCGACGCTCTCCCCCGGCCTTCCAACCGCAGACACACGGCCGTGACTCACGAGGGGGGATCGCTCCCCGGTGACAGTGGCGGGACCGCGTCGGAATCACACCGACTTCCTTCACTGCCGTCAGGCCGCGAATGCTGCCACACCCGTCCGTCGCCGGTCAACGCCGGCCTCGGCACCGTCGAGCGAATGCTCAGCATCGACAACTGGCGGCAGATGGGCTCGGACGCCGGCATCGGAATGCCCCGGGTCAATGCGATGCGCCCTTCGCTCTGCTTCATCCAGCGCACCAGTGACGGCGCCTTTTCGTCGCGCCCGGGTAAGCAGAGCAAAGGATGCCCACACGCACCCTGGCCTGCCCCGATCGCCCGGCAGCGTGGCGGCTGGCGGCCCGTCAGCCAGGATCAGCGGGCGTGGCGTTCCGGGTGGGCCCGGCTCCAGGTGCGCATCCGTTCCGGGTAGCCGGTGCGCGCCGCCTCGTACAGCGGCACCGCGTGCTTGCGGGCGATCGCGCCCGCCGCACGGGGAGTGCCGGTCCGGCGACGGATCCACTCGCCGTCGTGGGCGATCGCCACCACAGTGGTGTCGGTGGCGGTGGTCTCCGGCTCCAGGTAGAACTCCACCCCCCGCCGGCTCGCGATGAACGCCTCGAGCGCGGCGAGGTCGTCCCGGGTCGCCTCCCGGTCAAGCTTCGTCGGGGTCGCCTCGGCGCCCCGGGCCCGCCGACTGAACCAGCCCATGCCCGACTCCTCTCCTCGACGCCCATCCAGTGCACCACCGATTCCTGGCAATACGCTGCGCGCCGGGTGAGAGTGGGCTGACCGAGCCGCGGCTGGAACCCGCGGCGGGTGAGCGGTGTCATGAAGGTGATCCAACGGAGGTACCCCTGGACGACGACGTGCTCGTCACCCGCGCTCGGGCAGGTGACCTGGAGGCGTACGACCTCCTGGTCGCCCGGCACACCGCATCCGCGTACCGGACGGCGGTGCTCCTCGGCGCGGGCTCGGACTCCGAGGACGTCATCCAGGAGGCCTTCGTGAAGGGGTACCGCAAGCTCTCCCGCTATCGGGGGGAGTCGTCGTTCCGCTCCTGGCTGCTGGCGATCGTCGCCAACGAGACCCGCAACCTGCACCGGTCGCGCATCCGCCGCGACGGCCTCGTCCTGCGTGCCGCGGCGGCGGACCCGACGTCGGAGATCACCGAGGACGACGCGGTCGGCGCGGTCCTCGCCGGTGAACGCCGCGCCGCGCTGGTGGAGGCGCTCCGCCAACTGCCGGTACGCGACCGTGAGGTGATCGTCTGCCGGTTCTTCCTCGATCTCAGCGAGGAGGAGACGGTGGCGGCGTTGGGCTGGCCCAGGGGCACTGTGAAGTCGCGCACGTCCCGGGCGCTGGCGAAGCTCCGCGGCATGCTCGACCGCGAGGAGGTCCGGCGTGGATGACCTCGAGAGGGAACTGCGCGACCTCACCACCTGGCTGGAGACACCCGACGCGCCCGACGTGACCGCGCGCGTACGCGCTCGGCTCACCGAGCCCGCGTCCCGGCGGCGCTGGTGGCGTGGGTGGCGAGCCGGTGCCGCCGCGGCGCTCGTCGCCCTGCTCGTGGCGGTGCTGCCACCGGGGCGGGCGGCCCTCGCCGACGCCGTCGCGGGGCTGCTGCGCTTCGCCGGAGTCACAGTTGTCACCTCGTCCGCACCGGCGCTGCCCACCGGCACCCCGTCGCCGTTGCCCGCGCAGCGAACCGCGGCCCTGGACGAGGCACAACGGGCGGTGCGCTTCCCGATCCGCCTACCGGCGAAGCTCGGTCCGCCCGAGCAGGTGCTGCTCGCCGATCCCGACGACACGGGCGCCTACCGGGTGGCCACGCTGCTCTACCGTGGGGGCGCGTTGCGCGTCGACGCCTTCGATGGTCGTCTCGACCTGGCGTTCCACAAGCAGATCAGCCGGCCGGGAGCGGAGTGGGTCCAGGTCGACGGCGACTTCGCCGTCTGGGTCGGTGGCCCGCACATTCTTTCCTATGTGGATCGGACCGGACAGGTACGCAAGGAGACCGCCCGGCTCGCCGCCTCGACCCTGATCTGGCAGGGGGCCGACGCGAGCTACCGGCTGGAGGGCGACCTCACCAGGGCCGAGGCGATCGAAATCGCCGAATCGCTGGACTAGGGCTCCCGGGGAAGCTCGGACGAGGGAACCTGCCGGCCGCGTCCGGTGTCTTCATTGTGCGACGCACGTTCTGACGCATCGACAGGTATCCGGAAGGGGCGAGATGGGCGCATGGGGCAGGTTGCTTATGGGGTCGGTGCTCCTGCTGACGGCGTGCACCACGGCCGGCGGGGCGGCCACGCCGGTCGACGCGCCGACGAGCACGGCCTCCGCGACCGCCGCGGCAGGTTGCGGCGCGCGGATCGAGACGGGGTCCCTGCCCGACTGGGCGGACGCGGGTTTCAGAGGGGACACCCGGATCCCGCACGTCTTCGGCGCGCAGGGCGACATCGTGGCGGTGCTGTTCGCGCACCCCCTCGCGCAGGTCAGACAGGACAAGTCGAACAACAAGATCCTCTGGGTCTCCCGCCGCGCCCCGACATTGTCCGAGGCGACGTCGCCGAAGCCCCTGGAGATCACCGCGACGCTGGACGGCACCGACACCAGGGTGATCCGGGAGGTCGCCGGCGGTCCGGGGCCGTCGATCATCGACATGCCGCGCGCGGGTTGCTGGCACCTCGAACTCCGCTGGTCCGGGCACACCGACACGATGGATCTGGTCTACCTCGACCGGCTGCCCCAGACACGTCGCCCCTAGGCTGCGGGGCGTGCCCAAGGACGTACGGGAGGCGGCGGCCCGGAACAACGCCGAATGGTGCGACGTGGTGTGCGGCAGCCACGGGCTGGCCGGCCGCACCGACGCGGACGCCTGGTCGGTCCCCCGCCGCTCCCCAACCTGGTACCCGGACGCGGTCACGTTGCGCCCCGGCGTCGACGCCGACGCCCTGCTGGCCCGGATCGACGCCGGGCCCGGGGCCTCGGTGAAGGACAGCTTCGCCGAACTCGATCTGTCCCGGTACGGCTTCCGGGTGCTCTTCGACGCACAGTGGATCCACCGACCAGCGCTGGATCCGCCCGCCGGCGCCCCGCTGACCCCGGTCACCACGCCGGCGGAACTCGCCGCCTGGGCGGCGGCGCACGGCGGCGGGCCGCTGTTCCGGCCGGCCCTGCTGGCCGACCCCCGGGTACGGGTACTGGCCCGGTACGACGACAGGCGCAAGATCCTGGGTGGCGCGGTGGTCAGCGGCGACAGCGGATACGGAGTCTCCAACCTGTTCGCCCACACGGTGGACCCCCGCGAGATCTGGCACGGCGTCCTCGCCACCATGCCCCGGGTACCACTTGTCGGCTACGAATCCGGCCCCGACCTGGCCCCCGCCCTGGCCGTGGGCTTCACCCAACAGGGCCCCCTCCGGATCTGGCTCCACGACCAACCGAGGGCGGTCAGCCGAGGAGGGTCAGGTCTTCGGGGGTCAGGCGGAGAGCGGCGGCGGCTACGTTCGCCGTGAGGTGCGCCGGGTCGCCGGTGCCGGGGATGGCCAGCACGTGCGGCCCCTGGTGCAGGGTCCAGGCCAGGCGTACCTGGTGCGGGGTGACGCCGTGGGCCCGGGCGACGGCCTCCACGGCCTCGCCCTGCTCGGCGCCCGCGCCCGCCTCCCGGCCGGTGCCGGCCAGCGCGAAGAACGGCACGTACGCGATCCCCCGCTCGCCGCAGACCCGGACGAACTCGTCCTGCTCCCGGTAGGCGTCCACCCCGTAGTTGTTCTGCACGCAGACCACCGGCGCGATGTCCGCCACCTCGTCCAGTCGCACCGGCCGGACGTTGGAGAGCCCGAGGTGGCGGATCAGCCCGGCGGCGCGCAGCTCGGCCAGGGCGCCGAACCGATCGGCCAGCGGCACCGGGCCGGGCCCCCGGCCGAGCCGCAGGTTCACCACGTCGAGGTGGTCCAGGCCGAGCCGGCGCAGGTTCTCCTCCACCTGGGCGCGCAGCCGCGCCGGGGTGAGCGCTTCGGTGAAGCCGTTCACCGGGTCGTACCCGAAGCCGACCTTGGTGCTGATCACCAGATCGTCGGGGTACGGGGCGAGCGCGGCCCGGATCAGCTCGGTGGCGTAGCGCGCCGGGCCGGTGCCGACCCCCAGGGCCCCGCCGGGCGAGACGTAGAAGGCGGCGGTGTCGATGTGGTTGACGCCCAGCTCCACGGCGCGGCGCAGCAGCGCGATCGCACGGTCGCGGTCCGGGTTCGCGGTGATCCGCATCGAGCCGAAGCCCATCCGGTGCACGGTGCGGTCGCCCAGGGTCCAGCTGCCCGCCGCGGCGGCGGTGATCGAGTCGGTTGGCATCGGGTGACCGTAGCCAGCCGGGGCGCGCGGCGCAGTCGGTCGCGCGCCCGATACCGCTCGACGGCGTTCCTTGTTAGTTTTACTGTGCTGGCGGGGTCGGTCCGGCGGCGCCCGGCGGGCGCAGCACCGGCACCAGCGCCAGCGTCGGCACCAGCAGCAGCGGCACCACCAGCAGCGCGTGCAGGATGCCGACCCGGTCGCCGAGCAACCCCAGCAGCGGCGGCCCGCCCAGGAACGCGGTGTAGCCGATCACCGCGACCACGCTGACCCGGACGGGGGCGTGCGCCTCCTCGTCGGCCGCCGCGCTCATCCCGACCGGGAAGCCCAGTGAGGCGCCGAGCCCCCAGAGCGCGACGCCGACGATGGCGACCGGCCCCGAGCCGGCCAGCACGGCCAGGCCCGCGCCGAACGCGGCGAGCAGGACTGTGCCGGTGAGCACCGGCACGCGACCCCACCGGTCCAGCGCGACAGTGCCGGCGGTGCGCCCGAGGGTCATGCCGACGACGAAGACGCCGAAGACCGCCGCGCCGGCCGCCTCGCTCAGGTCGCGGCCGTCGACGAAGGCCACCGCCAGCCAGTCGTTGGCGCTGCCCTCGGTGAACGCCGCCACCAGCACGAAGAGCCCGATCAGCAGGGTGCGCGGCTCCCGCCAGGCGGCGAGTTGTGCGCGGCGGCGAGCGCGCGGGCTGGCGTCCGCCGTACCGTCGGCCTCGTCGACGGCCGGATGGGGCAGGAACGACCGGGCGCCGAGCACGGTGCCGACCAGCACCACCACCGCCACACCGGCGAGATGCGCGCCGACGGGCAGGTCGAACCGGGCCGCTCCGGCCCCGAGCGCCGCGCCCGCCACCGAACCGAGGCTCCACGCCGCGTGGAAGCGGGGCATGACGGTACGCCCCAGGCGCCGCTCCACCGCCGCGCCCTCGACGTTCATCGCCACGTCGCAGGCGCCGGAGCCGTAGCCGAACGCGGCCAGGCCCACCGCGACGACGACGACCGAACCGGCCACCGTGGCGCCCAGCCCGGCGACGGTCAGGCCGACCGCGACCAGCACGGTGGCCAGCGTCACGGTGCGGGCCGCGCCGAGGCGCTGGGCGAGCAGGCCGGAGGTGGGCATGGCGAGCAGCGCGCCGATGCTCATCGCGAGCAGCAGCAGCCCGAGCCGGCCGGCGGAGAGGTCCAGCGCCTCGCGGACCGCCGGTACCCGGGAGAACCAGCTGCCGACCGCCAGCCCGTTGAGGGTGAAGACGACGGCCACACCGTTGCGGGCGGTCCGCACGGCCCGGGAGGGGGCCGGGGCGGTGGCCGGGGGGATGGGCGGACTGGTGGCGGCGCTCACGGGGACGGTTCCTCTTTCTCGGGGTGATCTCCTGGCACGATCGCACACCTGAGAGCGCTTCCACCACAACCGGGACGACCGCCCCTTACCGCCGGCGGCTCGGCCGGGGCATGATGCCGGGCATGCGTCCGTCCGCGGGACGGATGGTCGGGGGGAGGAAAACGATGACGGCAGCCGCACACCGGCCGGCCACGCTGGAGGACGTCGCGCGAGCCGCCGGGGTGTCCCGGTCCACGGCCTCGCGGGTGATCGCCGGGACCGGATTCGCTTCGCCGGCCGCCCGGGAGCGGGTAGCCGCGGCCGCCGACCAACTCGGCTACGTGCCCAACCCGGCCGCCCGGGCACTGGTCCGCGGCGGCGGCGTACGGCTGGTGGTGGCGGTCGCCGGGCCCAGCGCGGCGGTGCTGGACGACCCGTACGTGCACCGGGTGGTCGGCTCGGCGGCCCGGGTCTGCGCGCCGGCCGCCATCGGGGTGGCGCTGCACTGGCTGCCGCTGAGCCAGCCGAACAGCCTGGACCAGCTCGCCGGGGACGGCAGCGTGTGCGGGGTGGTGCTGGTGAACACCACCGAGGATCTGCTGGACGCCGTGCCGCGGTCGCTGCGCGGCCGGGTCGCCTCGATCGGCATCGGCTCGGCCACGATCCCGTCGTTCGACGTCGACAACGGCGCCGGCGCCGAGGAGGTGCTGCGCCACCTGTACGCCGGTGGTCGCCGCCGGATCGCCATGGTGACCGGCCCCCGCTGGCTGCCGTGCTCCCAGCGGCCGGTGCAGGAGTACCGCCGGCTGATGCGCCAGGCGGGGCTGCCGGAGCGGGTGCTGCCCGGAGACTTCACCGCGGCGCGCGGCCGGACGGCGGCCGGCGAGGCGTTGCGGCGCTGGCCGGACCTCGACGCCGTGTACGCGATCAGCGACGAGACCGCGTTCGGGGTGATCGCGGCGCTGCGCGAGGGTGGGGTACGGGTGCCCGGCGACGTCGCGGTGGCAGGCTTCGACGACATCCCGCTCGCCGGGATGACCACCCCCGCGCTGACGACGGCGAGCCACCCGGTGGGCCGGATCGCCGCCGCCGCGGCCACGGCGGTGCTGGACCGGCGCCCGACCGCGCCGGTGACACTCTTTCCGTCCGCCCTGGTGGCCCGCGCCAGCGCCTGACCCGAGCCGGGCCCTTTCCAGCCAGCGCCCGGCCCGCAGGCGGCGGTTAACCCGTGGCGGGTCGGGTAACCGCGGCGCACACCCCGCCGACAGCGAGGAGCGGTGACCCGTGTCCGAACTCAGGCCGCCGCGGCAGGAGCCGAAGGGCGGCTCCCGCCCCGGCCGGTTGACCGCCCGTGCCCACCCGCCGGTGACACCGGCGCCCGCCGGGCTGGTGCCGCTGAGCGCCCCCGGCGGTGGGCTGCTGGCGATGGTGTACGCCCCGGAGCCGGCCGCCGACGGCGCCGCGTACCGGCTGGTGGTGCTGCTGCACGGTGCGGGTGGCTCCGCGCGGCAGGGGCTGGACCTGCTGCTGCCGATCGCGGACGCGCACCACCTTCTGCTTGTCGCTCCGCAGGCGGCCGCCAGCAGCTGGGACCTGATCGCCGGCGGCTTCGGGGTGGACGTGCGGCGCGTCGACGAGCTGCTGGACAGCGTCTTCGACGGCTACCCGGTCCGCGACGTGACGTTCGGCGGGTTCTCCGACGGCGCCTCGTACGCGCTCTCGCTGGGCCTGGCCAACGGCGACCTGGTCGACGCGGTGCTGGCCTTCTCCCCCGGTTTCGCCGCGCCGCCGGAGACCCACGGCCGGCCGCGGATCTTCATCTCGCACGGGGTCGACGACCGTGTGCTGCCGATCGACATGTGCAGCCGCCGGCTCGTCCCGCGCCTGCACGACCTCGGCTACGACGTCACCTACGAGGAGTTTCCCGGCGGCCACGAAGTGCCCGCCCCGATCCGGCGGTCCGCCACCACCTGGCTGACCGCCTGACGCCGACCGCCGGCGCGGGTCAGACCGGGGGAAGGCCGAGGGCGTCGTCCACCCGGGTGAGGACGGCGACATCGTCATCGGGGTTGACTCCGCGCAACAGGTCGATGGCCGTGGCCCGGACCTGGCCGATGATCATGGCGAGTGGGAGGGTCTGGGTCGGCCCGAAGAGCCGCCCGGCGGTGTGCACGGCGGACAGCGCCGCCTCGTCCGCCCGGTTGGCGTGCCGGTCGGCCGCCTCGTCCCGCCCGTCCAGGTCGGCGGCGAGGGCCGCACCGGCCTCCCGGACCGCCTCGGCCAGCGCACGTAGCGCCGCGCCCAGCTCGGGCGGCGCCGGGGACTGCAGCCGGCTGAGCGTCACCCCGGCGCGGGCCAGCACGCGGACGTTGCGAACCGCGTAGTCGATCTGCCGGATCGACTCGTCCACCGACCTCAGCCGGCCGATGTGCCGGCGCCGGCGCACGTTGAGCCGCAGCGCCTCGCCGGCCGCGAGCACCCCGTCGCGCAACCCGTCGACCCGGGCGTCCATGCCCCGCGCCTGGACCAGCGCGGCGACCGCGCCGGGCTCGTCGCGGCGATCCAGCGCGTCGGCGATCCCGCCCAGCAGCCCGGCCAGTTCGTCGAAGGTCCGCCGCACCTCGGCGACCAGCGGGGCCAGCGGGTGCCGGGCGTCGACCAGCAGGCTGACCGCGAGCGCGACGGCGCCACCGATCAGCGCGTCGACGAAACGGAACGGCACAAGCGACCCGTCCGGCGGTGCGACCACCACCAGGTAGAGCGCGGAGACCGCGGCCTGCACCAACGTCACGCCGGTGGCCCCGAGGGCCGCCGAGAGCAGGATCGTGAGCAGGATGACGGTGAACACCGTCCAGGTGGTGCCCGGGCCCAACGCCTGCACCACCAGGTCCGCGACCAGCACCCCGGCGGCGACACCGAGGACGACCTCGACGGCCCGCCGGATCCGTTGTCCCCGGGCCTGGCCGAGGACGATGAGCGCCGCCGCCGGAGCGAAGAAGGGCTGCGGGTGCCCGACCAGCCGGGTGGCGAGCAGCCAGGCCACGGTCGCCGCGACGGTGGTCTCCAGCACCGGCCGCCAATCCCGCCGCAGCCGGTCACCGGCGACCCGCAGCCCCTTGAACCGCACCTTCGCCCACCTCCCGCACCCGGTCACCGGCACCCGCCGGTGCCTCGCGGCCTCCGGAGCGCCCCCTCGTGATCGTCTACCATCGGGCGATGGACCCCCTCACCGGGCTGCTCGACGGCCCCCGGGCCCGGGGCGCCTTCCTGCTCCGCTCGGTGCTCGACCCGCCGTACGCGCTACGGATCGAGGACCGGGCGCCGCTCACCGTCGTGGCGCTGGTCAGCGGCACCGCCTGGCTCGTACCGGACGACGCCGCCCCGGCGACGCTGCGCCCCGGCGACGTGGCGGTGCTGCGCGGACCGGATGGCTACCTCGTCGCCGACGACCCGGCCACCCCACCGCAGGTGGTGATCCACCCCGGTCAGCGCTGCACCACCCTGCGCGGCGAGCCGCTGGCCGAGTCGATGGCGCTGGGCGTACGCACCTGGGGCACCGGCCCAGGCGGGTCGACTGTGCTGCTGACCGGCACGTACCAGTTGCCCGGCGAGGTGAGCCGACGGCTGCTCACCGCGCTGCCGCCGCTGCTGGTGGTCCCCGCCGACGAGTGGCGCAGCCCGCTGGTACCGCTGCTGGCGCAGGAGGTGTCCCGGGACGCCCCCGGCCAGGCCGCGGTGCTGGATCGGCTGCTGGACCTGCTGCTGATCGGCGCGCTGCGCACCTGGTTCGGCCGCGCCGACGCCGCCCCCGGCTGGTACCGGGCGGCCGGCGACCCGGTGGTCGGCCCGGCCCTGCGGCTGCTGGCGAACGACCCCGCCCAGGGGTGGACGGTGGCCGCGCTCGCCGCCGAGGTGGGCGTCTCCCGGGCGGTGCTGGCCCGGCGGTTCACCGAGCTGGTCGGTGAACCGCCGATGGCGTACCTGACCGGGTGGCGGCTGACGCTCGCCGCGGATCTGCTGCGCGAGCCCGACGCAACCCTGGGCGCGGTGGCGCGCCGGGTCGGCTACGCCAGCCCATACGCGCTGAGCACCGCGTTTCGTCGGGTTCGCGGGATCAGCCCGAGCCAGCACCGGATCGGCGGTGGCTCAGCCGGCGGTGGCTCAGCTCGCGGTGGTCGTGCCGGTGTGCTCGGCTGAGGCGAGGAACCGGGTCAGCACCTCGATGGTGCCCGGTGTGTAGGGGCGGCCGTCGAGCACCTCGTCGCGGGGCACGAAGATCATCGCCGCTCCCTCGCCGAGCACCACGTCCTCCTGCCGGGCCCGGGTGCTGCCGATGAAGTAGTGCTTGACCCGCTCCAGCTCCGGCAGCGGCTGCACGGCGAACGGGAGCAGCGGCCCGTCGGCGCGCAGGCCGGTCTCCTCCCAGAGCTCCCGTTCGGCGGTCTGCTCCGGCGTCTCCCCCGCCTCGGCGTGCCCGCCGGGCAACCCCCACACGTTGGGGTGGAAGCGGGCGTTGCCGTCGCGCAGTTGCAGCAACAGTCGTCCATCGGGGTCCACCAGCAGCACGCATGCGATCACGATCATTGCCCGAGCCTAGGCCGGGCAGGTGACACTGTCGGTTAGGCGCTGGCGCGCCAGCGGTGGCGTGGGCACGCCCTACCCTCGGAACGTATGCGGTGGCGGATCGGTTACCGACTGCGCAACGCGCTCCTCGTCGGCGGCACCGTCGGGATGGGCCTCTTCGGCTGGCAGACCGTCGCCCTGTCCCTGGGCGGCCACGCCCTGGGTAAGGTCGTCGCCACGCCGGTCGAGCGTGCCCAGACCGCGGTCGTGGACAGGTTCACCGCGCCGGTCTCGATGCCTCCGTTGCCGGTGGCGCCGCACTATCCACTGTCGACGCCGCGGCTGCTGCCGTCGTGCACCGGATCGCCCGTCGGCGCGACGTTCGCCACGGACGAAGCGACGCCCCTCGGCGAGCCGGGGCCACCGATCGCGGTGCTGGTGCCCCGAGGCACCAAATGGCGGTGCCTGGTGTTCAGCCTTGCCGGCAACGGCACCGCGTCGACGGCGGAGTGGGAGTGCTCCGAGGGGTTCCCTGACACCACCGGCAAGGAGACGTCGCTGCGCGTGCTGCTCGCGCCGTGCCCGCAGCCGTGTGACGCCCAGGCCAGGGCCCGGCTACGGCCGCCGTTCATGGGCGAGCCCACCCGGGCGGTCGACGACAGCACCTGGCTCGCCGCCGTCCGGACGGATCCGGACGGGATGGGCCGCCGAACCCTGCACCTGTCAATGGAACACGTGTGGGCGGCGCCGGTCGGCCTGCTGGGGCCGGGCTCCCCGGGACAGAACCTCTACGTGGCGGCCCACCTGACGAACCGGCCCGACGACCGGGCAACCGGGGAAAAGATCATGAACAGCCTCCGCAGCCAGATGTGATGGCGAGGCGCGTGGAAAAAGTGCGTTGGCCCAAGACTCCAGAGTAGTCATATTCGCCGGCGTCGTCCTCAGCCGAACATGACAGCACACCGGTAAGATCGGCGACTGCGTTGTGACTGATCGCTGACTGCTCGTGGTGATAGCGATCACACACACTGAGCGCATGACCAGGAGAGTCAACCGCGATAAGGCACTCCGCGTCGCGGTGTGCCTCCTCCTTCTCGCCGTTCTGAGCGGCTGCATTCAGGACGGTCGAGGGCGCAGCGATCTCGTCCGGCACGCACCGCCAACGCCCGATATCGTCCTACCAGTATTTCCGGGACTGGAACGACCCGTGTTCACCCGATTCTGGGCCGCTCAACTCAACATGGGGCTCACCGTCAACACCGACGACACAGTCGACGGGCAACTACTGCTGACTGCTCACAGGTCCCGGCTGGTCGCCTTGAACAAGAACATCCCGGCGGCCATCGCGGAGTTGCGCCAGAACATCCCCGCGCTGCCGCCCGGAGAGGAAACCGGCTACGAGGACGGCAATCTCTTCGGCACCCAGATCAGTTACCGCAAGGCACCGCTGACGACCTTCGACGGCGAGAGCATGAAACTGTTCCGGGACAACGATTTCTACCGCTTCACGCTGCCGCTCGATCCGACGAAATACGGCAGAAAAGCAGCCGAACAGAATCCGCAAAACCAGCAAGCATTCCTCAAGTTGATGTCGTTCGAGATCTCGGTGACATTTCCCGGCCGAGTGATCGACACCAATGGAACCGTCAACGGCCGGTCGGTCAGCTGGAAGGTGGACTCCAACCAGGACAAGCCGACCGAGCTGCGGGCCGTCGCCGAGGCGCCGCCCCGCCCGTCGGCCTCGCCGGTCGCCGCGGCCGACGGAGGCGGGTTCCCCTGGCTGCTGATCGTCGGCGGGCTGCTCCTCCTGCTGCTGCTCGCCGCGGTGGGCGTACTCCTGCTGCGTCGCCGCCGCCCGGCGGCGCCCGCCGCACCGGGCGCGACCGCAACGGGACCGACCTCGCCGGGCCCGCCCGCCGGCGCCCCCGGGCCCGGCTGATCCATCCGGTGGCCGGCCCTGCCGGCCACGCCCGGCACCGGCCGCCCCGCCACGACGGCGACCGGCCCCGGTGCTCCCACCCGGGAGCACCGGACCTCACCACCACCACATCCCGGTCGCACCATCGCAGAAAAGGGGGATCGCCATGAACGATCTCTTCACCTGGGCCGCCCTGGGCAGCCTCGCCGGCGCGAGCGCCGCCACCCTGCTGGCCACCAACGTCATCGGCGGGCTGATCGGCCCCAGCGGCGACAAGCTCCGCAAGTGGATCGCCATCGGCATCGCGCTCCTGCTGTCCTACGTGACAGCGGCGTTCGCCGACGACGCCGGCGGCGAGAAGTGGATCATCGCGTTCTTCAACGCGCTGGTCATCTTCTCCGCCGCGCTCGGCGTCAACCAGTTCCCGCCCGGCAACCGGCAGGCGACGCAGCCGTCGCCGACCCAGGTCGCGCAGGGTCGCGAGCCCCGAGTCTTCCGCTCCTGGGTCTGAGGGGTGACGTCATGGTCTTCGGAATCATCAGCGCGGCAATCCAGGTCGGCTTCGGCGCCCTGCTCGGCCTCCTGGCCGGCGGCCCGATCGGGCTACTGATCGGCGCCGTCGTCGGCCTGCTGGTCGGCGCGGTCTTCGGCTGGTCGGTGGCCTCCGCCGGGGTGTACGCAGCGGACGTCCGCGGCGTCTTCCTCTTCGTCGTCGACCACACCTGGAGCCTGCTGAACACTGTCGTCGGGGCCATCTACCTGGCCGTGCACCTGCTCTTCGGGCACTCGCTGGACCGGCCCACCTCGCAGGGCAGCGGCCGGGTCAGCGTGGTGGAGGGGGTCTCGCCCCGCTACGCCACCACCATCGGCACCGTCTGCGCCGGCTCCAGCTCCGGCATTCAGCGACACGAGGACGTGCACATCTTCCAGGGTCGCCTGCTCGGCCCGCTCTACGTCCCGCTGGTGCTGGCGAACTACGTGCTGTTCACCGTCGCACCGGTGTGGCTGCTCTACCACGACCACACCAACGCGCCGATCAACCGGTTCACCCGGTACTTCGAGATCGGCGTCTACCCGCACGTGTGGAACGAGGCCATCGCGTACCGGATCCAGGGGACACCGCCGCGATGAGCACCGACGGGCGCGGACCGATCGAGACGGCGACCGCCGAGTTGGCCGCCTGGCTGACCAGCGCGGCGGGGGAAGCCGTCCCGATCGGCCCGCCCCGTACCGACGGCGAGGCCGCCGGGCTCACCCTCTGGCCGATGGAGCTGCGCCCGGCGCGGCAGACCCGCTCCAGCGGCGCGGTCCGCGAGCCGTACCGGTTCACGATCCGCTACCTGCTCTGCGTGACCGGTCCGGCCGGGCTGCCCCGGTTGGACCGGGTGCTCACCGCCGCGACCCGTGACGGTCGCTACCCGGTGGTGCTGGAGGCCGGTGCGGCGCCGCTCTGGACCGCGTTCGGCACCGCGCCGCGCCCCGGGCTGCTGATCGACGTGCCGGCGCAGGTGGATCACCCGACCCCGGCCGCGCCGCCGGTGCTGCGACCGCTGCGGCTGCGGCAACTGGAGCTGCGCACCCTCACCGGCCGGGTAATCGGCCCCGAGGAGCAACCACTGGCGGCGATGCGGGTCGAACTTCCCGGCACGTCGTCCGTCACCCGAACCGATCCCGACGGCCGATTCCTGATCGTCGGCGTACCGCACGACCCCGAGCACCCGGGCCCGGTCCGGCTCCGGCTGACCGGGCGCGGGCTCGTGCTCACCGCCGAGGTCGACCCCGCCGAACCCGACATCGTCATCGTCTGCGCGCCACCGACCCGCTGACGCCCACCCGCACAGGAGGACCGATGCCCAGCTACTTCTCCCCCGGCATCTACGTCGAGGAGGTCCCCAGTGGCGCCCGACCGATCGGACCGGCGAGCACCAGCATCGCCGCCTTCGTGGGCGTCGCCCCGGACCGCTCCGCCCAACTGGGCAAGGCGGTCCCGGTCAACAACTGGACCGAGTTCCTGCGGCTCTACGCCGGCGGGGAGCAGGCCGAGAGCACCCCGCTGGCCCGGGCGGTCTTCGGCTTCCTGGACAACGGCGGCGCCCGCTGCTGGGTGGTCAACGTCGGCGAGGGCGGCGCGATCAGCGGCACCGGACAGCGGCGCGGCGGCCTGCAACTGCTGGAGGCCATCGACGAAATCTCGATCATCGCCGCACCGGGATTCCACGACCCGGTGGCGCACGACGCGCTGCTGAGCATGGCCGAGCGCACCCGCACCATGGTGGCGATCTGCGACCCGGCGCCCGACATCGACGACATCTCCGCGTTGACCCGCGTCGCGACGCCGTCCTCCGGCAAGCCCCCCAAGCCCGCCGACGGCGCGGGCGGCGGCCCTGCGGCCGGATCCGGCGGCGGCTCCGGCGGTCCTGGCGGCTCTGGCGGGCACGAGGGGGCGGCGTACCGGCCCCGGCAGTCGGAGTTCGGCGCCTTCTACTACCCGTGGCTGCGCGTACGCGACCCGATCAGCGGAGAGCTGGAGCTGACCCCGCCGAGCGGTCACCTGGCCGGCATCTGGGCCCGCACCGACGCGCTGCGCGGCGTGCACAAGGCGCCGGCCAACGAACCGGTACGCGGCGCCGTCGACCTGGGCTACCTGGTCACCCGACCGGAGCACGACGTGCTCAACCCCAAGGGCGTCAACGTGATCCGCTACTTCGCCGGTGAGGGCATCCGGGTCTGGGGCGCCCGTACGCTCGCCGCCGAGGCCAGCGAGTGGCGCTACCTGAACGTGCGCCGGCTCAGCATCGCCATCGAGCAGGCGATCGCCAACGGCACCCGATGGATGGTCTTCGAGCCCAACGACTTCACCCTCTGGCGTTCGATCCGGCGCGACATCGGGGCCTTCCTGACCCGGGTGTGGCGCGACGGCGCGCTGCTCGGCCGCAGCCCCGAGGAGGCGTTCTTCGTCAAGTGCGACGAGGAGACCAACCCGGCGGAGGTCCGCGACGCGGGCATGGTGATCGCCCACATCGGCATCGCCGTCGTCAAGCCCGCCGAATTCGTGGTGTTCAAGCTGAGCCAGTGGGCCGGCGGCACCGAGACCGAGACGATCGGAGGCTGACGACATGCCCACCACAGCCACCCCGCAACCGGGTGCCCCGGTCGACCCCTACCGGGCGTACAACTTCCGGTTGCTCATCAACGGCGTCACCAACGGCCACTTCACGGAGATGAGCGGTCTGGAGGTGAACATCCCCGGCCAGCCGTACCGGGAGCACGGGCTGGGCCGGATGCGGATGGTGCCGGGCCAGGCCGAGTACGAGCCGGTGACGCTGCACTTCGGGCTCACCGCGTCCCGGGAGCTGTGGGACTGGGTGCACGCCACGGCCCAGGGCACGCTGAACCGCCGCAACGTCTCGGTGGTGCTGTTGGACTCCGTCGGGACCGCCGAGGTGCTGCGCTGGAACCTGATCGACGCCTGGCCCACCCGGTGGCGCGGGGCGCACCTCAACACCCTCAGCCACGAGATCGCCATCGCCTCGTTGACCCTGCGCTACGAGGGCCTGGAGTTGGAGACCGGCGGTGCCACCGCGCCGACTCCCGCGTAGCTGGCTGGCCGGCCGGCTGCGCTCGGCGGCCGGGGCGGTGCAACGCCTCGCCGGGCGCGTCGAACCGGCCGGCGCGACCGGGAGCCGTCCGTCGGACGTCCGTACGGCTGCGCCGCGCCGGTTCGGGGAGCCACCGCAGCACTGGTTGGACCTGGTCGCCGCACACGCTCCCGGTCTGCTGCAGGATCTGGACCTGGACGGTCCACCGGCCGGCTCTCCCGGCGGTGGTGCGGCCGGGCACCACGGCCGGCCCGCCCACGAGGACGCCGTCCCGAGCGCCGGCGATGTGGCGACCGGGGGCCGCTCCCGATCCACAGCCGACCCGTCGGGTGGGTTCGGGGGGCCTGCCGGGCTCCCGGGTGCGGGTGGGTCCGGCGGGTATGACGCTGATGAGCTCGGTGGTCGTGGCAGCGCTGGCCGCCCGGACGCCAACGTGTCCGGAGCGCCCGATGTGGGAGCGCCCGACGCGGGAGACGCGCCCGGGCGGCCCGGAGTCGACGGTCGATCCAGCGAGCCCGGTGCCACGGGCCGGTTCGCAGGGCCGCAGGGTTGGCGGGCGACGGGTACCGAGGTCGTGGACGCCTCAGGGGCAGCTGACCGGCTCGGCGATGCCGGGCTGGGCACGGCCGGCTCGTCCAGCGGTTCGTCCGGCACCGGCGGCTCGTCCGGCCGGGGTCGCAGGATCGGCGCGACCGGCGGCTCCGCCGTCGCGGGTGCTCCCGGCACCGCTGGTGTGTGCGGCACGGGGATCGGGCTCGGGGTGCCGGGTGCGCCTGTGGGGTCGGGACCGGGCACGCGCTCCGGTGGACCCGCGCCACGGGACGCTGCCGGCGCCGTTGCCGGGATCGGCGGGAACGGGCCGCCGGCATCCGGACCGGCGGGGGAAGCCGGCGGGGCCTCCTGGCCGATGATCCGTCCCGCGGTGCCGGGCACCCAGCCCTCGTCCGGCTGGTCTGAGCACGCCAGAGCGACCTCCTCCCCCTCCCCGGCGTCCGATCCCCGCGGTTCGGACCGGATCGTGGAAGATTCCGGCTCCTCCAGCGGCACTCTCCCACCGCGATCTGCTGTCGAGTCCGAGCGCACGCCCGATGGGCGGGGCAGGGAGCGGGCCGCGGCGGGCGGCAGCAGGCACTCGGCGAGCCCTCTCGGGACGGGCGGTGACGGTTTCGAGGTCGGCAGGGACGGCGCCAAGGGCGGCCGGAAACGATTCGGGGCCGGCCGGAACGGGCTCGGAACGGGCGGTGGCCGACCGGGGCGGCCGGGCTCGGCGGCCGGCGACGTAGCGGGCGGGCAGCACCTGGGCGAGGCCGACGGGCGAGCCGGGCGGACCGGCCCGGTGGGTGCGGGGCTCGCGGCGGATGGTGGCCCGCCCGACGTGGTCCGCGCGGCCGGCAACAGCCCCTGGCCGGCCCTGCCGGACGACCCGGTGTGGCCTGGGCACCGCTCAGGCGGGGCGGCGTCCACCGGCGGGGCGGACGTGGTCAGCGGTGGGGTGTGGACGGACGGTTCGGGGCGCGGTCCGGTCGGCGGTGGTTGGTCGGCGGTGACCGGCGATCTGTGGCCGGCCCTGCCGGACGACCGTCTGCTGTGGACGGCGCCCGGGGCTGCGCTGGACGCGGCTGATCTGAGCCGGCTGGAGCGGGAACAGGCGGGCGACTGATGGAGCGCGTCGCCTTCCTCATCGACTCCTCGGGCGAACGGGTGGACTGCCTGCTCAACCCGGAGACCGTGCAGGTGACCCGGCTCGCCGGGGTACGCCATCGGGCGGCCGCCGGTGGGCAGCTCACCGGGGCCGGTCTGGCCGACGACCCGCTGGTGTTCACCGGCGGCGGCCGGACCGAGCTGGTGCTCGACCTGCTCTTCGACGTCGACTTCGTGGAGGCGCAGGTCCGTCCGGGTGACGTACGGGCGCTCACCCGGCCGTTGTGGATGCTCGCGGAGAACTCCACCGCCGAGCACGGGTGGCTGCGCCCCCCGCTGGTCCGGCTGGTCTGGGGCAAGACCTGGAACGTGCCCGGCGTGATCATCGCCGTGGCCGAACGGTTCGACGCGTTCACCGGCACCGGATCGCCGCGACGCTCCTGGCTGCGGCTGAAGCTGGTCCGGGCCGCCGAGACGGCCGACCAGGCGGAGGCCGGCTTCGCCGAGGAACTGGCCGCGGTGAGCACCCCGACCGCCGCCCCGGGCAGCGCGGTGGTCGCCGCCGGTGACGGCGCCGCCGAGCCCGGCCGCTCCGGGGTCCGCTTCGATCTGCTGGCCAACGACGCGCTCGGCTCGCCGCTGCGCTGGCGGTTGCTGGCCGAGCACAACCGGATCACCGATCCGCTGGCCGTGCCGGCGGGGACCACCCTGGCCGTCCCGCCGGCCGGCGGCGCTCCGGCCGGCGGGTCGACGCTGGCCGGGGCGGTGGCCGGGATGGCCCGAGCGGTGGCCGGCGCTGTGGGTGCCGGCGCGTCGTTCGTGGGCGCCTCGGTCGTCACCGCGCCCGCGGCCCGGGCCGCGTCGACCGGAACGACGCCCGCCCCAGCGCCGACCGGCAGCAGCCCGCCCAGCACCACCCCCGGCAGCACCACCCCCGGCGGCACCGGGCCGGGCGGTGCGCCGTGACCAGCGTCGCGCCCCGGGCGCTGACCGTCCTGCTCGACGGCGCCGAGCTGGCCGGCGCGGCCCGCCAGCGGGTCCGCTCGCTGCGGGTGGCCGCCCGGCTCGACCAGCCCACCCAGGCCGAGCTGGTGCTCGCCACCACCGCCGGGAGCGGCGCGTTCGACCCCGCGGTGCGCCCCGGCACGGCACTCGACGTGCGGCTCGCCGATCACCCCGACGCGCTGTTCACCGGGGAGGTCACCTGCGTGGAGGTCGAGTACGCCGCCGACGGCGCGGCGGTGCTGCGCCTGCGGGCGTACGACGCGCTGCACCGGCTGCGCAAGCGACAGGATCTGCGGGTGTTCACCTCGGTGACCGCCGCCGAGCTGGCCCGGGAGCTGTGCGGCGGGGTCGGGCTCACGGTGACGGCGGAGACCGACGGGCCACGGCTGGAGCGGCTGCTCCAGCACCGGCACAGCGATCTGGAGCTGCTGCGCGAGGTGACCGGCCGGGCCGGGCTGCACCTGGCCGCCGACGGCGACGAGGTCCGGCTGATCACCCTCGCCGGGTACGGGGAACCGGTCGCGTTGGCCCTCGGCGCGGGCGTGCACACCCTGCGGCTGAGCACCAACCTGGACCGGGCCAGCGGCGCCAGCGCGGCGCTGGGCTGGCATCCCCAGCGGGCCGAACCGATCAGCCAGCAGGCCGACGAGGCGCGCTGCGGCCGGCCGGCCGGTGACCGGCCGGACCCGGCCGACGTGGGCGCGGACGGGGTACGCACCGCTGTCGACCAGCCCGGCCGCAGCGACGACGAGCTGGCCGCGTTGGCCCAGGCGCGGCTGGACACCCGCGCCGCCGCGCTGGTCACCGCCGAGGGGGTGGCCGAGGGCGACCCGGCGCTGCGGCCCGGCCGGCGGATCGACCTGACCGGCGTGCCCGACCCGGTCGCCGGGGCGTACGTGCTGACCGAGGTGGTGCACACCGTGGACGGCGAGGGGCACCTGACCCGGTTCTCCACAGTGCCACCGGCCGCGCCGTCCACCGCGTCGACCGCCGGGGCGGTGGTCACGCTCGGGACGGTCACCGACGTCGCCGACCCGGACGGGCTGGGCCGGGTCCGGTTGACCCTGCCCGCGTACGGGGACCTGGACGCCGGGTGGCTCGGCGTGCTCTGTCCCGGAGCCGGGCGGGGCAAGGGCCTCGTCGCGCTCCCCGACCCCGACGACACCGTGCTGGTGGTGCTGCCCGGCGGCGAGCCGGCCTCGGGCATCGTGCTCGGCTCGTTGTTCGGGGCCGTCGAGCCGTACGACGCGGGCATCGACGACGGTCGGGCCCGGCGCTGGACGCTGCGGACCGCTGGCGGGCAGTCGATCGTCGTCGACGACGTGCGACGCAGCCTGCGGCTGGCCACCGAGGGCGGCAGCTGGCTGGAGCTCACCCCCGATTTGGCGACCCTGCACGCGGCGACCGACCTGGTGATCTCCGCGCCCGGCCGGGCCATGGTGGTCCGGGCCCGCAGCGTGGACTTCCTGCACGCCGAGTCGACCGAGGACCCGACCACCGCGGCGGAGCGGGCCCGTGCGCTCGCCCGCGCACACCACGAAGGAGGCGGCTGATGCGCTGGATCCACCGCGACTCGGTGATCACCTGCGACCACGACGGCCGGGTCGAGAACCGGCCCTCGCAGCGGTGGGTGACCGTCACCGGCGTGCCGGTGCTGGTGGACGACGACCCGGAGGGACGGAAGATCGTCGCCTGCCCGAACTACGGCCCGACCATCAAGCCGTGCACGACGACCGAGAGCCTGCGCGTCGGCTACAGCGACTGGCTGCGGGTCGACGGGCAGCGGGTGGTGCTGTCCCACCTGGAGGGGTTCACCAACGGGACGCCGCCCAACGCGGTCCATCACACCGTGCGCGACCCGCGCCAGCGGTTCCTGGGGGCGGACCGGTGAGGGCCTTCCGCTTCGTCGGCGCCGGCTTCGACGCGGGGCGCAACGGCGGCCTGGCGCTCACCGCGGCCGGCGGCCTGGCCATGACCGAGGGCGACGAGACCGTACGCCAGGCGCTGTTCCTGCTGTTGTCGACCACGCCGGGCGAGCGGCTGATGCGGCCCGGGTACGGCTCGCGGCTGCACCGGCTGATCTTCGCGCCCAACGACGACACCACCGCCGGGCTGGCCATCCACTACGTGCGTCAGGCGATCGCCCGTTGGGAGCCGCGGGTCGAGGTGATCGACGTGGACGCCGGCCCGGACCCGGACGACGCGTGGCGGCTGGTGATCCGGCTGGACTACCGGGTGCGCGCCAGCCTGACCCCAGGGCAGCTGGTCTTCTCCGTGGACCTGCTCCCGATCGACGAACCGGCACCGGGAGGAGGACAGTCATGACGCTGCCCGTGCCGCACCTGGACGACCGCGCGTTCCTCGACCTGGTCACCGAGGCCCGCGAGCGGATCCACCAGTCCTGTCCGGCCTGGACCGACCTGTCGGCGCACGACCCGGGCATGGCGCTGGTGGAGGCGTTCGCGCACCTCACCGAGGTGATGATCTACCGGCTGAACCAGTTGCCGGAGAAGGCGTACGTCTCCTTCCTGAACCTGCTCGGGGTGGCCCGGCACGCGCCCACCGCGGCCTGGGCGGACGTCCGGTTCACCCGCGGCGGCGCGGAACGGGGCGCGGTGCGGATCCCGGCCGGCCTGCGGGTCGCGGCGGCTCGCGGCGCCGATCCCCGGCCGGTCGTGTTCGTCACCACCGAGCCGGCGCTGCTGGCCGCCGGGGAGACCTCGGTGACCGTGCGGATGCACCACTGCGAGCCGGTCGAGGCGGAGCTGCTCGGCACCGGCACCGGTCAGCCGGGCCAGGTACTGCGGGCGGCCCGGGCCCCGCTCGCGCACACCGCCGAGCCGTTGGACCTGCTGCTCGGGGTGGAGGTGCCGGCCGGCACCGTGGAGCTGGGCGCGGCGGCGCGCGAGCACGACGGCCGCACGTTCGAGATCTGGCGGCCGGTGGACAGCTTCGCCGGGGTCGGACCGCAGGCCAAGGTGTACCTGGTGGACCGCTGCTCGGGGGCTGTCACCTTCGCCCCCGCCCTCGACCTGCGGCCCCCGGTCGGACCGGCCCACCCGGCGAATCCCGGCGAGCCGGCGCCGACCGACCCGACCGTTACCGCCGACCTGCCGGCCGCACCAGGTGGCCCGGCGGGATCACCGGCGACCGTGGCGGCGGTCCCGCCGGCCGGGCGGCAGATCCGGCTCTGGTACCGGGCCGGCGGCGGGCCGACCGGCAACGTGGCCGCCGGGACGCTGACCAGCCTGCGCGACCCGCTGCCCGGGGTCCGCGTCGACAACCCCGCGCCGGCTGCTGGCGGCCGGGAGATGGAGGCGCTGGAGTCGGTGCTGCTGCGCGGCCCGTACGAATTCTTCGCCCAGCAGCGCGCGGTCACCGCCCGCGACTTCGAGGTGCTGGCCACCAGCTCCGGCGCGGTGGCCCGGGCCCGGGCGTTCACCCGCGCCGCGGTGTACAGCTTCGCCCGGCCGGGTGAGGTCGAGGTGGTGCTGGTGCCGTACGTGCCGGCGGAGGCCCGGCCGGGTGGCCGGCTGCCGGTGGCGGTGCTGCGCGAGCACGAGGTGCCCGAGGCGCGGCGCCGGGTGGAGGCGGACCTGGAACAGCGGCGGATGGTCGGTATCCGGTCCCGGGCGACCTGGGCACGGTTCAAGGCGGTCTCGGTGCGGGCCCGGGTGGTGGTCCGGCGGGAGGAGGACGTCGACGCGGTCCGCCGGCGGATCCACGACCGGCTGCACCAGACGCTGAGCCCGCTGCCCACCGCGCTCAACCCGACCGGCTGGCCGTTCGGCGAGCCGCTGCGGGCGTCCAACGTGTACCGGCTGCTGGAGCACGCCGAGCCGGGCGTGCGGTACGTCGAGTCGGTGCGGTTCGTGGTCGACGAGGCGCCCGACGCCGAGGTACGCGCCCTCGCCGTCGACCAGTACCAGCCGCGCACCTGGTACGCCGGGCGGGGCCCTGTGCTGTTCCGTTCCAGCAACGCGGGTGCGGGTTGGGAGCCGACCGGCCGCTTCGACGGCGAGACCGTGCTGCGGGTGGCGCCCGCCCCGGCGCCGGCGCGGCCGGGGATCGTGCCGCGTCCCGGCTCGGTGGCCGTGGTGACGCTGCGCGCCTCCGGCGGCTCCCGGGTGCACCTGAGCACCGACCTCGGCGAGACGTGGTCACTGCTGACCGACCTGGACTCGCGGATCTCCGACGTGGCCTGGCTGGATCGCGACGGCGCGGGCGCGCTGCTGGTGGCCACCGACACCGGCCTGTACGAGGTGTCCCTGCTGCCCGGCGCGGTGCCGTTGCAGATCCTCGTCGACCCGTCCGACGCGGACCGGGGGTTCTACGCGGTGCGCTCGTTCGTCTCCGAGCGGGGCGCACCGGGCGTGGCGGTGGCCGCACAGGCCGGTTTCGGGGTGTACCTGTCGACGGCCGGCGGCCGGCCGGGCAGCTTCGCCCACGTCGGTCTCTCCAACGTGGACAACCGGGTGCTGGCGGTGCAGTACGACGGCCCGGCCACGCTGCTGTGGAGCGGCGCCGGCGAACCGGACCCGAAGAAGCCGGGCCAGGGCTGCCACCGCACCCGGCTGTTCGAGTCCGACGTGCAGTGGCAGTCGGTGCAGGGCGGTTGGATCGGCGGCACCTGCCGGGACCTCGCGTTCGCCGGCTCACTGGCGGTGGCGGCCACGCAGAGCGGCGGCGTGCTGCGGCTGGACACGCTGGCCGCCCAGCCGCAGTGGCAGTCCGTGTCGGTCAACTGCGGCTTGCCACTGCGCGACCGGACCCGGTTCGTGCCGGTGGACGCCATCGCGGTGAGCGGCCATGCCGCCGGCAGCGGAGCGACCGGCGCCGGCAGCCAGCCGGCGGAACGGCTGATCCTGGCCGGCGGCGAGCGCGGCGTGTACCGCAGTGCCAGTGCGGTGGACTGGACCGCCAGCGCCAACCAGGCCACCGCCGACGTGGTGACCGTCCCGGACACCTGGCTGCTCTGCTCCGGCGAGCACGACATCGAGGTGGTGCGGCAGGATGCGACGCTCGGCGATTGAGCGGCTGCTGCCCGCCGCGTACCAGCGGGCGTGCGTGCCGGGCAGCGTCCTCTGGGCGCTGCTGGAGGTGATGGAGGGGCTGCACGCCCCGGACGAGGCGATCCTCGCCGAGGTGGACGCCCTGTTCGACCCGTACCGGGCGCCGGACGGGCTGGTGGTGCGGTTGACCCGTTGGGTGGCGATGGACCACGTGGTGGCCTCGCCCCGCCCGGACGCCCCACTGCCGCTGCCGGTGGGCCGGTTGCGGGACCTGGTGGCCAACGGCGCGCTGCTGGCCCGGTGGCGCGGCACCCCGTACGGGATGTGCAGGGCACTTGAGCTGGCCACCGGGCTGCGCGGTTTCGCGATCGACGAGCCAGCCGAGCAGCCGTTTCACGTCGTGGTGCGGGTGCCGGCGGCCGCCGCCGACCAGCTCGCCGTCATCACCCGCATCGTCGAGGCGGAGAAGCCCGCCTCGACCACCGCCGAGATCGTCGTCGCAGAGGAGTCGTCATGACCACCGAGTGGGCGGTCGTCGCCGCCGCCGAGCAGTTCACCCTCGACCCGCGCAACAGCGGCGAGCTGACCTTCACCGTCTCCAACCCGGGCAACGCGCCGGACACTGTGGTGTTCGACGTGGCGCCCGGCGACGGCTCCCAGCGGTCCTGGTTCACTGTGACCGAGCCGCAGCGGGTGGTACCCGGGCAGGGCTCGGTCTCGTTCCTGGTCAAGCTCGCCGTGCCGGCGGGCACCCCGCCCCGGCGCTACGACATGACCGGGTTCGCGTACTCGGCGAACACCGCGCCGGAGGAAAGTTCCCGCTCCAGCGGCCGGGTCACCTACGAGGTGCGGGCGGTCGCCCCGCCGAAGCGGACGCCCTGGCCGTGGATCGCCGCCGCGGCGGCGCTGGTGCTGGTGGTGGTGACCGTGGGGGTGGTGCTGCTGACCCGCGGCGGTGAGCCGGCCCCCGGCGAGCCGCGGGTGGTCACCGTCGAGGCGGAGAGCCTGGTGGACGCGGCGGTGGTGGAGTCGCCGCGGACGAGCGGGGCGGTCGTGGTGGCGCAACCGAACTGCTGCGGCGTGACCTGGTCGGGCGACAAGCAGCTGTTCTTCCAGGGGCTGGCCATCGGTGACCAGGTCACCGTGACTGTGCAGATTCCGGCGGAGGCCACCTGGCGCTTCGCGGCGGCACGCACCACCTCGTTCGACTACGCCAACACCGTCTTCGCCATCGACGGCACCCAGATCGGCGGGGCGTTCCTCGGCTTCACGCCGACGGTGCGGAAGACGGAGTTCCTGGACGTCGGCACGGTCCGGCTGACCAAGGGACCGCACCGGGTCACCCTGGTCGTGGTGGGCAAGACACAGGGCACCAACCGCTACTTCGCGGGCGTCGACGAGATCCGCTTCAGCGAGGTCGCGCCGCCGGCCGCCGCACGATGAGCGGGCGGCAGAAGGCCCTGCTGGGGCTGCTCGCCGTCCTGCTGGTGGCGCTGTTCGCGGGCGCGGTCGGCACCGGCCGCGACGAGCGGGGTGATCCGGGGGCCCGGCACGGGCTGGTCGACCGGCTGGGTGCGCTGGGCGGCGAGCGTTCCGCGGTGGACCCGGCCACGGTCAGCGCCGACTGCGCCGAGCAGACCGGCCGGCTGGTCTTCTCCGGCAGCTGTCTGGTGCGGGTCGCCGATCCGGGCGGGCTGCGCACCCTGGTACTGCGCAGCGCGCGGCCGTTCACTGTCGTCGCCCCGGCGCCCGGCGACGCGGACCTCACCATCCGCGACGAGGTCGAGCCGGCGTCGGACGGCACCGGCGCGGTGGCGAAGGTCGCCGTCGACGAGGCCACCGAGGTGGCCGTGATCTGCCCCGGTCTGGGTGGCTGCACGGTCACCGTGGCCGCGTCCTGACCCGAGAGGAAGGTGCCGACGTGGGTGAGCTGCGCAAGCCGTTCCTGCTGCTGGCGATGCTCGCGATCGTCCTGGCGATCGGGGTGGAGCTGGGCGCCGGGCTGCTGCTCGGGGGCGCCGACGCCAGCGCGGCGCTGTCGGACAGCGCCGGCGCGCTGGACGTCGAGCTCGACGACGTGTCCGGGGTCAGCGAACCGTCCGGCCGGGGCACCGGCTACCTGGCGTTGATCGACGCGGTGGCGGTCTGGAGCACCGGGCTGTTCTGCCTGGGAATGCTGCTGCCCGAACGGATTCAGGGCCGGGTGCAGGGTGTCGCCAGCCTGATCTTCTCGATCATCCTGATCATCGTCGGGCTGATCGCGCTGATCATCGCGTTCGTGGAACTGATGATCATGGTGTCGCTGTTCCTGGCCGCCCCGTTCGGCACGCTGGCCTACCTGGCGCTGTGGGGGTTCTTTCCGGTCGGCGAGGCGGCGGTGCTGTTGGGGTTGGTGCTGCTGCTCAAGCTCGTCTGGGCCGGGCTGCTGGTGCTGGCCCAGCCGCGCTTCCTGCAGAACAAGGGCCTCGTCCTGCTGATCCTCACCACCCTGCTGTGCACGGTCGTGCTGGAGTTCCTGCACAACCTGGTGCCGGTGATCCTGGTCAGCATCGTCGACGACGTGGCGGCGCTGGTCTTCGCGGTGGTCGCCATCATCTGGGGGCTGGTGCTGCTGATCGGGTCGATCCCGGCGATCGTCAAGGCCGTCCGGGTGACCGCCGCGCTGCCCACAGGGGCCGGTGACCCCGCGTCCCGGTGATCATGAAGTTGTCGCCACTCCACCCGGCGTGTCGTGGCAACAACCTCATGGTCAACGCGCGGAGGCGGCGAGGGCCGCGGCGGCCAGGGTCGCGGTGGTGACGTGGTTCAGGGCCCCGTCGGCGATCACCACGCGGTGTCGGCCGCGCCGCTCGGTGCCGGCCGCGATGGTGACCGGACGTTCGAACGCGAACGCCACCCCCACACCCGGATACATAGCGGTCCGCGTGAACCACCTGTCGCCGTCGCCGAGACCAGCGAAGACCAGGGTGTACGCCCGGCCGTCCGGCCCGATGCCGCGCAGCGCGACCCACGGCTCGGCGGACCCGTTGACCGCCGTCTCCCCCGTCGCCGAGGCACTGAACACCGACGCGGGCCCGGCCGAGATCGCACGCCAGAAGAACCCGCCGTAGCCGGCCCCGTCGGGGCGGCCGTTGGTGGCCGGGCTGCCCAGCCGCACGTCCCGCCCGGCCGGGGCGCGCAGGGTGTAGTCCAGTTCCAGCCGCCAGGCCGACACGGCGCCGCTCGGACCGTCCCCGGTCAGCGGGACGGCGGTGAGCCGGCGGCGCTCGGTGAGCAGCACCGCCCCCTGCGGGTCGCGCCACTCAAGCCGGTGTGCCAGCCGGTCGGCGGCCCGCTCCGACCAGCCGGTGTGCGCGATCCGCCCGTGGTCGTCGCGCCAGGTGTAGCCGACGTCGCGCACGTAGGTGCGCCCACCCCACAGGTTGCTGCCGTCGACGTCCTGCACCGCGAGGGAGGCGCCGAGGTGCCACACGTGGTCGGCGGGCAGCGCGTCGGTGACGACAGTGCCGCCGAGGGTACGCACCGGGTGCAGGTACGGCCGGGGCCCGTGCCGCGCGTCCAGCACCGGGTCGACCACGTACCGGGCCACCTCCGTCCCGTCGACCACCAGCCGTGCGGGATCCTGCCCGCCGCTCACGGCAGCTCCGGATGGGCGGGAACCGGCCGACGGCCGGCGACGGCGTGCAGGGCGGCCACGGTGTAGCCGGCGAGGATCGGCACCGCGACCGGAGTGATCAGGACGGCGAGCAGCCCGGCCAGCGCGGTCACCCCGGTGAGCGCGGCCCAGCGGATGGGCGCGTCGAGGCAGGCGCGGGCGGCGGAACGGGCCGCGGCCCGCCACCGCCCGCCCCCGTTGCCGCCCGCCTCGACGACGACCAGCCCGGCGTACCCGGCCAGGCCGGCCGCGACCAGCGCGGTCACCAGCAGCGCCGGCGGGCCGCCCGGCACCCGGCCGGTGGCCAGCGCCGCCAGGTCGGCGGCGAGCAGCCCGGCCACGGCGAGCGCGAGCAGGCTGACCGGCACACCGGGCAGCACCGACCGGCCGAATCGGCGCAGGGTCGTCCGCGCCGTCGGCCACGTGCCGGTACGGGTCCAGTCGCGCACCGCCGCACTGGCCGTGCCCGTCGCCGCGGCGGCGGTCAGCAGAGGTGCCGCCGCCAGCACCAGCAGGATGCCGAGCAGCGCCAGGTCGGTGGCGTCCCGGAGGACGTCGCGCCAGTCCCGCCGCCCGGCGGTGTCCGCCCGCTCAGCCCTTGATGCCACTGGTGTTGATCCCCTCGACGAGCATCCGCTGGAACGCGACGAAGAACAGAAAGACCGGCAGCAGCGACAGCACCGACATGGCGAACATCGGTCCGACCGCGCTCTGGCTGGTCGAGTCGATGAACAGGGTCAACGCGACCGGCACGGTGTAGTCCTCCAGTTGGGACAGGAAGACCAACTGCCGGAAGAAGTCGTTCCAGGTCCAGATGAACGAGAAGATCGCGGTGGTGACCAGCGCGGGACGGCTCAGCGGCAGGATGATGTGCCGGAAGATGCCGTACGGGCCGGCGCCGTCGATCCGCGCCGCCTCGTCCAGCTCGCGCGGGACGCCCCGCATGAACTGCACCATCAGGAAGACGAAGAACGCCTCGGTGGCCAGGAACTGCGGGATCAGCAGCGGCAGGTACGGCCACTCGCCGCCGACCAGCCCCAGCGTTCGGAACAGGATGTACTGCGGCACGATCAGCACGTGTTGGGGCAGCAGCAGCGTGCCGATCATGACGGCGAACCACATGCCGCGCAGCCGGAACCGCAGCCGGGCGAAGGCGTACGCGGCCAGCAGGCAGGAGATCCCGTTGCCGACGACGGTGAGCAGGCTGACCATCGCGCTGTTGAGGAAGAACCGGCCGAAGCTGACGTCGAAGTTGGTCCACCCGGCGGTGTAGTTGCCCGGGGTGAACCGCTCCGGCAGCAGTCCGACGTTGTTGACGATCTCCTCCTGGGACTTCACCGAGGTGCCCACCATCCAGATCAACGGGTAGAGCACCACGGCGACGATCGCCACCAGGATCAGCAGCCGCAGCAGCGACCGCCAGCCGGTGCGGCGGCGCGCGATCGGCGCCGGCCCGGTCGGTACGCCGGCCGTCGGGGTCACCGTCGCTGTCACCGGTCCTCCCCGTCGGAGTAGTGCACCCAGAACCGCCCGGTGCTGAAGAAGATCGCGGTGATCACCGCGATGGCGAGCAGGAACACCCAGGCCATCGCCGAGGCGTAGCCCATCTCGAGGTCGGTGAAGCCGGTGATGTAGAGGTTCAGCGTGTACATCAGGGTGGAGTCGACCGGGCCGCCGGTGCCGTTGCTGAGCACGAACGCGGCGGTGAAGCCCTGGAAGCCGTTGATCGTCTCCAGCACCAGGTTGAAGAAGATCACCGGGGAGAGCATCGGCAGGGTGACGTTGCGGAACTGGCGGAACCGGCCGGCGCCGTCGACCGACGCGGCCTCGTACAGCTCGGTGGGCACCTGCTTGAGCCCGGCCAGGAAGATCACCATCGGCGCGCCGAACTGCCAGATGGCCAGCACCATCAGCGTCTCCAGTGCCCAGTCCGGGTCGTTGACCCAGGGCTTGCCCTGGATGCCGAAGAGGCTGAGCAGCGAGTTGAACGCGCCGTCGCGGTTGAACATGTTGACCCAGACGATGGCCAGCGCGACGCTGCCGCCGAGCAGCGACGGCAGGTAGAACAGCCCGCGGAACAGCCCGACCCCCCGCCACGCGCGGTTGAGCAGCAGCGCCACGCCGAGCGCCGCGGCCAGTTTCAGCGGTACGGCGATCAGCGCGAAGGTGAGGGTGACCCGCACCGCGTGCCAGTACGACGGGTCGGCGGTGAACATCCGCTCGTAGTTGGCCAGCCCCACCCACTGCACCTCGGAGAAGGGGGTGAGGATGTCGTAGTTGGTGAAGCTCAGGTAGAGCGACAGCAGCATCGGGATCGCCGTGACACCCATCAGGCCGATGAGCCACGGCGACAGGAAGACGTACCCCGCCAGACCTTCGCTGTGCCGGGCGCGTCCGGGCCCGCGCCGGTCGGCGCGGGCCCGGACGGAGCCGGGATCAGGTCGGGTCGGGTCGGGCGCCGTGGTCAACGCCACGAACAGCTCCTCTCCTCGCCTGGTGCGGCGGTCAGGCGATGGCGGCCTTGCACGCCTCGATGAACTGGGCGGCGGCCGCGGCGGGGGTGGCCCGGCCGTACTGGGCGTTCTCGGCGGCCTTGATCAGCTCCGAGCGGACCTTGCTGTGCCCCTTGATCGGCACCTGCGGGGCCTTGCCGAACTTCTGGGTCAGCTCGGCCTCGACCGCGATGGACTGCTTCATCGCCGGGTCGGTGGTGTCGTCGCTGACCACCCGGCGCAGGTCCTGGTTGGACGGCAGGCCCCGGTCGGTGCCGAGCAGCTTGACCGCCTCCTGGTCGTTGTTCAGGAAGTTGATCACGTCGACCGCGACGTCCTTGTTCTTGCTGCCCTTGAACACCGACCAGTACATCGAGGCCCGGGCCCACTGCGCGCTCGGGTCACCGGGGTAGGCGATCACGCCCAGCTCGTCCTTGGTGTTCTTCTTCAGGTCGGGCATCTGGTTGGCCCAGACCCAGGAGGTCGCCGACTTGCCGGTCACCACCAGCTGCTTGGTGATGTCGCTGGAGTTGCCCTCGTGGATCACGTCGGCGGTCGGCGTCGCCCTGCGGTCCCGGGCGCCCTTCCACAGCTCGAACCACTTGGTCACGTCCTCGGCGGTGAAGCCCAACTCCTTGCCCTTGTACAGGTCCTTGCCCTGCTGGCGCAGCCAGACCCAGAACGCCTTGTAGTCGGCGCTCGGGTCCTGGGTGCCGGGCACCTTGGTCTTGGCGGTGACCTGCTCGGCCCAGGCGATGTGCTGCTCCCAGGTCATTCCGGTGGTGGGTTCGGGCAGGCCGTGCCTGGTCAGCAGCGTCTTGTTGTAGACGAGGCCCTGGGTGTTCTCCCCGGAGGCCAGGCCGGCGAGCTTGCCGTCGACGACGCCGTACTGCCAGAGGCTCTCGGGGAACTTCGACGTGTCCAGCTTCCCGGACTTCTGGTAGGACGTCAGGTCGAGCGTGGTGTTGCGGGCCGCGTACTCGGCCAGGTAGTTGTCGTCGATCTGGAACAGGTCGGGCGGGTTTCCGCCGGCGGTGAGCGTCGCCAGCTTGTCGAAGTAGCCCTGGTTGGCCTGCCAGGTCTTCTCGAAAGTCACGTTCGGGTGCTTCTTGGTGTAAAGGGCCAGGGCGTCCTCGGTCAGCTTGGCCCGGGCGTCACCGCCCCACCAGAAGATGGAGAGCTTGACCGGGGCGTTTGGATCGGCGGCAGTGCCGTCGTCTCCGCCGCAGGCCACGGCGCCGAACAGCAGTGGCGCGGCGACCGTCGCGGCGAGCAGGCCGCGCAACAGCCGCCGCCGGGGCAGCGGAGTACGGTGGGTGCGCCCGACGGGCGCGCTGGCGGTGGGGGGCGTTGCGGGGTGCATGTGCGCTCACTCCTCGGCATTAGGAGGCGACGGCGTCACCGGTGGCCGTGGTCGGGGTGCCCGGGCCCGCAGGGCAATGCGGGTCCGGGCCCAGCGGCGCGGCCAGGGGACGTGCCGGTCGGGCCCGCGGGCCCGGGCCGGTCGAGTCGCGGATGACCAGGTCGGTCTGGAGCATTACCTGTGCGGTGGTACGACGGACGCCGAGCGCCGTGCCGGCACCGGGCCCCCGCGCACCGCGCGGTGACTCGGTGTCCTGTTGCAGCAGCATGTCGACGGCCGTCCGGCCGGCGGCCGCGGTGGGTGTGGCCACCGTCGTCAGTTTGGGGCGGGTGAGCCGGCTCAGGGCGATGTCGTCGACCCCGACGACGCTCACCTCCTGCGGCACCCGGACCCCGAGCGCGTCCAGCCCCTCGATGAGGCCGATCGCCATCAGGTCGTTGTAGGCGAGCACGCCGGACACGCCGCTGCGCCGCACCTGCTCGGCGACCGCGGACCCACCGGTCTCGGTGGGCGCGTTCGGGCCGAGCACCGTCAGCTCGGCGCCGCCGGCCCGCGCGGCCGTGGTGGCGGCCCGGCGCATCTCCCGGTTGGTCCACGAGCTGCGTGGGCCGCCGAGCAGCGCGATGCGGGTGTGGCCCAGGCCGATCAGGTGCTCGATCGCGGCCCGGGCACCCTGCCCGACATCCATCAGCACACAGGGCAGCCCGGTGACCTGGCGGTTCACCACCACCAGCGGCACCTCGCGGCTGAGCTGCTCGATCAGGCTGTTGCTCATCCGTGGGCTGCACAGCAGCACCCCGTCCACCTGCTTGGCCAGAGCGTGGACCAACTCCTCCTCGGCGGTCGGGTCCTCATTGGTGTCGGCCACGAAGACGTGGTAGTCGCGGTGCCGGGCCTGACTCTCCGCCGCCTTGATCAGCGGCGGGAAGAAGGGGTTCGCGATGTCCGCGATGATCAGCCCGATGTTGTGCGTCCGCCCGGTGATCAGGGCCCGTGCGGCGCGGTTCGGCCGGTAGCCCAGGTCCTCCGCGCAGGCCAGCACCCGGACCCGGGTCTCCGGGTTGACCAGGTGCGGAGCGGAGAAGGTGCGCGACACGGTGGAGATATGCACCCCGGAGGCGCGGGCGACGTCCCGGATGGTGACTGGCACGGCGGCCCCTTCGTCCGATGTGGCGGCGGTCACGTGGGTGGGGCCAATTAATGCAAACGGTTGCTCCAGTGTCAACGGCGAACGATTACGGTTCTGTTGCGCCAGGACTCCCGATGGCGACTTCCAGGCCGGCAAACACTGACATTTACCGCCGATTGTTCCGCCCTCGTTGACGCGATCGGATCGAGCGTGATTACTTCACTGCAAACCTTTGCAGGACCACCCGGGAGGCGACCGCATGTCACCCACAGCCGACGGCCGGGTCCGGTACGCCGTCGTGGGCACCGGAGCGCGGGCGGAGATGTTCGTCCGGGCCCTGGTGCTCGACCACGCCGACACCACCGAGCTGGTCGCCTTCGCCGACGTCAACCAGGCCCGGATGGACGCGCACAACCGCTGGCTCACCGAGCTGGGCCACCGCCCGGTGCCGACGTACCCGGCCGGCGACTTTCCGGCCATGCTGGACAAGGAGCGGGTTGACGTCGTCCTGGTCACCAGCGTGGACGTCACCCATGACGAGTACGTGGTGGCCGCGCTGCGCGCCGGGCGCGAGGTCGTCACCGAGAAGCCGATGACCGTGGACGCGCCGCGCTGCCGGCGGATCCTGGACGCCGTGGCGGAGACCGGCGGCCGGGTGACGGTCGCCTTCAACTACCGCTACAACCCGCTGCACGAGCAGGTACGCCGACTGCTCGCCGAGGGCGCGGTCGGCGAGATCGGCTCGGTCCACTTCGAGTGGCTGCTCGACGTGCGGCACGGGGCCGACTACTTCCGCCGCTGGCACCGGGACAAGGCCGTCTCCGGCGGGCTGATGGTGCACAAGGCCAGCCATCACTTCGACCTGGTCAACTGGTGGCTGGACGCCATTCCGGTCGAGGTGTACTCGGCCGGGCGCCTCTTCTTCTACGGCGACACCGGCCGCCGGCACGGCTACGCCCGCGACTACGACCGGGCGTACGGCTCCCCCGCCGCCGCGGACGACCCCTTCGCGCTGCGGCTGGACGCGCACCCTCGACTGCGCGAGCTGTACCTCGACGCCGAGGCCGAGGACGGCTACCAGCGCGACCGCAACGTGTTCGCCCCCGGCATGAGCATCGAGGACGACATGGCGGTGCTCGCCCGCTACTCCACCGGCGCGACGATGACCTACCACCTCACCGCGTACGCCCCCTGGGAGGGCTACCGGGTGATGGTCAACGGCAGCCGGGGTCGGCTGGAGCTGGAGGTGACCGAGAACGACTTCGTCGACCGGGGCACCGCCGGCGCGGTCAAGGGCGCCGCGCTGCACGGTGCCGAAGCGCCGGCCGAGGGCGGCGGCGCGACGCTCACCCTGCGCCCGTTCTGGGCGCCGCCCCGGCACATCCCCGTCGAGGGCCGCACCCGGCACGGACACGGCGGCGCGGACGCCCGGATGACAGGCGTGCTCTTCGGTGGCCACCCGGACCCACTGGACCGCGCCGCGACCGCCGACGACGGCGCCCTGGCCCTGCTCACCGGCCTGGCCGCCAACCGGTCCTTCGAGACCGGTCAACCGGTCCGGGTCGCCGACCTGCTCACCCCCCGCTGACCCACCGACGAGGAGCGCATCCCCCGTGCCGACGTTCGACAACACCGACCTGCTCCTGCCGCCCGAGCCCGGCCTGCGCGCGCTGGCCCGGGAGCTGTACGCCCTCGCGGCCGAGCAACCCATCATCTCGCCGCACGGGCACGTCGACCCGGCCCTGCTCGCCGAGGACCGGCCGTTCCCCGACCCGGCGCAGCTGCTCATCGTGCCCGACCACTACCTGACCCGGATGCTGCTCAGCCAGGGCGTACCCCCGTCGGACCTGGGCGTGCCCGCCCGCGACGGCAGCACCGTGGAGACCGACGGCCGGGTCATCTGGCGGCGCTTCGCCGCGCACTGGCACCTGTTCCGGGGCACTCCGTCGCGACTGTGGCTGGAGCAGACCTTCCGCACCGTGTTCGGGGTGCACACTCCGCTCGGCCCGGCCACCGCCGACACCCTCTACGACGAGCTGGCCGCCCGGCTCGCCGAGCCGGACTTCCGGCCCCGGGCGCTGTTCGAGCGGTTCGGCATCGAGGTGCTGGCCACCACCGAGTCTCCGCTGGACGACCTCGGCCAGCACGCCAAGCTCGCCGCCGACGGCTGGGGCGGGCCGGGCGGCCGGGTCGTCACCACCTTCCGCCCGGACGACGTGGTGGACATGGAGTTCGAGGGCTGGTCGACAAACGTCGACCGCCTCGGCGAACTGGCCGGTGAGGACACCGGCACGTACGCCGGCTACCTGGCCGCGTTGCGGGCACGCCGGGCCGCGTTCATCGCCGCCGGGGCGACCTCCTCCGACCACGGCCACCCCACCGCCCGCACGCTGGACCTGGCACCACAGGAGGCCGCGCGGCTGTTCGACCGGGGCCGGCGCGGCGAGGCCGACCCGGCCGACGCGGAAGCGTTCCGGGCGCACATGCTTGTGGAGTTCGCAAGGATGTCGCTCGACGACGGCCTGGTCATGCAGCTGCACCCCGGAGCGGTGCGCAACCACAACCGCTGGCTGTACGCCCGGCACGGTCGCGACGTCGGCGGGGACGTCCCGCAGGCCACCGAGTACGTGCACGGGCTCGCTCCACTGCTGGAGCGCTACGGCAACGATCCCCGGCTGCGGGTGGTGCTCTACACCCTCGACGAGGACACCTTCACCCGCGAGCTGGCGCCCCTGGCCGGCGGCTACGCCGCGCTGCTGCTCGGCGCGCCCTGGTGGTTCCTGGACTCCCCCGAGGTGCTGCGCCGGTTCCGGGAGACGGTCACCGAGACCGCCGGGTTCTACAACACCACCGGATTCGTCGACGACACCCGGGCGTTCTGCTCGATCCCGGTCCGCCACGACGTGGCCCGCCGGGTGGACGCCGGCTTCCTGGCCCGGCTGGTCGCCGAGCACCGGCTTCCTCTCGACGAGGCCGCCGAGACCATCGTCGACCTGGCGTACCGGCTGCCCAAGCGGGTCTTCAACTTCGGAGGCATCAACCAGTGAGCGTCACCATCACCTCCGTCGAGGTGCACGACGTGCGGTTCCCGACCGCCGCGCGGGGCGACGGCTCCGACGCGATCAACCGGGGCGACTACTCGGCGACCTACGTGGAGCTGGGCACCGACGCCGGGCCGACCGGCGCCGGCTTCACCTTCACCAACGGGCGGGGCAACGAGATCACCTGTGCGGCCGTGCGCGCGCTGTCCCACCACGTGCGGGGGCGCACGGTCGAGGAGATCGCCGCCGAGCCGGTCGCGTTCTGGCGTTCGCTCAGCGCCGACGTGCAGCTGCGCTGGCTGGGCCCGGAGAAGGGCGTCATCCACATGGCGACCGGCGCTCTGGTCAACGCGGTGTGGGACCTGCGGGCCACCCTGGCCGGCAAACCGATGTGGCGGTTCCTCGCCGAACTGCCCACCGACGACCTCGTCGCCAGCGTCGACTTCAAGCACATCACCGACGCGCTCACCCCCGACGAGGCGGCGGCCATCCTCGACAAGGGATTGATCGGATCCGATGGCCGGCTCGCGGAACTCAGGCAGAGTGGTTTCGCTTCCTACACCACCTCGGTCGGCTGGCTGGGCTACCAGGACGACAAGGTGCGGGCCCTGACCCGGCAGGCGTACGACGACGGCTGGCGGGCGATGAAGATGAAGGTCGGCGGCCCACTCGCCGACGACCTGCGCCGGGCCCGGATCATCCGGGCCGAGATCGGCCCGGACGCGCTGTTGATGATGGACGCCAACCAGGTCTGGGACGTCGACGAGGCGATCACCGCGATGACAGTGCTGGCCGAGGTGGACCCGTACTGGATCGAGGAGCCGACGCACGCCGACGACATCCTCGGCCACGCCCGGATCGCCCGCGCTGTCGACGAGCTGACCGGCGGCCGGTGCCGGGTGGCCACCGGTGAGGTGGCCGCCAACCGGGTGATCTTCAAGCAGCTGCTCCAGGCCGAGGCGATCGGCGTGATGCAGATCGACGCGTGCCGGGTCGGCGGGGTCAACGAGGTGCTCGCGGAACTGCTGCTGGCGGCGAAGTTCGGGGTGCCGGTCTGCCCGCACGCCGGCGGCGTCGGCCTCTGCGAGTACGTCCAGCACCTGGCGATCTTCGACTACCTGCGGGTCGGCACCGACCTGGACGGGCGGATGATCGAGTACGTCGACCATCTGCACGAACACTTCGTCGACCCGGTACGCACCCGTGGTGGCCGCTACCTGCTGCCCGAGCGGCCCGGCTACAGCGCCGCCATGAAGCCGGCGTCGATCGCCGAGTTCCGCTTCCCGGACGGCCCGGCGTGGCGGTGACCGTCGGCTCCTCCCGGCTCGGCCTGGGTGTGCTGCGCCGGCTGCCCGCCGCGGCCCGACCGCTCGTGCGTCCGGGCACAGTGCCGGCCGGCGTCGTGCACCTCGGGCTGGGTGCGTTCCACCGGGCGCACCAGGCCGTCTACACCGAGGCCGCGATCGGCGCGGCCGGTGGCGACTGGGGCATCGTGGCGGTCGCCCCGCGCAGCACCTCCCTGGTCGAGGCGCTCGCCGCGCAGGACAACCTGTTCAGCGTCAGCACCCTCTCCGCCGCCGGCAGCGCCACGCGGGTGGTGGGTGCGCTGAGCGGGGTACGGCACGCGCCCAGCGACCCGGACGCGGTGGTGGCGCTGCTGGCCGACCCGGCGGTGCGGGTCGTGACGCTGACCGTCACCGAGAAGGCGTACCAACTCGACCCGGTGACCGGTCAGTTGTGCCCCGACTCGGCGCTCGCCGCGGACCTGGCCGGCGGCCGCCCGCCGACCACCGTGCCGGGTCTGCTGCTGCGTGGCCTGGCCGCCCGGGCCGCCGCCGACGCGGGACCGGTGGCGCTGGTCAGCTGCGACAACCTCCCGGCCAACGGCCGGCGGCTGCGCGGCCTCGTCGACCAGGCGGTCGGCCGGGCCGTCGGGGTGCCCACCGGGCTGGTCGACTGGGTGGCCGGCAACGTCACCTGCCCGGGCACCATGGTGGACCGGATCGTGCCGGCCAGCACCCCGGAGACGATCGAGGCGGCCCGCCGGGCGCTCGGCGTGACCGACCTCGCCGCGGTGGCCGCCGAGCCGTACGCGCAGTGGGTGATCGAGGACGACTTCCTTGGCGGCCGGCCGGGATGGGAGCACGCCGGGGCGGTGCTCACCGACGACGCCGGCCCGTGGGAGCGGTTGAAGCTGCGCAGCCTCAACGGCGTCCACTCGGCCATCGCGTACCTGGGTGCGCTGGCCGGTCGGGAGACGATCGCCGACGCGCTGGAGATCCCGCACCTGGCCGACGTGCTGCGCCGGCTCATCGCCGAGGACGTGGCACACAGCTTCACCCCGCCGGACGGGGTCCGGGTCGTCGACTACGGCGAGCAGGTCCTGGCCCGGTTCGGCAACCCGGCGATCCGGCACCGCACCCTGCAGGTGGCGACGGACGGCTCGCAGAAGCTGCCGCAGCGGGTCCTGCACACCATCGCCGACCTGCGCGCGGCCGGCCGGTCCGCGCGCTGGGCCGCGCTGGTCGTGGCGGCCTGGCTGCGCTTCGCGCTGGGGTACACCGACGACGGCCGGTCGCTGCCCTTTCAGGACCCCCTCGCCGAGCCGATCCGGGCCGCGCTGTCCGCCGGCACGCAGAGCCCGGCCGGCGCGGTGGACGCGGTCTTCGCGCTGCGCGAAATCGTCCCGGCCGAGGTGGCCGGGGACGACGAGGTACGGGCCGAGGTGACCGGCTGGCTGACCGCGCTGGCGCGGCACGGCGTCGAGGCGACCCTGGCGGGTGCCCGGTGAACGGGCCGACGCTGGCGGGTGCCCGGTGAACGGGCCGGCGCCGCCGCCGCGGGTGGCGGTGATCGGGGCGAACGGGCACGGCCGGTGGCACCGGCGGGTCATCGCGCCGCTGCACGCCGCCGGTCGGCTGCGGCTGGTCGCCCTGGTCGACGTCCGGCCGGTGGAGGACGACCCGAACGCACCGGTGCCGCCCGGGGTGCAGGTGTTCACCGACCACCGCGCGATGCTCGCCGCGGCGCGCCCGGAGGTGGTGGTGATCTGCACTCCGCCGCACACCCACCTGCCGATCGCCCGGGACGCCCTGGCCGCCGGCGCGGACCTGTTGCTGGAGAAGCCGCCGGTGCTGTCGCTGGCCGAGCACGAGGAGCTGAGCGCGGCGCTGGCGGCGGCCGGCCGGGTGGCCCAGGTCGGTTTCCAGGCGCTCGGCTCGGCGGCGCTGACCGCGCTGACCGACGCGCTGGCCGCCGGCCGGCTGGGCACGGTCACCGGCATCGCCACAGTCGCCGCGTGGCAGCGGCCGGACGCCTACTACGCCCGCTCCCCGTGGGCCGGTCGGCGCAGCGTGGACGGCCGTCCGGTGCTGGACGGCGCGCTGGCCAATCCACTCGCGCACGCGGTGATGCAGTGCCTGGCGGTCGCCGAGACGCTCGGCGGGGCGCCGCAGTGGCCGGTCGCGATCGAGGTGGAGCGCTACCGGGTACGACCGATCGAGGTGGAGGACACAGCGGTGCTGCGGGTCCGGTTCCGCGCCGGCCCGCCGGTGCTGGCCGCCGTCACCCTGGCCGCGGAGGAGTTCGTGGCGGGCGAGGTGGTGGTCACCGGCACGGCGGGGCTGGCGGTGCTGGAGTATCCGACGGACCGGTTGCGCCTGCCCGGCGACGTGGTGACCCGCCGGGTGCCCGGCCGGCGGGGGATGCTGGAGAACCTGCTCGCGCACCGGGCCGACCCGGCCGGCACCCCACTGATCGCCCCGCTGGCCCGTACCGCGCCGTTCACCGCGCTGCTGGACGCGCTGCGGGCCGCGCCGGAGCCCCGACTGCTCGACGGCGACCTGGTCTCCGTGGTGGGCGACGGCGGGGAGCGGGTACGCCACCTGCGGGACGTGGTCGACGTGCTGCGCCGGGCGGCCGAGAGGGGGGCGCTGCCGTGTGAGCTGGCGGTGCCGTGGGCGGTGCCGGCGTACCGCGCGGAGCTGGCGGGATAGGGAGGCGACGGCAACCGGACTGCAAACACCGCCCGGACTCGTTCGGGCCGCATCGGACGGATCCTCGGATACCCGACCCGCGACGGTCGGGGCAATGCCGGTCGAGCCCGACAACTGCAACATTCCTGCACACAATACATATTGACTCTTATAAAACTGCGAACCTACCGTTTCTGGTGACTGCCGAACCACCACCAGCGAACGGGAAGAATCGATGCGCAGAATCCTCACCGCCGCTACGGTGACCGCCCTTGTGCTCGGTGCCGCTCCGGCCGGCGCCGCCCCCCGCGCCGACGCACCGGCAGCCGCCGACCGGCTGTCCCGGGCGGCCCACCACCTCGGCCGGCAGGTGCTGCCCGAACGCGACGGCTGGGCGGCCGAGGGCACCGGGACCACCGGCGGCTCGGCCGCGACGCCCGAGCGGACCCGGGTGGTCCGCAGCCGGGCCGAGCTGGTCGCCGCGCTCGGTGGCGACAACGCCGGCAACGCCACCGACGCCACCCCGAAACTCATCTACCTGGACGGCGTCGTCGACGGCTTCGAGGGGCCCGACGGCACACCGCTGAGCTGCGCGGATCTGGCCGACCCGGCGTACCGGCTGGACGCCTACCTGGCCGCGTACGACCCGGCGGTGTGGGGTCGGGTGCCGCCGGCCGGGCCGCTGGAGGAGGCCCGGGTGCGCTCGGTGGCCAACCAGACCCGGCAGACCCAGCTCAACGTCGGCCCCAACACCACGATCGTCGGGCTGCGCGGCGCCCGGCTGACCGGGCTCACCCTCATGATCGACCGGGCGTCGAACGTCATCGTGCGCAACCTGACCTTCGTGGACGCCCGGGACTGCTTCCCCGCCTGGTCACCGACGGACGGCGAGGCCGGCAACTGGAACAGCCAGTACGACCAGATCTCGGTACGCCGCAGCGAGCACGTCTGGGTCGACCACAACACCTTCACCGACGGCGGCAACCCGGACAGCGCCCAACCGACCTACTTCGGACGGCCGTACCAGGTGCACGACGGTTCGCTGGACGTCACGCACACGGCCAGCCTGGTCACCGCCTCCTGGAACCGTTTCACGGGGCGCGACAAGCTGATGCTGATCGGCTCGTCCAACACGGTCGGCCCGGACGTCGGCCGGCTGAAGGTCACGCTGCACCACAACCTCTTCGACGGCGTCCTGCAACGGCTGCCCCGGGTGCGCTTCGGCCAGGTCGACCTCTACAACAACCACTACCGGCTCGGCGGGAACGACTTCCAGTACGCGCTCGGCGTCGGCGTGCAGTCCGCGCTGTACGTCCAGAACAACCACTTCACGCTGGACACCGCTGTCGACCCGGCCGACCTGCTGTACGACTGGGGCGGCACCGCGCTCACCGAGCGGGGCACCTGGATCCGCCAGGGCGGCGGCCCGGCCCGGCCGGTCGACCTGCTGGCGGCGTACAACACGGCGCACGACCCCGACCTGGGCGCCGACGCCGGCTGGACGCCCACCCTGCGCCACGGCCCGGTCCTGCCGGCCCCGCTGGTCCCGCTCCTGGTCGGCCCGCTCGCCGGCGCCGACCGGCTGCCGGTCTGACCGACCGGCCCACCATCGCGGGCGCCGGACCGACCGGCGCCCGTCGGGCCCCACTCCGACCGCCCACGGACGCCCGGCACCCCACCCCCGAGGAGACCCCGTGCGCATCCCCCACCCACCCCGAGCAGCGCTGGCCACGGCCGGCGCCGGCCTCGCCGCCGTCGCACTGGCCGTCGGCGTGACCACCGGCGCCCAGGCGGCCGCCCTGTTCGGCGACACCTTCGACGACGGCAACGCCGACGGCTGGTCGAAGTCCGGCGGCGACTGGTCGGTGGTCACCGACGGCACGCCGGCCTACCGGCAGGCCAACACCGGCAGCGAGCTGGCCCGGGCCTTCGCCGGGCAGACCAGCTGGACCGACTACCAGGTACAGGCGCGGGTCAAGCCCCTGTCGTTCAGCGGTGCCAACCGGCTGGTCGCGCTGGCCGCCCGATCCGGCAGCGCGACCAAGATGTACCGGCTCGCGTTGACCAACGCCAACCGGGCCGAACTCCAGGTGGTCAACGGCAGCTCGATCACCGTGCTCGGCTCGACCGCGCTTTCCGTCGCCACCGGCACCTGGTACACGCTGCGCCTGGAGACCGCCGGCAGCACAGTGCGCGGCTTCGTCAACGGCGCGCAGGTCGGCGCCGGCACGAGCACCGCGTACCCGGCCGGCCGGATCGCGCTGGTCACCGCGTACGCCAGCGCGGTCTTCGACGACGTCGTGGTGGACGGCGCCGGCGGCGGACCGACCACCCCACCCACCACCACGCCGCCACCCACCACCACGCCGCCACCCACCGACCCGCCACCGACCGACCCGCCGCCCACCACTCCGCCGCAGACCGGCCTGGTCGGGTGGGCCACCCAGAATGGCGGCACCACCGGCGGTGCCGGCGGTGGCACGGTGACCGTCACCAGCGCGACGGCGCTGGCCAGCGCCGTGCAGGGCGACGCGCCGGCGACCGTTCGGGTGAACGGCGCATTCAACTGCTCGACGGAGATCCGCAGCGGCTCGAACAAGACGATCATCGGAGTGGGTGCCGGCTCCGGATGGTCCGGCTGCGGGCTCAACCTGCGCGACGTCAGCAACGTCATCGTGCGCAACCTGAACATCTCCAAGGTGCGGGCCGGGGTCGGCAACGGTGACGCCATCCACCTGGACAACGCCACAAACGTCTGGATCGACCACAATGACCTGTCCAGCGACACCACCAGCGGCACCGACTACTACGACGGCCTGCTGGACGTCACGCACGGCTCGAACTACGTGACAGTCTCCTGGAACCGGCTGCACGACCACGTCAAGTGCTCGCTGGTCGGGCACAGCGACAGCAACTCCGGCGAGGACACCGGCCGGCTGAAGGTGACCTACCACCACAACGTGTTCAGCAACTGCTTCCAGCGCAACCCGCGGGTGCGCTTCGGCAACCCGGTGCACGTGTACAACAACTACTACGTGAACACGGCCAACCCGTCCTACAGCTACGGCATCGCCACCACCAACGGCGCCGGCGTGCTGGTCGAGGGGAACTACTTCGAGAACATGACAGACCCCACGCACGTCGGCGAGGGCTCCTCCCCCGCCGGCAACCTGGTGGCCCGCAACAACCAGTTCGTCAACTCGGGCACCCCGCAGACGGCCGGCTCGGTGGCCGCCATCCCCTACCCGTACACGATGGACGCCGCGAGCACCGTCAAGGCGACGGTGACCGCCGGTTCGGGCACCGGACGGATCACCGGCTGACCCCGACCGCCCACGACCGGGCCGACGCCCGCGCGGCGTCGGCCCGGTCCGGCACGGTCGGGTCGGCGACGCACGGGACCATCGATGTGGTGAAGATCGGCTATAAGTGACGCATGGACTTCCCGCCGCACCTGGGCAGCATGCCGATGCACGCGATCACCGAGATCCACGGCGAACCGGGCCTGCTGGAACGCTTCCGGTTGGAGATCCACCAGTTCGACGACACCGCCCGGGCCCGGCTGACCGCCGCGCTCGACCTGGCCGCCGACCTGCACCGTGACGACCGGCGGGTTCGCGAGCCGTACCTCAACCACCTGCTGCGGGTGGCCATCCGGTTGATGCACCACTACCAGGTGCGCGACGTCGACGTGATCATCGCCGGGCTGCTGCACGACGCCGTCGAGGACCACCCCGCCGAGCTGGCCGACAGGGTCGGCGATCCGCGCGGGGGCGCGCTGGCCACGCTGGCCACCCGGTTCGGGCCGCGGGTGGCGACGCTGGTCGCCGCGGTCACCAACCCGGTGTACGACCCGCAGCGCGACCGCAACACGCAGTACCGCGAGCACCTGCGGGTCAGCCTGGACCGGGAGCCCTGGGCACGGGTGATCAAGGTGTCCGACTTCACCGACAACGGGGTGGGCGTGATCCACACGGTCGGGCCGAAGGTCGTCTCCTCGGCGATCAAGTACCGGCCGCTCGTGCCGCTCTTCCGCGACCTGATCGGCCGGCCCGACACGCCGCTCTCACAAGCGGTGAAGCGACACATCTTCAGCCAGCTCGACCTGGCCGAGGAGCGGTTCAGCGCGATCCTGGACCAGCCCGTCCACCCGAACTGACCGGCCGGCCGACGCGCCCTGCCCCGGGTGCAGACCGGCCCGCACGAGGTGCTCCAGCCAGGGGGTCGGCGCGACGCCGAGCTCCCGGCCCAGGTCGGCGCGGAACAACTCGAACCGGCGTACCGCCTCGTTGATGTTCCGCTCGGCCAGATGTACGGCGATCAGCGTCCGGGTGGCGCTCTCGCGCAGCGGCTCCAACTGCACGGCGGTCAACGCCACCTGCACGGCCTCGCCGAACCGGCCCTGCGCGGTGAGCCGCTCAGCGAACGCCTCCAGCGCGTACAGCTGCGTCTGGCGTAGCCGTTCCCGCTCGGTCAGGACCCAGTCGTCGTACCAACCCGGCAGCAGCTCGCCGGTCGCCATCGCCGGCAGTCCGGGGCCGGTGCCCACCGGTGACCCGCCGGCCAGCAGTGCGGCAGCCGCCGCGCCCAGGGTGGCCACGTCGCTGGTCACGCCGGCGGCCAGGGCCAGCCGGTCGTCCTCCTCCAGCAGCGGCTCGGGGGTGACCCGGTGCAGTCGCCAGAGCATGGTGCGCAGGTTGGCCCGGGCCCGCTCCTCGTGTGAGCCGGGCCAGAGCGTGCCGGCGGCCTCCGCCCGGGCGCACCGCTGGCGCACCCCGAGGTACGCCAGCAGCCGACGGGCGCCCTGCGGCACCGCCACGGCCCGCCCGTCGCGCTCCAGCCCGAACCCGCCCAGCAGCCGCAGGACGTACCGGGGCGGGTGCGTCACCTGGGAAAGAACCATTCGCGCGCCTCCACACCCGATCGCATCGTGGGAGTTCCACGCTCGGATGTGGACGGTCGACGCGCCAGCGCTGTGTCGTCACACCGACGCGGCGAGTGAGCCGGTCCAGCCGTTCGCCGGATCCCGGCCCGGCCGTTCAGCGCAGCTTGCTCAGCGTCCGGGCGTATCCGGTCCACTCGGCGGCGTCGCCGACGTCGGCGCGTATCTGGGCCTCCTTCATGATGGCGAGCACCTGCTCGGCCGGCGCCTCGGCCAGTTTGCCGAGGGTGCTGATGCCGCTGCGGGCCAGCGCCGCCCGGGCCTTGGTCGGCACTCCGGCGAGCATCGCGATGTCGGCGTCCCCGACGTTCTCCAGCTCGGTCTCGATGCCCAGCGCCGCGGCGACCGCCGCCTGGGCGCCGACGGTGGTCCGTACGATCACCGCCTCCCGCTCGCTCACCTCGGCGAGCATCGCGTCGACGCTCGGGTAGGCGGTCTCCGCGGGCAGCACCTTGAGCACGTCACGGACCAGCCGGCCGTCGGCCACCTCGTCCTCGCCGAAGACGCGGATGAACTCCTCCAGCTTCACCTCGCGCGGGAAGCGCTGCCGGACGTCTCCGTGCTCGGCGGTGTAGCGGGCGAGCTGGGCGGCACCACGGACCTTCGGCCCGGCGACCACGTCCACGCCGAGGGTCTCCACTGCGGGCAGCACGATGGTGCCGGCCTTGGTCTGCCAGATGCTGACCTTCTTGTCCAGGAACATCGTGGTGCCCATGTACTTGCCGAAGTCCAGCGCGCCGATGTAGTTCGGGATCTGCTCGATCGTGTACGGACCGGGGCTGACCTTGGTCTCGTGCACCGTCGAGTGCAGCCGGTTGATCTCCGCGCGGATCTCGTCGAGCAGCCGCCGCAGGCTCACCCGCATCGCCGCCATGCAGGAGAACGCCTTGGCGAGGTCGGTCCCGAGGTGGTCCAGGTCGTGCTCGATGCGGTGGAAGCGCTCGTTGAAGCCCTGCTCGCCGGGCGTCTGCCCGGCCTGCACGACATCCTCGCCGTCGACCCAGTCGCTGTGCGCGAAGGTACGGGCGAACGGCGGCGGCGCGCAGCCCGGCTCCACCGCCGGAAACGGCTCGGCGTAGCTGAACACCCGCTTCGCCGTGCCCACGTTCTCGTAGATCCAGGAGGAGACCAGCACGCTGGCGTCCGAGGCCGGGATGCCGTGCTTGGTGAACGCCTCGTACAGCTCGGTGACGGTCACCCCGTCGTAGTTGATCTCGCTCGCCATTGTGGTGTCCCTCTCAGAGCTGGTCGTACACGCCGCGGTGCCGGCGCTGCTGGAAGGTGCGGAAGGTCCGGGCCACCGCAGGGCGCAGCGGCTCGGCGTCGCCATCGGCGTCGAGGTCGACGTGATCGCGCCGGATACCGAAGGTGTTGATCTCCACGCCGAGCGGACAGACCCGGGTCAGGGCGTTCATCAGCCGCTCGTACTGCGCCAGGGTCAGCGGCACCCCGTCGGGCAGCTCCACCCGGAACTCGTACGGGTCGGTCAGCCCGGTGCGCACGTACGAGAGCGCCACCACGGCGACCAGTCCGGCGTGGGTGGGGCGCAGCGTGGTCCGCGCGCCGACCGCCTTGATCTCCGCCGTGCCGCCGCCGATCCCCACGGTGTACCAACGGAACCCGGTGGCCCGCCGCTCGGCCAGGTTCAGCCCGGCCTGCGGCAGACCGATGACACTGCACACCAGCAGCACCCGGTTGCCGGTCTCGACCAGCGGCAGCGCGGCGGCGAGGTGCTGGTCACGCAGCAGGCCGACCAGTCGGGCCAGCCGGTCGGCGGCAGCGGGTTGCCCGGCCACCAGCGCCGCGGCGAGTGCCGCCGGCAGCTCGATGGTCTCCACCAGTTCGTCGGGGAGCCGGTTCAGCGCGGCCACCACCGGCGCCGGTTCCCGTACCGCGGGCAGGCCGGCGGCGGCCAGCACCTGGTCCACCGGCTGCCCGGCCGACCGGGTCGGCACAGCGGCCCAGCGCGTTCGGGCCGCCGCGTCGGTCAGCGACGTCCACGCCGGCTCCCCGGCGCCGGTCCAGGCCGCCCGGGCGGCGGTCAGTCCGGCCAGCAGCAGCGCGTTGCCGCCCGGGTCGCCCGGCGCGTGGAACTGCGCCTCGACGGCCGTGTCGGCGCCGACCGCGGCGGTCACCGGCGCCGTCACCGCCAGCCCTCGGGTGGGCAGGTGCGACAGGTAGAGGCCGGCGGTGCTGACCCGGTGTGCGGTCTGCACCCCGCACACCCGCCACAGCCAGGCCAGCTCGCCGTCGGCCGCCACGGTGGGCACGCCGGCCGCGCGGGCCGCGGCGATCAGCGCCTCGGCGGTCCGGTCGGCGGTGGCGGCGCGGCCGGTGTCCAGCACCCGGTTGCGCAGGTCGGTGGCCTGCGCCGCGGTCGGCGGGGTGAGGTCCACGCCGAGGCCCAGCTCGTAGCGGCTGCCACCGGCGTCGTCCTGGGCCCGGGTCACCTGCCACACCGCCGTCGAGCCGAGCGCCCGGCAGACCCGCCCGGCCCGGTCCAGCGCGACGGCGAGCGGCGGCGCGACACCGTGCCCGCTGCCGAAAGCGTACGACTGGCGCAGGCTGGCCCGCAGCGCGGTGACCTCGGCCAGCCGGCTCGCGGGCAGCGCCCGGCCGGCGTGCACTGTGTTGTTCGGCGGGGTGTTCGCGGGCAGCACCAGCCGGTCCCGGCGCAGCTGGGCGAGGAAGTTGGTGCGGTGCTGCGGGTCCCCGGCGGCGACCAGCCGGATCGCCACCGCGAACCGGTCGTCGTCCTCCCGCACGGTGAACCGGGCGCCACCGGGCAGGTCGGCGAAGAGTCCGGTGTTCGGGTCGGTGTCCGCCCCCGGCCCGTTGAGCAGCCGGCGCACCGCGCCCGGGGTGGGCAGCAGGAACCGCCGGTAGAGCCCGAGCCGGTGGGCGTACGCGGAGTCCGGCTCCCGAGCCGGCGGTGCCAGCCGACGGGCGTACACCTCGCCGCTGGCCGGCTCGTGCACCAGCTCGTCGACGAAACGGGCCACCCCGACGTCCGCGCCGATCCGGTCCAGCGCGTCCCGCCGCGCGTGCGCGAGGGTGCGGTACGCGTGCACCTCCCGGGCGGCGCGGCGCAGCCGGTGCTTCTCGTGCGACACCAGGTAGAGCAGCCGGCCCAGGTTGCCCTCCAGCACGGCAAGCTCGACCAGGGCGGTGAGCGCCGCCCCGGTGACCGCCGTGTACGCGCCGCCGCCGACGGCCCGCTCGACCGCCACGGCGACGGTGAACGGCGCGACCAGCGGCTCGTCGGCCGTGTCCGGCACGTACCCCGGCACCGACGCGCCGGCCGCCGACCACTGCGCGAAGACCACCGGCGGCAGCACCCGCTCGCCGGCGCCGCCCGGACCCACGGTGACCGTCACCCGGACGGTCTCCTCGACCAGGTCCCGGCGCAGCACCACGGTGAGCAGCGGATGGCGGCTGGTCCAGTCCACCGCGGCGGTGCCGGTAGCGCCGATCGGCACCACCACCCGCCGCACGCTCCCCGGGTACGGGCCCTCCAACTGGTCGACGAGGTTACGTTCGACGGACGGGTCGGCCCCGTCCACCGGCACCCGGATGTCGGTCATCGCGCCCCCGCTCAGACGATCCGGAACGGCCGGGGGTCGTCCCGGTCGACGTAGACGGGCACCTGGTTGGCGGCGAGCACCGCGTTGTCGCCCACCGGCAGACGCTGCACCCCGTCGCCGGTGGGCGCGCTGCCGGTCACCACCACCGCCGAGTCGGCCGGGAAGCGGACCAGCCGCAGCTCACGCACGTCCGCGACGCCCGGCTCGTTCATCAGCGTCCAGATCACCTCGGCCGCGCGGACCGGCTCACCGAACGGCAGCTCGTCGACGTAGCGGCGCAGCCGGGCGTGCAGCCGGGCACGCAGCTCGGTGGCGGCGGTGGACGCGTTCACCGTCTCCCGGGAGCCGGTGGGCAGTGGCAGCCCACGGATCACCAGGTCGGCCTCCACCCCGATGCCCACCTCGTCGGCCCGGTCCACCGAGGCGAAGATGCCCACCGGGCGCAGGTCCTCGATCACCGACTCGACGGCGGCGTGCAGCCCGTCGGGGCCGTCCCAGATGGCCGCCGCGGTCGGCGCGACCAGCACCGTCACGTAGTACGGGTTGCCGAGGTCCCGTTCGGTGCTGAAGACCCGCTCGATGAAGTTGAAGTTGCCGAAGATGGACTGGTTGAGGTCCAGCCCGCCCCGACCGTCGAAGACCTGCACCTGGCGTACGCCCGGCACGGTGGCCACGGCCAGCCCGATCGCCTCGGCCGTCCAGATGGACCGGGGCGCGGCCAGCAGGAGCTGCCGGTAACGGGCGTCGGGGACCTGCTGTTCGCCGCCGGTCAGCGCGACGGTGTGGGTGATCTCCACCAGCTCGTTCCCGGCGGCCTGCTCGGCGTCGTCCAGATCGGCCAGCAGGGTGTCGGCCCGGTTCCACCTGTCGATCTTCTGGCTGGGCTGGGTGGGGTCGAGGTTGTGCGACGGGCCGGGGTAGAACGCGGCGACGGCCGGTGTCCGCTCGCCGACGGCGGCGGAGAGCACCACCGTCTCGTCCAGCGCGACGTGGTGCCCGCCGGGGGTGGACAGCCGCGCGCCCCGGGGCAGCGTGAGCTGGGTGCGACCGGTCGGGAGGGCGGCCTTCAGCTTCAGTTTCACCGTGCCGCGGGCCGGCAGGTACGGCCGTCCGATGCCGAGTTCCTCGCCGAGGCGGGTCAGCGCGTCGGCGGTCGCCGACACCACGTACGAGTTGTCGTAGACCGAGCCGAGGGCCGCCCACAGCCGGGCGTCCTCCAGCGCGGCCAGCTCGAGGACCTTGCGCAGCACCGCACCGCTGGTCAGGTCGACGTCCTCGCCGAAGAGCAGCCGGGCGGTGGCCAGCTTCTCGGCGAGCAGCCGGGCGAAGGACTTCGGCACGAAGCCGGTCTCGACGATGCCGAACCCGGTCGAGCCGGTGGCCCGCAACGCGGCGGCGTCGACCGCGAGGACGTCGGCCAGCTCGGCGGGCAGTGTGGGATCAGACATTGGGCAGCTCCCCGAGGTGCACCGAGAGCCGGTCGTCGGTGATGGTTTCGAACTGGACCTGCACCTGCAGGGTGCGCGAGGCGCGCAGCGCCGCCCGGGTGGCGTCATCGGTGCCGCCGGCGCCGAGCCGGCCGTCGTCGAGGTTGACGTCGACGATCCGGCGGACCCGGGGGTCCCGGTCGAGCAGCGTGATGATGCCGATCCGCACCTGCTCGCGGATCAGGGTCGGTTCGACCGGTTCGGCCAGGGCGTTGAGCCCGTCGAAGCCGAAGGTGGCGTCGAAGACGTTCGAGCCGCGCAGCGTGGTCAGCGCCACCGCGAGGCTCTGCGCCACGTTGTCGGTGCCGGCGACCAGGGCCAGCACCCGACCGTTCGGGCCGTCGTCGAAGACGACGTCCCGGGCCAGGTCCAGCCCGGGCATGGTGGGTTCGAAGGCCAGGCCCCAGCCGAGGTACCGGCGTTGGGCGGCCTGCCGTTCCCGCTCGGTCCGGTCCATCTCAGACCGCCCGCAGCTTGCTCTGCCCGGCGCTGGCGGACAGGCCCGGGGTCGAGCCGTTGGTGGCGCCGCTGAGCGTGTCCAGGGCGACCCCGGCGCCGCCGACGTGCAGCTTCTGGGCGGCGCCGGACGCCGACACGACGTTCTTGCACTGCACCGTGGAGCTGCTGTCGGTGATCAGGCAGCCGGTCACCGACTTGCCGGTGATGCCGTCGGGGCGGACCACCGGGGTGCCGGCCACCGTCAGCTTCGCCTGCCCGGCCGGGGTGACCGAGCCCTGGCTGGGACAGTGCACGTCACTCGACGTGGTGAGCACGAATGCCATGTCGCTCTCCTCAGTGGACGTTCATCGCGTTGCTGACCTGGACGTCGACGTCGTCGGCGGCGATGCTGACCGAGCCGCCGCTGATGTTCACCGCGCCGTCGCCGGCGTCCAGGTCGATCCGGGTGGCGGTGATGGTGATCGAGCCGTCCTGCTTCATCACGATCGAGGAGCCGCCGGCGGCGTGCTCGATGGTGATGCTGTCGGCCTCGTCGGCGCGTTCCGGGCGCTGGCCCCGGCCGCGCAGCTGGGCGCGGCCCACCCGCACGGTCAGCTCCCCCAGCTCGATGACCCGGTTGCCGTCGCCGTCGGTGAGGTCGTGCGCCACCTTGCCGTCGTGGTCGGCGGGCACCACGGTGTCACCGATCGAGGAGCGGCGGTCGCTGGCGACCCCGACCGGCAGCGACAGCCACCAGTCCCCCGGCTGGGAGACCGGGGCGTGCCCGGTGGGCCACAGCGCACCAACCTCGACCGGGTCGTCGGGTGCGCCGTTGCGGTAGGCCAGGGCCACCCGGGTGCCCGGGTAGCGGGGCAGGATGAGCCCGCAGCCACCCCAGGCGAACGGGGTCAGGTAGGTCACGCCGGGCAGTGGCGCCGGCTGTTCCCGGCGTACCGGAAGCCGGCGGGCCCCGTTCGGCCGGCCGTCCGGGCGGGCCAGCCCCTCCCAGACCGTCTCGGTCTGGGCCGGTGGCTCGACCGCGCCGCTGGCGTTGGTGGCCGCCGCCCGCACCTCGCCGATCTCCAGCCCGCGCGTCTCGCCCCGGGCCGCGCGGGCCGCCCGCCGCACCGCCTCGGCGGCGGCCACCCCGGGCGAGGAGGCCGGACCGGCCGGCTCGGCGGTGCCCACGCCGGAGGCGTCGCTCCAGCTGTCCCAGGCCTGGGTGGCGGATGCCACCTCCACCCCCTGCACCACCGTCACGAAGCTGGCCGTCCGCGACAGGGTGTGCCGGGCGGCGCTGAGGTAGAGCAGCTTCGCCCCGGGACCCAACTCCCCGGTGGACGGGGCGAACGGGGCGGCGAACGAGCCGAGCAGCGCCGCGCCGACGCTGCCCAGCGTGGTCGCCTCGTCCACCGCTGGCGGGTCGAAGCGGACCAGGTCACCGGGCTTCAGGTCGGGGCGGCCCTTGAGGGTGAGCGTCCACGCCCGCCGGCGCGGCGGCGCCGTGCCGCCGGCCTCGGTGGCCGCGTACGGGTCGGTGTCCTGGCTGCCGTTCTCGGTGCACTCCAGCAGGCCGGTGGCGAGGGTGAGTGGCTTCGGCTCCCCCTCCGGGTACGGGACCGGCCGCTTGCCGACGTGCACGGTGCCGTCGCGGATCAGCAGCATCCCCCGCCCGTACGCGTTCAGCGACTGCTGCAACGCGCCACCGATCCGGTCCAGCGCGGCGCGGTACAGCAGCCCGGCGCCGAAGGCCACCCGCTCGTCACCGGCCGCCTCGGTGGCGCCCCGGGTCATCGTGCCGTCCGCGTTGGCGCCCCAGCTGGCGATGTCCACCCTGGTCCGCTCGGAGACGGCCCGGATCGCGGCGGTGAAGGTGGCCGCCTCGAACCGCTCGGCGACCCGCTGGCCCAGGCGGGCGTACGCCTGCTCGACGAGGGTCAGTTCGGTGTCGTACGTCCGCTCGCCGGTGAGCCGGCGCACCTTGGTCACCCGCAGCACGGCCACCAGCGCCTGGGTCAGCTCGGCCGGTGACGGGCCGGCGTTGACCCCGACCAGGTTGGTGAAGAACGCGCCGACCGAGGTGTTGGCGTCCCGCCAGTACAGGTGCAGCTTCGCCACCAGCGGCGGTTGCCCCTCGGCGGTGCGCAGCGCGGCGAAGTGCTCGTCGATCAGCCCCTGCACGGTGATCGTGTAGGCGCCGGGGCCCAGCCCGTCGGGCAGCGCGGCGTCGATGGCCGCGTAGTAGTCGGCGCTGGACAGGGTGAGCGCCGCGTCCTGGCTGATCCCGGTCGGTGTCTCCCGGTGGAAGGTCAGGGTCCAGCCGGCGTCGTTGCCGACCGCGCCCTGGCGCACCTGGCCGGTCTGGAACGGCGTGAGTGTCATCGCAGGACCCTCCGCAGCTTCTTGTCGAGCAGGTAGCGGTAGCGCAGCTTGCCGGGGCCCAACTCGGATTCGACCCGCTGGGCGGGCGGGCGGCGACGCCAGACGAACTCGTTGATCGGCGGCGGTCCGAACCGGTCCACCGCACGGTCCGCGGGCCGCCAGGCCAGCGTCACGGACGAGCCGTAGTCTCCGGAGCCGCGTACCGTCCCGGCGTGCAGCAGCCAGGTGAGCACCAGCAGTTCCACGGCGACCGGGGCGGTCCCGGCGGCGTCGGCGGCCGGTGGGCCGGCGTCGGGGCAGACCCGGCGCAGCCCGGCGGCCAGCGGCACCGAGCCGAGGATCCGGGTGCCCTGGCGGACGACCAGCCGCAGTGGCACCCGGCCGACCAGCGCCGGCGGTCGGGGCGTGGCCGGTGGTGCCGGCCGGGGCGCCAGGTCGTCGGCGGAGCTGCTGACCACGGCGAGCGGGTCGGTGTCCAGCCACTGCCGGGCCAACCCGGTGGGCAGGATCAGCACCGCGTGCACGCCGGCGCCCAGCTCCACGCGGTGCGGCAGGCCCGCGGTGAGGCTCTGCCGGACCTCGGTGAACCCGGCCGGCACCTCGATCGGCGTCTCCGGCAGCAGGTAGCGGTCGATCGGGAACTGTGGCATCAGTTGCCCAACCCGTCGGCGAGCGCGCCGACTCCGATGCTGGCCACGTCGAGCAGCTTGCCGAGCAGGCTGGGACGGGGCACGTGGACGAGGGTGATGGTGGTGTCCAGGACGTCCCGGCGGGCGGCCGACGCGTTGAAGGTCAGCGACTGCACCTGCATGTCGGTGCGGATGGTCATCGAGGTGACCAGGATCAGCCCACCGAACCTCCCGCCGGAGTACGCGGCCAGCGCGGTGCCGCGTTTGCTCGCCTCGGCCATCGTCTCCAGGGCGAACTTCCAGGCGTAGCGCTCCGCGCCGACCAGCACCCCGGTCAGCGTGATGGTGTCGTCGTGGGTGGCCACGATGGCCTTGTGCGCGGTGGAGCCGATCGGTGGCAGGTGGTAGGTCTGGGCGAGGGAGATGGCGGTCACCGCCCAGAGTGGGATCGGCAGCACCCCGTCACTGATGATCGCCGACGGCACCGTGTCGTACCGCATGAAGCTGCTGGTGAATGCCATGCTCAGCGCCCTCCGGTGGGTGGCAGCGCCACCGGCGCGCCGGTGGGTTCGACGGCCAGTCCCAGGTCGCGCAGCGCCTGGGTGATCTCGCGGACCTCGCCGGCGGCGCTGGTCACCCGCAGCCGCAGCCGGCGTTCCTCCAGTGCCCGGCTGATCCGCGCCGGCCGGGTGGACGCCGAACCGCGCCGGTTGATCCGGTCGATCTCGGCGGCGGCGTCCTCCATCCGGGAGATCGCGTCGAGGATCCGCGGGTCGGGGGTGAAACCCGGGTCGTCGCGTTGCAGCCGGGCGATGCCGTCACGGAAGTCCGCGGCGTCGCGGCGCAGGTTGGTGACCAGGTTGTCGGTGAGCGCGCCGACTCCGCTGACGCTCGTGGCCCGGTGCGACTTGTCGTCGACCAGCCACACCCAGCCGTCGTGGCCGATGCCCACCAGGTCGGTGCCGGCGACCTTGACGTTGGCGTCGGGGCCCTTGAGGAACAGCTCGATGCTGCTCAGCGAGAACGCGGCGGTGTACTCGCCGAGCACGCCCCGGCCGTAGGTGACCATGTCGTGTCTCAGGTAGGCGCGGAAGCCGGGGCCGTCGTCGGCCCGGCCGCCCCGGTCGCGGAAGCGCCGCCAGAGGGTGGCGAGCGCCTCCGGGTTGTGCACGGCGAGCTGTTGGGTGAGCCAGACGTCGCCGCCGGCCACCACGGCGCGCAGATCCGGGTCGCTGATCCTTGCGAGGGCCTCGGTCAGCCGGGCCTCGCTCATCTGCAGGCCGCGCGAGCGGGCCCGACCGAGGTCGTCGACGGCGGTGCGTAGCCGACCCAGTTCGTCGGGGGTGAGCCGGCCAGCGAGCCGGGTCTCCAGGTCCGCGACGGCGGCCCGCTTGCCGGCCTCGGACTCGGCGGCCACCGCGTGCCACAGCGCGGCCGGTTCCAGGTCGGCGGCCCGACGCAGGGCGGCCTGCCGGTCCGCCGGCATGGCCCGGAACGCGTCGGTGACCACGGCGGCCGGCTCGGTGTGCCGGCCGGCCGTCCCGCCGCCCGCGTCGAACTCGCGCAGCAACGACTCGGCGTACACGCTGGCGTCGTCGGCCAGCCGCAGCGGCGCGTCCCCGACGATGCCCTCGCGGGGTCGGCTGAGCTCGCGCATCTCCGTGCTGAGCTGGTCGAAGTACTCGCCGAGGGTCGCCACCCGCACCCCCTCGGGCAGGGTGCCGCCCTCGAGCACGTGGTCGAGGATGGCGGCGATGTTGTCCCGCAGCACGGCGATGCGTTCCAGCCGGTTGATCGCGTTGCCCAGGTGCAGGTCACCGACATCGTCGACGACACGGCGGATGAGGTGTTCCAGCAGCCGCCGGGAGCGCACCTCGCCGGCCTCGCTGTGCTCGGCGACGGTGCGGATGAAGCGGCGCAGCCGGGGGTTGGCGTCGGCGGCGGCGTGCACGGCGGCGGCGTCGAGGAAGCGGCCGGCACGGAACCGGCGGGGCGGGGTCACGGCCGTACCACCGGGACGGGCGGCCCGGCGGCGGCGCCACCGGGTTGCGAGTCGAGCACCATGAGGATGAAGCGGGCGCCCTCCGGTCCGCCGACCGCGCCGCTGAGCATCGCCTCGCGTTCCACGTACGCCAGCAACGGATCCATCAGCTTCTGCACGACGCGTTCGAGCACCTCGTTGAGCAGGATCTCGGTGAGGAACGCCTGGAGCAGGTCGCGGGAGGCGGCCTCGACGACCTGCCGGGTGAGCCGGCGCAACGCGTGCCGCCCGGCGGCGCGCAGCCCGGCGCGCACCCCGAAACGCAGGGCGACCCGGCCGCCGCGCACGACCACCCCGCCGATGGTGCCGACCTCCGGGATCAGCGACAGCGCCAACCCGAGGTACGCGGCGAACAGCTCGACCTCCACCTCGGTGCGGGTGAGCACCAGCTCCGGGTCGAGCAGCGCCCCGTAGAGCCGTTCCCGCTGGTGGGCGTGGACGACGTCGCCCACGGCGACGGCCACCCCGACCAGGAAGCCCAGCGGCGGGCAGAGGATGGACAGCGCGATGATGCCCACGGTGATGCCGAACGCGGTCAGCGCCTCGCGGCCCAGCTCGGTGCCGAACAGCTCGTCGACGCCGGTGGCGTAGTAGAGGTTGCCGCCGAAGAACTCGCCGAGCTGCTGGTGGGTGACGAGGTGGATGCCCTGCAGGGCGAAGCGGCCACCGGGGATGGTGGCCGACGGGATGTGTTCGCTGATCCGGCTGGACCGGAACGCGAACCGGGCGTCGGTGCGGGCGCGGCCGAGCATCTCGGTGTTGTTGCGCCGCATGTCCTGCAGCACCCGCCACAGCTCGTCGCGGATCGCCGACCGGTTGCCGGCGAAACGGGCCAGCACGTCGGGCAGGTCGGTGATCTGCTTGACCAGCGGGTCGATGCCCTCGGCCTCGCCGCGCTGGACGACCAGCGCCTGTTCGATCTCGGCGAGGGTCCAGAGCACCGCGTGCGAGTCGCGGATCCGGGTGGTGCCGTCCCGCTCGATGATCTCGCCGGCCGCGCCGGGGCTGGTCATCGTGGCCTCGGCGGCGAGGAACGCGCCGGAGATGGCGCGGGCGGCCCCGTACCAGGCGGTGGCCGGGTTGGCCATGCTCACCGTGGCGAGGGTGCCGCCGCCGATGGCGGTGTGCTCCTGCGTCCAGCGGGCGGCCTCGTGGCGGCGCAGCCGCTCGCGCAGCCCCTGGAGTTCGGCGTAGTCGGTGAGCTGGGAGACGATCAGCCGCTCGAAGATCGGCGCGTACCGGTCGAAGTTGGTGATCCGGGCTTCGATGCCGCTGCGGGAGGTGAGCAGCAGCTGCACCAGCATCGCCTGACTGCCGACGATGAACAGCTGCCCGACGGCGGCCTTGACGGCCGGGCTGAGCGCCTGGACGAAGTGCAGGTTCCAGGAGGCGGACGAGTCGATCCAGCCGCCGTGGATCCGCGCGAAGTGCTGGGGTTGGCTGTAGCGGCGCATGACCAGCTGGGCGAGGTGGTCGAGGCGTGGCACCACGCCGGCCAGGTGGCGCAGGAACTGCACGGCGGGCGAGGCGACCGGCCGGAAGTCCAGCGGGCCGAGCCGGCCGGTGCCCTCCGGGACGGGCCGGGTGAACGCCTCGCGTTCCGCGGCGCCGACCAGCAGGCCGATCGCCGCCGCCCGGCCACGCAGCACGGCGGCGGCCTGGAGGCAGAAGTTCGCCGGGTAGCGGCACGGCTCGCCCATCTGGAGCCGGAACGCGATGTCGTCCATCAGCCGGCGCAGTTCGTCGCCGTCCGGGCCGAGCGCGGCCAACTCCGGCTCGCCGTTGAACGGGGCGCAGGCGGGCATCTCGGAGTGTTCGCCGGTGACGGCGGGGAACCGTCGGCCCTCGGCGCCGGCTGGCGCGCCGGGGCTGCTCGGGTCGAACACGAACCCGCCCCGCCGGGCGCCGCCGGTCCCGTCCCCGCCGGTGCCGCCGGCCCCACCCCCTGGCCCGGTGCCCGTGCCGGCGCCGCCCGGTCCACTGCCGCCCGGTCCGCTGCCGGAACCACTGCCCGCTCCAGACCCACTGCTGCCACCTGACCCTGAACCTGTTCCCGAGCCGTCGCCGCCGCCGGAGGGCGCGTTCGGGTCCGACGGTGCAGTCGGGGGCTGCTCGACGGTGATCGGCAGCAGGTTGGCCGTGCCGGTCCAGTGCAACATGGCGTCGCTCTCCGCGTTGCCCACCAGCAGCACGCTGGCCCTACCGATGCGGACGATCACCAGGCAGGTCGGCGCCGGCCCATCGGACGGGAAGATCTGGTTGACCCGTCGGATCACCTCCGCGTCGACGGCGCGGTCGAGCTGCGCCTGGTACTCCTCCGCACTGGTGGTCTCGGCACGTGGCATGGCGATGCGCAACCGCTGCCGAGCGTCGCCGGCCATTTCGCTGTCCACCATGGCGATCAGGGCGGCCCGGTCGGCGACCGGACGGCGTTCCACCGTTCCGAGCTGCGGGGCGGGCTGCACCGGCCGGACCTCGAAGCGCGGCTCCGGACCTGGCACCGGGACCGTCTCACCGAAGGCGTCGAAGGTGAAGAGGGACAGCGGGGTGGTGGTCACCACGACTCCCCAGACCGGCCGACCGTCGGAGCCGAGCACCCGGGCGATGACCCCCTGCGGCGTGCCGGTCGGCAGGCCGCCGTGTTGGCGTACCGCCGCGCGGCCCAGCTCGACGAGGTGGTTGACCAGATCGGCGGCCGGGCGTAGCAGCCACTGGTAGGTCACCGGGGCCGACTCTTCGCCCTCCACCGGCACCTCGGCGGCGTCGCCACCGTCGTCGTAGGAGGGCACCCGGTAGACGGCCAGCAGGTGCCGCATCCGCTGCGGGTCGAACAGCTCGGTGGGCGGCCGGCTCAGCGGCGCGGCAACGCCGGGAGGCAGACCCGGGTCGAGCCGGGCCGCGGTCACCACCTCGTCGATGCGCCGGCGCAGCCGGGCCTCGAAGGCCCGCCGGTCGTCCGGGGACACCCGCTCGCCGGCCGGGCCGGTCCAGCGGAACTCCGGAGCCCCGGGGCGTACCTCCAGGTAGCCACCGCGCGGCGCGACCACCTCGCGGCGGGAGCGTTCCAGGGCGCGGGCCAGGGCCGTGGCGAGCGCCTCGGTCACCGCCTCCGGCCGCTCGGTCACCGACCGGGCGTCCAGCCGGATCCGCACCGGCACATGCACCGAGATGGCCACCGTCAGGACCGCCCGTCCAGGTGCTCGGCGAGCCGGGTCAGCGCGAGGTCGGCGAGCGCGTCGGCGTCGACCGCGCCGCCGGCGTCGACCACCTCGATCTCCACGGGAAAGTGGTACGCGATGACCGCGCGGTCGTCCTCGGCCACCTGTTCGGCCTGCGCCTCGCTGCCGGCCGCGGGCAGCACCAGTTCACCCGCGTGCACCAGGGCCAGCCCGGTACGGGTGACCCGGGCGGCGCGGCCAGCACCGGTCGCCATCTGCTACCTCCGGTTCGTCGGTCGGCGGACTGTCTTTGGCGGGTTACGGCAGCACGGACGGGTCGCCGGTCTTCGGGTCGACGGTGGCCGCCAGGCTGAATCCGCTGAAGGTCGCCGCCGGGGCGCCGGAGATGGTGGCGGTGGTCGGCGTCGCGCTGGTGATCAGGCAGTCCTGGAGCACGAAGGAGGAGAACGCCCAGTCGTCGCCGGTGTGCTCGAGCAGGGTGATGTCGAAGAGTTCGCCGTCGAGCGCCAGTTTGGTGAGCCGGCCGGCGACGTCCCCGATGGCCTTGACGGTCATCGTGAAGTTCATCGACACCGGCGCGTGGATGGCCCCCATGTGGGTCACCTCGCACGAGTGCAGCGGCTCGACGTTGAGCGAGAAGGACGGGCTGAACGAGTCGATCGGGCTGATCAGCACCGTCTCGGTGCCCTTGGTGTACTGCACCGCGAGGCGGGTCTTCCACTCCATGGTCTGGTTCCTCCGGGTCAGAACTTGGCCACGAGCGTGACCAGCAGGCGGCTCACGGCCGGGCCGTACGTGACGGTGACGACCAGGTCGACGGTGCGGTCGGCCCGGGCGGCGGTGACGATCGAGGTGTCGGTGGCGGTGCGGGCGACCTCCGGAATTGTGAGGATGTCCAGCACCGGGATCTCGATCCGGTAGTCGTCGATCACCGCCTGCCGCTTGAGCGGGCCGAGGATGCCGTCCACCTGGGTCTTCAGCAGGGTCATCCCCGGCTTGGTGATCCGCGCGTCGCCGACCAGGCCGATCAGGCCGGCGCGGAGCATGAACTCGATCTGGTCGAGGGTGCGCACCAGGTCGACGTGCAGCAGGCTCGCGTCGGAGGTGAAGAGCCGCCCGTCGGCGAAGTGCAGGCTCTCCCCGGTGATCAGCGTCGGATCGATGATCGGGGTGAGGTTGGCCTCGGAGAGGCCCTTGATCTCGGCCGGGCTGTACTGCTTGGCCACCGGGACGGCCACCCCGCGGATCTTCTTCAGCACGATGCTGTGGTGCACCGGCAGCCCGGCCACTGCGGCCATCGCGGCGGTGGCGGCGTCGCCGTCCGCGCCCCGGGCCGCGATCATCACCATCCGACTGGTGCTGCTCTTGAGCGGGTTCGCCGCGGTGGTGATGTCGGCGACGTAGGTGGGGGCCTTCTCGGTGGCCGGGTTGACCATGGCGAAGCCGATCCGCCGCTGGCCGGCCGCGGACATCGTCTCCACGTGCGCCTTGAGCGCGTGCAGCCCGGTCGGCGCGCCCGCCCCGGCGGGGTTGCCGACGGTCGACTCGTTGGCCAGCGACACCATGGTCACGTCGTCGGCGGCTTCCAGGCCGCTGAGCGCGGCGGCGTAGTCGTCCCCGGAGACCTTGACCCCGTACACCTTGGCCGGGCGTGGGTCCTGGAGGAAGGCCAGTTCGAGCGAGTTGTAGAGGGCGTTGCGGACCACGTTGCCGGCCTGCCGACGGGCGAAGTTGGTGACCGCGTCGTCGAGGGTCTCGATCCGGACCGGGGTGTTCGCGGGCGCCGAACCACCGTCTGCGGTGGCCGGGGTCTTGCCCACCACGGCGATGACGCCCGGCGAGCGCTGGGCCAGTGGCGCCGGTGGCGGCACGATCCGGACCTCGATGAACGGGAATGCTGCTGTCGGTGCCACGGGTCCTCCCGGACGGAGTTGCTGCTGCGGTCGTTTGCGGCTCCCGGCCGCTGTGGCTGGCAGCGGCCGGGAGTCTCAGGTCGTCAGGGCGGCCAGCCCGATGCCACTGCGGGCGAGCCACTGGCCGGCCCGGGCGAACCGGGCGGCCCGCCGCTGCGCGTCGCTGCCGCTGTCGCCACCGGGCCAGCCCGCGTCGTCGAACGTCTCGATGGGGACCACCCAGACGGCGACGATCCGGTGCCGGCGCCGGATGTCGTCCGGCGCGGGCACGTCCAGCCCCAGCTCCTCGGCCCGGGCCCGGACCAGGCGGGTCTCGACGAGCAGGTCGGCCAGGGAGAAGCCCTGGTCGCGGATCAGTACGGCGGCGGCGAACGGCAGCGGGCGCGGGGTGGGCGGCGCGGCCGGCGGGGCCGCGTAGCGCAGTTGCACGGTGGCGCCGGCGGCCTGCCCGCGCATCCGCGCCACCAGGTCGCCGGCGTTAGCGGCGCCCACGCCGGCGAGCAGCCGGTCCAGGTGCGCGTCGGTGAACGCGGCCGGCTGGTGCAGCCCGGCCCGCAGCCGGGTCACCAGCCGGGTCCGGCGCTCGGTCTCCAACTGCGCCGGGTCGGTCGGCAGCGCGCCCAGGTCGGCGATGATCTGTGGGTCGACGTCGAAGGCGGGCACCGCGACGTCGAGGTCCTCGACCCGGTCCCGGGCCGCGCTGGTACGCACCACCAGGCTGCCCCGCCAGAGCGCGTCGATGCGCAGCGCCGAGCCGCCGAGGCCGTGCAGGCGTACCCGCAGCTCGGTGCGGGTGGTGCCGCCGGAGCCCAGCCACTCCCCCTCGGCCAGGGTGACCGGGGCGGCGGCGAAGCCGAGGGTCAGCTCGTCGAAGACCGCCGCGTACGGGGGCCCGACCGGCATCGCCTCGGTGTCGTACGCGGCCTCCACCAGGTGGGCCAGCGACGCGTCGTCGAAGACCGCGGCGCGGGTGCCCGGATCGGCCAGCCGCACCAGCACTCCGTCGACGAAGTCCACCGCACCGGCCTCCCCGCTGCCCGCGCCGGTGCACAGTGCCCGGCCCGGCACGAGGATCGCGAAGGGGCCGTCACCCGACCGTCACCGCCACCGTCACCGTTCCCGGCAGCGGCCCGGACTGTCGGGAAGTGAGCACCGGGGACGGCCGGCGCCGGACGGCATGTCCTCTCGCGAGCGCGATACCTCAGAGTCATTTTGATACCTCAGAGTCATCACGCTCGTCGTGGTTGCCAGCGCCCCAGCTCTGCCGCTTGCCGCTCGCGTCGGCGTGGCGGCAAGCGGATCGGTCACCGGTTGTTAGCGTGGCATGCGGATCCGTGACCATGGAGGGCTGCCATGACGGACGCCCCCGACGGGACGCCGAAGACCGCGGATCGGTGGCGACAGTGGGGTACCCGCGGCCTGAGCGTCACCCGGGACGCGAGCGTCCGCGGTTGGCGCTGGTGGACGCGGACCTGGGACCAACTGGTCGCCGCGCTGCAGGATGAGGCGCCCGCCGGCGCCGCACCGTCGCCATCCGGCCCGCTCGTCGAGCAGCGCCACGTGCCGCGGCTGATCGCGGTTCCCGCTCGCGGCTACGTGTACTCCTTCTACATCCGCGCCACGTTCGCCTGGTCATCGCCGAAGAGCCTGCGGGCCGAGGTGTTGAGCTGGTACGTGCAGTACTTCCAGGCGAACGCGATCCAGCGGCTGACCCGGCTCGCCGCCGACGCCGCCCGGGACCTGGCACCGAACCGGGCAGGGGACCTCGAACTGGCCCTGCAGCGGGCGCTCGCCGCCGACCCGGTCTGGCGCTACCAGCGGGGCGACGTCGTCATCACCTGCCAACCCGACGCCGCCGTCCGGCTCGACGAGCGGATCATGCCGGCGCTCCAGCCGCACATCGACCGGCTGGTCAAGCTGGAATACCAGTTCGACGAGCAGCTTCGGCAGGCCCGATACGCCGAGGAGTTGAGCCGGCGCTGGGCGGAGATCCTGGCCCAACACGCCAACGTGACCGGCGACCAGGACTTCGCCGACGCCCGCGACCACATGCTCACCGCGCAGAAGGACGCCGCACGTTGGATCAGCGAACTCCTTCACCACCGCTCGAAACACCCCACCGATCCGATCCCCTCCCCCTTCATCCCACCCCAGCAGACGCGCCCAGCCCCGGACACACCCCCTTCGTGACGCTGCAGTCCGCGCACAGCACCTCGCCCGCCCGCCACGCCCTCGTCGCGTAGTCACGCCGGTCCTTGCGCTGGAATGGATAGTTCTTGGTGGACCCCTCGCCACGCCGTCACGCTGCCCGACCAGCTACTCCGCACTCCAGATCTGCTCGCAGCCGGTCTGCCAACTCACGGACTGCCGCCGCGTACCGATCGTCCGATTCATTTGGCATGTGCCCCTTCACCTGTGGCGGAGGGCTCCCCCTGGCTGAGGCAGCACATTCTCGGGGTCGCGTAGGCGGCGATCCACCAACGCGACGGGCGAAGGGCGCAGGGGAGAATCCCCTCGTCCATCAGCGCGAGCCTGACGGGTTCCCGAGCCGGCAGCTGCGGTCACCGGGTACGAGAGCCGTGAAGGTTCTCAGGCGGCCTTGAACACCGTATCGAGATGCCACTCCAGGAACTCACCATTCGGCCGGTCGCCACGCCGCTCTGGAAGGGCTATCTGCGTTCCGGCTTTGGAGTAAAACTGGTCGCCGTTGCCGAACTCGCTGCGCAGCCGTGGGCTGACCATCAGCCGGTGCTTCGGGTCCACCCCCAGATAGCCCCTGTCGAAGAGGATGTGGACGTCCGACTTGAGGAGCAGACCGTTGTCCAGGCGGTGCTCGCCGCCCATTGGAAGCGGCCGGATGTGGGCAGCCTGCAACACCGGCTGGACCTTGTTACCGGTGATGGCGCAGCGCCGGCCGTAGGCTCCGAGCACCACAGCCTTGAACGACTGCTGACCAAGGCGCTGCGGCACCAGCCTGGGATCCCCGTACACCGGCCCCGGACGGTGCCAGGGCTTACTCAGATCAAGCTCGACCGTCGTACCAATCAGGCGGTGGATCAACAGGTTGAAGTAATCGGCCGAGAGCCCATGGGCAAGATCATAGGTCTTTCCCTGTACGACGTTCGACGCGAATCCAGGCGGCGCCGCAACGGTGGACTCGTTCGGGAAGAAAGTGGTATCGCGGACAAAGATGCACCCGATGACCGGATCTTCGTCGAGGCCGATCGCCTGCTTGCGGTACCGGCCGACGCTACGACGCATCTCATCAAGGCTGGCGACGCCGTTGGCTTCGCCGAACAGCTCCCAGGCTTCCGAAATCCGCAACTGCGTGAAGCCACTGAAGAAGCCGCCACCGATGACCCGGTTGAGGGGATAGTGAGCCTTGAAGAAGAAGGGCTCGCCAGGGGTGAGTGCACGAAATCCGCCTCCTGAAGGGCGCCAGAAGTTGACCTCGTTCAGGCCGGGGCGGGCCGCCAGGAAGCGGTACCACTTCTCGTCCGTCACTCCCACGAAGGCCTTCACAACGGCCAGGGTGCACCGAAGTTGATCTCGTCGCCACCACCCGAACGGTCACGACTCCACTTGCAACCATCCCTATCCCGTGGGGACGGTGCTCGCCCTCGCCCCCGCCCTCAATTCCTTGATGACGACCTGCGTCGTTCGGCAGTCCGCGTCGATCAGCAGATTCTGGAGGACATCCAACCGGTCGGCGATGGTGAAGTGGCTGAGCACCATCGGGTCCAGGACCAGGACCAGGACCAGGACGGCACCGGCACCAGCACCGGCGAACCCGACCACACGGCTCCATCTCCAAGTCGTCGTTCACCGGCAGGTCCGCGTCGACGACCTGGCCGTGCATCAGCTCCAGCGCCCGGGCCTGGGTGATCCGGTTCGCCCGCCAAGCCTCCATCACCGCCGTGCGCGTACATCGGCGGTATCCGCGCCGAGTCAAGGTAGGGCTGTGGAGTCCACCCCGACGCCTCAATGAATTCCGCTCGAATACTCCAGGCCGATAACGAGATGGCCCAGCTCGTGGGCGGCGGTTGCCCTGCGGGCACCGGGGTCACTCATGGGCCTGACCACCGCGACCGCGATGTCTCCGTGGACGGGCGACGCCCCGTCGCCCGGCAGGTCGGTGACCAAGTGCCCAATCACCGGCTCACCGACAAGCTGCCAGTTGCGGCCTTCCGCCATGGTGCGATAGCGCACACGGATTGAGACTTTGAACTGCGACGGATTAAGCCCCAGCAACTTCGGTCACGGTTCGCGCATCCAGGTCTTCGGGTCGGTGACGAAGACGCCCTTGCCCTGCTGCCGCCGGATCACCCGCAGCGCCTCCAGCCGGGCGTAGGCCATCTGCACGGTTCCGTGACTGACGTCGTAGCGAGCACGCAGCTCAACGATCGAGGGCAGCTTGTCCCCCGGCTTCAACTTCTTCGACCTGACGTCGGCGATCACATCATCGGCGATGCGCCAGTAATCCGGCACTTCTCGCATGGCACTCCTCGCGTGGCAACCCGATTTGATCACACCGCGACGCACCTAACAAGCAACGTTGACTCACCTGACATGTCTAGCTATGTTGATTCCGAGCCGCTCCTCGCGTGGCAACGAGTTCGGCTCATCCCCTGGTCGGGGCGGGTGCGTGTGCCCGTCCCGACCCACCGGACTGCTCTGCTGTCGTACCGCTGGATTGGGCTGCGGCGGCGGAGCGGGCGGGTCGCCCGCGGCCCCCGCGCGGACGGCCCGCCCTTCCAGACCCACCACAAGGACCTTCCGCGCTCCCGCCTGCCCTAGAGAGGATCGTCGTGGCTCAGGTGTATCGAGGTGCCCAGCCCTACCCCGCCGGCTACCCAGGCCGGTTGACGCCGCACGAGGTGCGGACCCGCGCGTTCGCCGCGTGCCGGCGCGGCGTCAACCCCGATGAGGTACGCGAGCTCCAGGCCCAGGTGGCCGACGAGCTGGCCATGCTCAACGAGACGGTACGGCTGCTCAGCCAGGAGTACGACCGGATCAAGCGGGCGCTGCGCGACTGGCAAACCATGCACGCGCGGGAATGCCCGCCACCGCAGGAGCACCACCACAACTCCGGCCACTGGTGACCGCGCGTCCCTCCCCGGGCGACCTGCTCGTCATCGACAGCCGGGCCTCGGTGCAGTTCTCCGGAGATCGCGCGCTGATCTTCCGCGCCGTCTCAGTCTGCGACCGGCCGACGTACGAGGGATGGGTCTGGTTGACCGGCTACGTCATCAACCGCCGAGGCGACGCAACCGCAAAGCGAGAGGTTTTCGTTCAACTCGCCGGCCTCCGACCCATCACCGCGCCCACCTTGCCGTCTCGGCGCGGCCGAAGTCTTCGGCCCCGGGCCGCTCACTGAGCCATACGACCCGACTGCTCGACAGATGCCGCCGAATGGCGTCACAGGGCAGGCTCTGGGCCCTTGCGCTGCCACCACGCCGTGAAGAGGGTGACAACCTGCGCCTTGACGTCCTCCGCGACGAACCCTTGGGCGTCACCCATGAGCGGCACGACGGCGTGCTGGTAGACGTCTCGGTGCCGTTCGACCGAAGGGCAGGCGAACACTGCCAGCATCCGGAGGACGCGCACGGTGTCGGCGCCCAGGAGAGGGAAGTGAGCTTCGAGCAACCGCGCGAGGGCCGCCCACACCTTGTCGACGACGATGTCGACGACAGCGTCCTTCACCAGCTCGGAGATGCCGGACGTGAAGTGATTCGACAACGCCTTCTTGACGGCCTGCTTGGCCGCGTCGGTGAAAAGGGCGATGACCTTGTTGATCCTCTCGATCAACTGGATCAGCGCCACCAGGAGACTGCACCAGCCGTGACTGGCGAGACCCTTCTTGATCTCCCGGGCGGTTGGCTCGTTCTGAACGAGGTTGTCGATATCGCGCGATATCTCGTCCCAGGGGTCGACCATGATCGCATCGGCGAGGATGTTCATCCGCCCGTTGTCGAACGCCACCGCCGTCGGGTCGCCGACCTCGAAGTCACGTTCGAGCCTGCCCTCGGTCCTGGGACGCGGGTCTGTGGCCCACAGGTGCTCAGCGATACCCAGACGGGCAAGATCGAGGGAGAGCTGTCGGTTCTTCGCGTTGGACCTCAGTTCCCCGGCGCGCCCCTTTTGGATGTCACCGTTGAGCGCATGTCGCCGCTCGTCGCGTACGGCCGGGCGCTCGACGGCGAGCTCCGCCCATCCATCCCAGCCATGCAGCGAGCCGCCACAGCCGGAGCACTTGCAGCCCGGATTTTGGGCCTTCGCGCAGTTCGCTCGATGCGTGTTCACAGCCATCCACAGCCCCCCGATCGGCTCGCCGTCGCTTGGGGTGAAGCACCGATAACCCTAAGTACCTGGCTGGCCGCTGCCAATCGGGTCCTGTCGCTGAAGATCAGGCATTTTGCCGCTCCTGCGCATTGCTTGGCTGCCAGGCGCGTACGTGCCTCGCCTGCATATATTGATGCTGTCGGATTTCTGATGGACATGGTCGAAGCGATCTGCAGGCCCGGATGGCCGACGAGCCGGCCATGATCAACGAGATGGTACGGCTGCTCAGCCAGGAGAACGACCGGATCAGGCAAGCGCTGCGTGACTGGCAGACATTCACGCGCGGGAGTGCCCGCCACCGCAGGAGCACCACCACAACTCCGGCCACTGGTGACCGCGTGCCCCTCCCCCGGCGACCTGCTCGTCATTGACGGCGGGTCTCGGTGCAGTTCGCCGGGGATCGCGCGCTGACCTTCCGCGTCGTCTCAGTGTCGAACCAGCCCGCGTACGAGGGCTGGATCTGGTTGACGGGCTACGTCCTCAACCGCCGAGGCAACGCGACCGCCAAACGCGAGGTCTACGTCCAGGTCGCCGGCCTCCACCTCGGTGCAACCTTGCCCTCGCACAGCGACCGAGGGCAACGCCTCGGACTCAACGTGACGCCGCGCCCGGCCGGGCCCCGGCGGGTCTCGGGCGATCGGATCGAGGTCGTAGCATCGCCTAACTCTCAAGGTGTGTCAGCTGGCGCTTCCTTGGGGTGGACCTGAGCATTCTCGACGTGGACCGGTAGCCAACGGAACTCGCCGTTCGGGCCGTCCATACGCGAGAAGTCATGCCAGATGAGCGGGTAGTCGCCGGCCAGGTCGCGTTGGTTCCGCAGGAAATAGCTGCCATTGACCCCCCAGCGAAGGACTCCGGTCAGCCGCCGGCCTTCATGGATACGGAACTCTCGATCACGGGTCGGCCGAGAGCCTGCCGGCGGAACCCACAGCGTGCGGTCATTGGTCAGCATGATCGCGAGACCGTTCATAGGCTCGGAACTTGAGCGGCAGAACTTCTCCAGCCTGGCGACGTCGAAGAGGAAGTTGCGCCGGGCCAGGTCCGAGGCTGCATGGCTGTGCAACCGAAACGCCTCGCCGGTGCCCGGGTCGATACCGTCCCAACTATCAGTGAAGTATTTGAATTCGATCGCCGTCCGACCTGCGGTCCCGAAACAAAGCAGGTCAAGGTATTCGCTGTCCTTCTGACGAACTTCGAGCCTTACATGGACTGCGCCGTCTAGGCGATGCACAGCCCAGGCGAAGGCGTGCTGGAAGTCCGCCTCGGAGTGAAACACTGCCCGTCGCAAGCGCAGCTCATCCATCACCGCGCTGAGGGAAACACTCCCCGCGATTTGCATGAAGAACCTTTCGTCGTCGTCCCAGAGTGAGAGGGCTGGGACGCGTCACCACTTAGACCGTGCGCCCGGCCACTCAATAGCGCCAGTCGTTGAGGGACATGGCGTCGGCCCAGTTGCTCCCCACCAGAGTGCCGTCGGGGAAGGTAGTGAACGACTGATCGGCCTCTCCCCCAGTCTCGAGAAGTCCGAGCACTGATTCGTGGAGACCGACCAGTTCTCCTTCAGCTGCTTGCCGAACCCGTGCGGCTATGTCGCGGCGTAGGCCGACACGCAGGTTGAGCACATCGAACCTCGAAGCGAGGTAGCCCTGGTCCCTCACGTCGGGCGTGCCCGCAGCGACGGCAGCGAGGAATGGTTCGTAGTACGCGAGCATGTATCTATCCAGGTCCATGTTCACGTCGATCGACTCAAGCGCATCCTCGTCCGGGTCGACCGCGTCGATCAACAACTCGTACGCGTAGGGCGGGAAGGATGCGACGCAGCCCAAAGCGAGCCACGGGCGTTCCCCAGCGATGGATTTGATAGAGCGCTTCTGAGCGACGAGAGTGCTAGGCAGAGCCGCTTCCATTGCGTTCGACCGCCCCTTCGCCTCGGCGACCACCCAGCCGCGCGGGCTCCAGCCGAACAGATCGGCCCTTTTCCTGGTAGTGCCGAACGTCACGCCGTACCTGCCTGCATATCTGTCCACATGCAGTAGGAAAGTCACACCCAGCTTTTTTTGGCAGAAGATGCCGGTCATCGCCTGCCCGAGGGCGTAAGACAGCGACACCTTTTCCGAACGGTCCAGTTCACGGGCCAAGGCGGATTTGACGAGGCCGCCCCCGTCCGATCTGCGGACGTACGCGGGAATGAGCGAGACTCGATGGATGAACTCCCATACCGAGGCCAGACCGTGAGAAACTTCGTCTCCTGGAGCCCGGCCAGTAGCAAACAACGCGTGAACAAGATCGTCAGTTGAGAAGGTCAGCACCCCGCGGGAGGAAACCACTCCCGCAGGGAACGCTTGCGCGAAACACTTGGCCGTGAACGTACCCCAGTAGGGCATCTGAACCCCCGGTCGTCTGTGTCGCAAATATGCGCCAGGTCCACGAGCACATCAGACACAGCGATCAAGGCCAATCGCCTGATCAGTCAGTAACCTATCAAGTCAAGCGGCAGCGGCGCTGCGATGGGCGTTGACGACCCAGGCGTCCGGCAGGGCGATCCACTCGTTGTCGCCTACCCGCACCACGGCACCGTCCAACTTGGGCAGTAGCGCTGGATCCTCCATCGGGCAGAGCAGCCACACATCCCCCGACCCGCCGCGCGCCGCATCGGCCAGCTCGTGGAGCCGATCCATCGCCCGGTACCGCGCCAACACCGCCGCATCGTGCAGCAGCACCGGCCCATCCGAAGCCGACAGCGAGGCATGCAGCGATGGCGCCGTCAGCTGCCAGAGGTGGCGAGACGTACCGGTCCCGGTCCCACCGCAGCTCGAAACCCGCCTCGGCGAGCAGCCGGTCCAGTTTGGGGTGGCCCGGCAGCGGGTCCAGCTCTGGGAAGCGCGCGGTGACCCGGTCCGCGACGTGCGTCGGGGTCAGCCCACGCCGACCGTCAGAAGCGATCGCGGGCGGCACCACGCCGGCCTGGGCCAGCCGCAGCGCCCGCACCGGGTCGAGGTCGCGCGGGTAGAGCTCCAGCCGCGCGGTCGCGGCGGCCCGCTCCGAGGCCACCGCGGCGAGCAGCACCCGACGCCGCTCGTCGAACGCGTCGGCCGCCCCGCCGGGCGCGGTCACTGCCGCGAGGGTACGCAGCACCGTCGCCGGGCTGGGCAGGACCTCGCTGGCGGCGAGCCGGTCGGCGGCCTTGCCGAGCGCGTCGGCGTAGTCGAGCAGCGCTGGCGCGGCCGGCGTGTCCGGCGCGTCGTCCTCGCTCACCTCGAGTGCCACCAGCAGCCGGTCCCCGCGCGGGTGCGGCTTGCCGTTGATATCGGCGCGGGCGTGTCGACGCAGCAGGAGACGCGGCTCGTCGGCGAGCGCGTCGACCTCCACGGCGGCGCGTACCGCCGCGACGGCCACCGCGAGACGCAGCGCGTCCCCGGTGCGCACCGAGCCGCGACTGCTCAGCAGCGCCGCGGCCAACTCGGCGACGCCCATCACCCGACCGCCGTCGTGCAACAGCTCGATGACCTGGGTACGCAGGCTGCCGACCACGGGAATGTCGTGCCAGCGTTTGCGCTGCTTGCCGAGGATCTGCGCGACTCGACCGGCGGTGACGCCCAGCGCGGTGGCCACCTGCGGCTGCTGCGGCCAGAGCTGCAGCGCCGGCAGCGCCCCTGACTCGTCGGGCAGGTGCAGCAGCAGCCGGGTGCCCTCGATCTCGGTGGCGTTGCGGCCGTTCTTCGCCGGGACGAGCAGCGTGGCGATGGCGTCCAGGCCGACGCGTACCAGATCGGTGTCGCCGTGCCCTGCGGCGGTCTCGGTGGCCGCCTCTTCGCTGGCCGCCTTGCGGGCGGCGGGCGTGGTGGGCAGCGTTTCCCGCTCCCCCAGGCGCTGGCGCCACTCCTTGACCCGGCGTTGCAGCTCCTGCCGGGTCTTCGCGCCCAGACCCGGCAGGTGCGCGAGCTTGTTCGCGACCGCGAGCAGCTCACCGACGGTGGTGGCGTCCAGGCGGTGCGCGGCCGAGACCGCGCGTGGGGTGAGACCGGCGGCCTCCAGCGCGGTGGCCCGGGTGGCCTTGCCGGCGGCCTCGTCGCGGGCTGCCGCCGCTGCCTGCTCGTCCGGCTCGTCGGCGTCGACTTCCGGGTGCTCGCTACCGACCGGAGTGCTCGCGTCGGAGCGGCGGAAGACCTGCTGCCAGGCGTCGCGCAGATCCTTGAGCGAGGCGTGACGCTGGCGGTGGTCGCGATGCAGGGCGCGTTGGAAGAACTCCACGAGTCCGTCGCGGATCGCCGGGTCGAACGCCTCGGCCGCCAGCACCGGGGGGCCGTCGGTGAGCTGCGGCTCGGTGCCACCGTCGCCCCAGACCGGTAGTTCCCCGGAGGCCATCTCGTGCAGGGTGACCGCGAGCGCATACCACTCGGCGTGCTTGTCGTAGACCGGGCGGTTGGCGGTGCCGAGGAACGGATCCAGGTAGCGCGGCGTGCCGGCGTTGATCTCCTTGACCGAGACCCCGGCCAGGGAGAAGTCGAAGAGCACCAGCTGCCGGGTGCGGTTGGGGCGGATCCGGATGGCGATGTTGTCCGGCTTGATGTCGCGGTGGTAGACGCCCTCACCCTCGAGGTAGTCCAGCGCGCCGAAGAGGTAGTCGCTGTAGGTCTCCAGCTCGTCGACGGTGAGCCGGCCGTCGTCGCGCAGCTTGCGGGCCAGGGTGCGGTCACCGGCGTGGTCGAGGACCACGACGGTCCGGTTGCCGAGCTGCAGCGGCTCGGGCCGGGCCAGCCGGATCACCCGGGAGTCGGTGAGCGGGCCGAGCACCCGGGCCTCGTGGGCCAGTCGGGCGCCCTTCTCGTCGGAGAGCCCGACCTTGAGCACCTCCTCCCGGCGGGTGCGCTCGTTGAAGCCGAGGAACGCACGGCAGGTCGAACCGGTGCCGAGGCGTCGGACGATCTTCCACTCGCCGACCCGGTCGCCGCCGCGCGCCTCCAGCGGGTCGGGCCGCTCCGGCTCCGGGTCCTCCGGGTGCACCGAGCCGGGAGGTGGGGTGGTCAGCTCGTCCTCGACACCCTGGAGCATCTCGACGAAGTCGGCGACCGTGGTGAGCCGCTGGGCCGGAACCGGTGCGGTGGCGGCCTGGATCAGCTCGTCGGCGAACTCGCTGATGCCGTCGGCGACCGCGGCGGCCCGCAGACCGTTGTCGCGAGCCAACCGGGCGAGCAGCTCGGGACGCTTCGCAGCCGGCGGATGACCGGTCAGAATCAGGTACGCCAGCGCGCCAAGGCCGAAGACGTCCATCGCCACCGCGTCAGGCGTCGGCGCGGTCAACTCCGGCGCGAGGTACGCCTCTGCGGACCGCTCGATGTGCGCCGTCGCATGCGACGAGAGCGTCACCGGCTCGCCGCTGCTGCCGCCGGCGCTGTCCGCGCCCCGGGTCGCCGCCTGCCAGTCGCTGATCTGCAGTTGGGGCATCAGCCAGGCTTCGTCCTCGCTGCCGCCGCGCCGCACCCGGCCAGGGTTGACCAAGACACTGCGGGCGGACAGTGCCCGGTGGTGCAGTCGCCGGCGGTGCGCGTACGCCACCGTCTCGGCGAGCTGGCGGATCATGGCGAGCCGGCTGAGCGCGTCGAGGCGGTCGCCGTACTGGGCGATGTAGTGGTCGAGACGCATTGAGCGGGGGTCGTACCGGAAGATGAGCGCCGGGCCGGCCTCGTGCGACTCCATCGAGTCGACCTGCACGATGCCCGGATGGTTGATGCCGTGCAGCGCCAGCATCTCCCGCTTGGCGGCGCGTTCGATGCTGGCCCGTTCGGTCTGCACGGCGTTGCGCTCGACCAGGTAGATCCGCACCCGGCGACGTTCCCGCTCCAGATCACGGTGCCGCGCCTGGTGGTCCTGCCAGGTGGGGCCGACGTCGAACGGGCGGGGCTCCAACTCCCACGCGCCAACCTGATAGTGCCGCCGGCTGCGGGCGATGCCCACCGCGCCCAGGAGGTCGGGCAGTGCCGCGGACACCTCCTTGGTGACCCGCTGGCGTTCGTCCTGCGGCGGGCGCTGCAGGAGCGAGGTGATCGTCGGCAGCGGTCCGGGCTCATGGCCCAGGGCGGGCTCCGGACCGTAGATGCCGTGCAGGTGATGCTCGGACAGCTCGACCCGGAGGCCGGGCTTGGACAGGAACACGGCCGCCTGCACGAAGGGGATCCTGACCTGCTGGCCCTTACGTCGCGAGGCCGCCACCTGGAGCAGCGACTTGAGCTTCTTGGCCTTGGCGTCCGCAAGATGCAGGGGGTTGTCGAATGTGCGAGTGCCGTTCGGACCTTGAAGAATCCAGTTCGAGCCACTCGAGATGAGCTTGCCGTTCAGGCTCTTGATCTCGATCAGATAGAGGCCGCCGGGCGCGGCGACCAACAGGTCGACCTCGTAGGGATGCCCGGTCTGGGCGGTGAAGGTGAAGTTCGACCAGGCACGGTAGGGCTCGGTGTCCGGTAGCAGCGCCTGGACGTGCGCGAGCGCCTCCCGCTCGTGCGCAAACTGCGACGGCGTGATCGTCGTCCAACGGCCCTCCTGCATGCCAGAGACTAGGGCCAGGTGACCTGGCGGCCGGTGCCCGGCGCTCCCCCCATCGGTCAGCCTCATCGGATCAGCGGCCGAGTTCGCGGTACGCCCGCGGCAGATCGTCCACGGCGAGCACCTGCACCGGTGCCCCGGCCCCCTTGCCCGTCACCAGGACCAGCGGGTAACCGCCGTCGGCGTCGTCCGGCCGGTGCAGGGCCGACTCGAGCGCGGCCACGGCGCTCGCGAGCGTGGCCGATGCGTCGAGTTGACTCGGCCGCACCGGACCGACCTCTGGGTGATCCGCGAGCTCCGACACGGCGGCGCTCAGATCGAGCAGCACCATGCCGTCCGCTTCAGCTTTGGCCTCCGCCCAGCGGCCGACCTGTTCCCGGGTCACGAGGAGCCAGCCGCGCTGCGCGTCCTGGTAGGGCAGTTGGGAGAAATCGCCCCGGTGCATCGTCTGCAGCGCCTCCCGCAGTTGCGTGGTCGGCAGGCAGGTGCTGGCCTTGGTGGCAATCTCCCCGACTGTCTGCGGATGCCGCAGACCGCCCAGGATCTTTTCCAGGCGCTCCACGATCTCTCGGGGCGGGGACGCGATCGGTCCCGAATAGCCCTCGAACGACACGTGCGCGTAGGCGTTGCGGACGCTGCGGCAGCGGTCCAGGAACCGCTCCTGATCGGTGGTGAGCAGTTTCTGGTCCCGAGCCCAGGTCAGCATGCTGAATGCGGTCTGCTGCCCCGAGCCGCCTCCCGTCCGCTCCCTCCAACGATGCTTCAGTTCCGATTCGAGTGCCTTCCAGGCGGCGTCGAACCGATTGGCCAGTGATTCCCTGTCGTGCTTCGCCATCAGCCAACCCCTTCCTCCGAGCTGGCGGTCCGGGACCGGCCCGGTGCCGCAGCGGAAGATCATAGGGCCATGATCAGCTCAGATCGGAACCTGCGCCGTTGGCGGACGGTTGGCGTCCCACCGACAGGTTGGAACGCGCCGACAGGTGTCAGTCGCAGTAGTCGCAGGCGCCGCTCACCGGAAGCTGGATGCTGCACCGGGGACAGGTGGGACGAGGTTGCGGATCGATCCGGCGCTGACGCCGTACGGCCTCCTCGAGCCTCGGTGCGAGGGCTGGCTGGCCGCCGTCCGCCGGAAGCCCTGACGCTTCGAAGTAGCGGTAGCAATCCAGCCGGGCCGACGCGGCATGTAGCTCGCGTTGCATGTCGTCCTCGACCGGCGGCTGCCCGGCCACTTGCAGCACCTCGGCGTATCCAACGCCGACCTTGCCGTCGTCCTTGTGCACGACCAGCGCCGTCAGCGGTGGGTGACCCTGGTTGTGCGCGCGCCGGACCACCCGGCCGAGGACGGAACCGATCCAGTTCTGCAGGAGCGCGGAGGTCCGGACGCCTGACCTGTCCTGCACCTCCTTGCCAACCTCACCGTAAGTGATGATCGCGTGATACCGCCGCGCCACCTCCAGCAGGATGTCGTACGCGTGCGGTGCCCAGATGTCCGAGGCCTCCTCGGCGCTGACCGCATCCCCGGACTCTCGCCAATATCCCCGTCGCACGACTGTCTTCTCTTGTCAGGAGGCGGATCGCTGTCACCCGGCAGGGTAGAACGAGCCTCCGACTTAAGGGCCGCCCCGTTAGTCGCCGCTGATGTGCCTGCCTGAAAGGCCCGCCACCTCTAGCCGGCGTGCCACATCGGTGCGCTGCGCCGGGCGGTCCGTACCACGATCTCGGGGTCGGCGAGGACGCCGACCAGTCGCCGGCTGGCCGCCACCGCGAGCGGCCCGAGCGTCGCGTGCCCGACGGACGCGTGGCACGCCTGCAGCCCGATCTCCGCCAGCTCCCGCCGGGTCAGCGCGAAACGCCGCTCGCGTTGCTCGGCGAGCGCGGCGCGGACCCGCCGCAGCACCTCGCCCGGTTCGTCGGTGACCTGGCGCAGCACCTGGACCGACCAGTTCCACGTCTGCAGCAGCAGGAGGTCGGCGCGGTCGGGAGCCTGGTCGGTGAGCAACAGCTCGTGGTGGCAGACGACGACGGCGGCCTCGGGGTCGCCGTCGTCGAGAAGGAGGCGGGCCAGCAGCCCGGCCGCAAGGGGCACGGATCGGCCGGCGCCGTCGCCGGCGCTGCCGCTGGCGAGCAACCGGCCCAGCAGGGCCCGTGCCGCGTCGGTGTCGCCTTCGGCGAAGTGCAGGGCCGCCAGGAACTCGTCGGTGCCGCGATCCGCTCGCGTGTCGTCGTCATCAAGGTGGCGCAGTTGCTCGGCGGCGGCCCGCAGCTCGGGAAGCGGCGCGTTGGCGGTGAGCAGCCGGGCGATCCGCTCACGCTGCGCGGACACTGGCGTGGTGGTGCTGGGTGTGGTCGGTGCGGGCATCAGCGCCAGCAGGTCCGCGAGGCGGGTCCACTGCCCGGCGGCGGCCCCGGCCAGCAGCGCCTTGCGCAGCGCCGCCACGGTCAGGCGATCGACCGACCCGATGCTCTCCGCCCTGGCCCGTGCGACGGCGGCGAAGGCGCCCAGCGCCTCGGTCCAGTAGCCGGCCCGGGCCAGCTCGATGCCGAACTCCTCCCGCAGCCGGCTGCCCCGCCGCCCGGTCAGCGACCCGGCGGCCAGCCGACTCTGCAGGCGGCCGTGCCGGAACCGGTACGCGCCGGCGCCGTGTCGCAGCAGGCCGACCGACTCCGCGTAGGCCAGGAACGCCAGCAGCTGGAAGGGGGTGCGTCCTCTTGCGGCGAGCATGGCCTTCCCCACCGTGAACCGGATCCAGGCGGCACCGCCGCGCCGGTGCAGCCACCAGGCCAGCCCCAGACCCATTCCGGCGTACGCCAGCGACGTCATCGGCGGCGCGGCCGGCAGCAGCCCGCCCAACCGAAGCACCGCCACGGCGACGAGCAGGCGCAGGACTGCGGTGGCGACGGTGGTGAGAGCGGACGCGACGCTCGCCGCACGGTCCGCGTCGATGGTTTCCGCCGCGCTGGTGGCACCCAGCTCGGCGGCGGGAGCGGCGACGTCGACCCGCAGGCCGGCCGTGACGGCGCTGTACGTCCAGAAGAGGACACCGACCACCACCGCGCCGCGCACCGGGTCGGACCACGCCGGCAGGCCCGGCACCCCGTCCAGCAACCGGACCAGCTCCGGCGACGGGGTGACGGTCGACAGCAGGGTCAGGGTGGCGAACGCCCAGAACGCGCCCCCGACCAGGCCGGCGATCAGCCCGTACCGCAGGGCCCGCCGGCCGCCGACGAACAGCACCCGACGAGGCGTGTCCCGCGCCGTGCGACCGCGCAGCAGCGCGGCGCACGCGGCTAGCAGGAAGGCCGCGACGGCCAGGCCGTGGGGATTGCGGGCGATCGCGTTCAGCAGGTGGCGCGTGCCGATGTCGCTCACGAGCGCGGCGCTCTCGGTGAGCGCGTCATGGGCGTACGAGAGTGCTACCCAAACGGCCAGCCCGCTGCGCAGGCCGTCGAAGATCGCCCAGAACGGACCGGGCAGCGCGGCGGGCAGTTGCCACCAGCGGAACTCGCGCTGGTCGAGTGATTCCAGGTGCGCGGCGAGGAAGGCGAGGTACCGCCGGGACGTGTCCGGCTCCCACCGGCGCAGCCCCTGGCCGCCCCGCCCGGAGCGCAGTGCGGCATCGACGGCCCGGGTCAGCAAGTCGTCCTCCACCGACCAGCGACCCTGCTCCCGGGCCAGCGGGACGAGGTCGCGCGGGTCGGTGCCGGGCTGGTCGAAGGCGCTGCGCGCCATCGCCACCATCAGCGGTGTGGACAGTACGCCGGTCAGTTCGGTGTCGTCCCCGATGGTGGCGGCTACGGTGGACCAGTTCTTCGCCTGGTGATACGGGGCCGCGTCGACCAGATAGTCGGCCACCTCGGCGGGGCTCAGCGGTTCCAGCACCACGACGGCAGTGCCGCGCAGCTTCTGTCCCTGAGTGAGGTAGCGCTCGTACACCGATGATCGGCAGGTGAGCACGAACCGCTGGGTGGCCAGGGCGTTCAACTGCTCCAGGCAGGAGACCAACCGCTGCTCGGGCATCTCGTCCAGGCCGTCCAGGACGGGCACCAACAGGCCCGCCTCGACGAGGTCGCGTAGCACCGCCTCCGGGTGGGGGTGCTCGGCGGCGAGCTGCGGGTACCGCCGGGCGATCCGGTCGACCAGCCAGTCGGTGAAGCCCTCCCGGTCGGGGTCCCATGACGCGACCGGTGTCGGCACCGGGACGGGGGTGTCGGGCTCGCGGTGCGCCGGCAGCTCCCGGGCCATTCGCAAGGCGGTGATCGACTTCCCGGAACCGGCGCTGCCGAGCAGGAGCAGCCGTCCGGACGGGATGCTGCGGTATCGGGTCCAGAGCGCGCCGTCGCGGCCGGACAGGTCCAGCGGGACTGCGTCGCTGGAGCGGCCGATCGCCCGCCAGGACGGCAACAGGCGGGCCGGCGCGGTGGACCAGCGCACGGGCAGCGGGTACGGCTCATCGACGGCGCGGAGCACCGTGTCGTCGCTGGGGTCGCGCCGGACCAGATCGGCGAGCTGGTCCGCGACGGCACGTCGGTGCGTGACGAGCGCCGTGGACGCCGCCGGCCGGTTGGTGAAGACCTGGTCCAGGACGACGTAGACGGCGACGAACCCGGCGATGACGCCCCAGGCCCAGTTGACCTTCTCGAAGTCGTAGCGCAGCCAGACCCAGCCTGTCCCGCCGGCCGCCAGTGCGGCGACGACGGTCAGCAGGCCCCACTTCCACATCGGACGCCGCACCACCTGATTGTGATCCACTGCTGCACGCGGCGACACCCCGCCGGGTCGGCGCTGCCCGGTCGCGGCCGATCAGCTCGGGACGTCGCGGTGACGGAATCCGGCGACGCCGACGGCGAGCAGCGCCGCCGCCACCCCGGCGAGCACCACCAGCGGCAGCATCGCCGGGTCGACCGCGGGCACGGACGGCACATGCGTGTACGGCGAGACGTTGAGCGCGGCCTGCGGCAGCTCCAGCACCGCGCCGAGCTGCCCGAGGAGCAGGAAGACCAGCAGCGCCGTCCAGGAGAGCACCACCGACCGGCGGGGCAGCAGGCCGAAGAGCGCGGTCACCACCCCGGCCACCACGAGCAGGGCCGGCAGCCGCAGCAGCGCGGCGCCGCCCAGCGCGATGGCCTCGCCGAGCGGGTCGCCGGTGACCAGGCCGTAGCCGAGCCCGGTGGTCAGGCCGGCGAGCAGCAGCAGGGCGAGCGCGCCGAGCGCGGCGGCGAGAACCTGGGTGCCGAGCCATCGGGTCCGGCTCACGGCGGTGGCGAGGGCGGCCTCCAGCACCCCGTCGGCTTCGTCGCCGCGTACCCGGAGCAGGGCCTGCACCACGTACGCCCCGATGGTCAGGGCGAAGAGCCCGAGCATCGCGGCCAGGTACGCGTCGACCAGGTCGGCTCCGCCGCCCATCGCGTTGATCGCCTCGGCGGCGGCCGGATTCTGCTCGATCATGGCGTTGAACTCGTCGGCGGCCACGCCCATCGAGACGCCGAGCACGGCGATCCCGACCGCCCAGCCGAGCAGCGTGCCGCGCTGCATCCGCCAGGCCAGTCCGGCCGGGCTGAGCAGCCACGCCGCACCGGTCGCGGGCTTGCGCCGGGGTGCGACCAGCCCGCCGCCCTGGTCCCGCCGCTCCGCGAGGGCGTACGCCAGCGCCACCCCGGCGAGCAGCAGCGCGAAGGGCAGGGCGAGCACCCACCAGCGTTCCCCGCCGAAGGCCCGCACCTGGTTGCCCCAGCCGAGCGGGGAGAGCCAGGAGGGCCAGGCGCTCTCCACCCGGGTGCCGTCGACGCTGGTGTCGCCGAAAACGTCGCCGGCGGCGCGCAGCACGAAGGAGAGCCCGACGACGGCGGCGGCTAGCGCGTTGGCGCCCCGGGAGGTGACGGAGACCTGCGCGGTGACCGCGGCGACGCCGGTGAAGGCCACCCCGACGCCGCCGACCGCGCCGGCTGCCGCGACGGAGCCGGCCAGTGGCAGGCCCGCGCCGGCCAGTGCGACGGCGAGCAGCGCCGCGGCCGCCACGTTCGCCGCGACCACGACCAGCAGCGCTGCGGTGAGCGGCGCGTACCGGCCGACCACGGAGGCGCCGAGCAGCTCGGCGCGGCCGGTCTCCTCGTTCTGCCGGGTGTGCCGGGTCACCGCGAAGGTGCTCAGCAGCGCGACGATCAGGGCCAGCGTCACGTACGTCTCGGCGACCGCCACCGCGCCGACGTCGGTGCCGGCGATGGGGCCGTTGAAGGCCCGGGCGACCAGGCTGGACGCCGACGTGGTGGCGTAGCCCTGACGGGCCGCCTCGTCGGGGTAGATGCCGACGACGCTGCCGGCGAGGGCATAGCCGAGCAGGGGCGTGCCGAGCACCCAGATCGCCAGGCGGATCCGGTCGCGGCGCAGCACGAGCCGGGCCAGCCGGCGGGTGCCGGTGAGGGCGGTCATCGGGCACCGGCCCGCTGGGCTCGCGCCGGACCGGGGTCGTCGGCGGAGACGTGCTCGTCGCCGTAGTGGCGCAGGAACAGCTGCTCCAGGGTGGGTGGGGTGCTGGTCAGCGCGCGGACGCCGAAGCGGACGAGTTGGCCGAGCAGTTCGTCGAGGTGCGCCGGTTCGACCTCCAGGTGGGTACGCCCGTCGACCTCGTGCACGTCGTGCACGCCGGGCAGCGCGTCGAGGCCGGTCACCGGGCGGGCCGTCTCGACGATCACCGTCGTGCGGGTGAGGTGGCGCAGCTCGGTCAGGCTGCCGGACTCGACGGTGCGTCCTTCGCGGATGATGCTGACCCGGTCGCAGAGCGCCTCGACCTCGGCGAGCACGTGGCTGGAGAGCAGCACGGTGGCGCCGGCCTGCTTGATTCGCCGCACCTCGTCCTGGAACACCGCCTCCATGAGGGGGTCGAGGCCGGAAGTCGGCTCGTCGAGCACGTACAGCTCCACGTTGGAGGAGAAGGCGGCGACGATGGCGACCTTCTGCCGGTTGCCCTTGGAGTACGTGCGGCACCCGCGGGTGGGGTCCAGATCGAAGCGTTGCAGCAGCTCGTCGCGGCGACGCCGGTCGAGGCCGCCGCGCAGCTCACCGAGCAGGTCGATCGCCTCCCCGCCGGAGAGGTTCGGCCAGAGGTTGACGTCGCCCGGCACGTACGCCAACCGGCGGTGCAGGCGCACCGCGTCACGCCAGGGGTCGGCGCCGAGCACTCGCGCCTCGCCGGAGTCGCGGCGGAGCAGCCCGAGCAGGATCCGGATGGTGGTGGACTTCCCGGAACCGTTGGGCCCGAGGAAGCCGTGCACCTCCCCCGCCTCGACCCGCAGGTCGAGCCCGTCGAGTGCCCGGATGCCGCCGAAGGTCTTGACCAGGTTGTCGATCGAGATGACGGGCATCGCCCCTCCAGCCGTTGGATGCGTCGACCGTCCCCACTGTACTGACCGACGGTCAGCACAATCAACGGTGACGTCAGCCACCGGTCAGGACGCGGGCTAGGCTGGCCGGCATGACCGCCGATCCCGCGGACGACACCCGCACCCGGATCCTGCGCGCCGCGCTCGACCTCTTCGCCGAACAGGGCTACCAGCGCACCTCGCTGCGCCAGATCGGCGAGCGGCTGCGGCTGACCAAGGCCGCGATCCTGTACCACTTCCCGGCCAAGGAGCACCTGCTCGCGGCACTGGTCGAGCCGCTGCTGGCCGACCTGGAGGCGCTGCTCGACGCGGCCCAGGAGCAGCCCACCGAGCAGGCCCGGTGGACGGTGCTGGAGGGCTGGGTGGACACCATACTGGCCCACCGTCGGCCGCTCGGCATGCTCTTCCACGACATCGCGTTGGTCGGTCGGAACGACACGTACCACCGGTTGATGAGGATCGCGATGCGGGCCAACGACCTCATCGCCGGACCGGCCGCCGGGCGCCGGGAGCGGGTCCGGGCGGTGCAGGCGGTCGCCGCGTGCAGCGACCCCGTCGTGTTCTTCACCGACGTGCCGGACGAGGTGCTGCGCGCCGACATGCTCGACGGCGTACGCCGCCTGCTGGCGGCGCCGTCGGCCCCGACCGCCGGGACCTCCGGCGTCGGGGCGGGTGAGCGTCGGCGGCGACCGGGGCGACCGCGGGCGCTGGGCCGGGAGCAGGTCGAGGCGGCCCGGCGGATGCACGCGGCGGGCACCCACTCGGTGGACGCCATCGCCGCCACCCTGGGCGTCTCACGGGCCACCGTCTACCGCCACCTGGACGAGCAATAATGAGACGGTTTTAGCGACGGTTTCGAGACGGTTGTGAACCCGACAGTCAGGCGGCCAGGGTGGCGTAGCGGCCGTTGCGGTGCAGCAGGCTGTCGTGGGTGCCAGCCTCGACGATCCGGCCGTGGTCGAGCACCGCAATCTGGTCGGCATCGCGCACGGTGGAGAGCCGGTGCGCGATGGTGATCGTGGTGCGGCCTTCGGCGAGGACGTCGAACGCCCGCTGCACGGCCCGTTCGGTCTCGGTGTCCAGCGCGCTGGTGGCCTCGTCCAGGACCAGGATGCGCGGGTCCCGCAGCAGCGTGCGGGCGATGGCCAGCCGCTGCTTCTCGCCACCGGAGAACCGGTGGCCGCGCGAGCCGACCACGGTGTCGTACCCGTCGGGAAGGCTGGCGATCAGGTCGTGGATCTGGGCGGCGCGGGCGGCGTCCTCGATCTCGGTGTCGGTGGCGTCCGGCCGGGCGTAGCGCAGGTTCTCCCGGACGGTGGTGTGCAGCAGGTACGTCTCCTGGCTGACCACGCCGACGACGGCGGCCAGGTCGGCCAGGCGCAGGTCGCGCAGGTCGACCCCGTCGATGGTGACCTGGCCGGCGTTCGGGTCGTGCAGCCGGCTGACCAGCCCGGCGAGGGTGCTCTTGCCGGAGCCGGTCTCGCCGACCAGGGCGAGGCTGGTGCCGGCGGGCACGTCCAGGGTGATCCCCGCGAGGGCGGCGGTGTCGCTGCCCGGATAGCCGAAGGTGACGTCCTCCAGGCGCAGGTGCCCGCGGACCCGGGCGGGGTCGAGTCGGACCGGCTCGGCGGGGTCGGCCACGTCGATCGGCAGGTCCAGGTATTCGAAGATGCGGGCGAACAGCGCCAGCGAGGCGGTCAGTGAGACGCCCACGTTGAGCAGGCCCATCAGTGGCCGGAACAGGCCACCCTGCAACGCGGTGAAGGCGACCAGGGTGCCGATGCTCAGCGTGCCGGCGGTGCCGGGCAGGCCGGCGGCGAGGTAGATGACCGCCGGTACGGCGGCGAAGATGATGCTCATCGAGGCCATCCGCCAGCGACCGGCCAGTTCGCTACGCAGCTCCAGGTCGACCAGGCGGGCCGACGAGGCGGTGAACCGGTCGATCAAGGCGGGTCCGGTGCCGAGGGTCTTGGCCAGTTGGACGCCGCTGATCGACAGCCCCTCCTCCACTGTGACGTTGAGGTCGGCGAGCTCGCGCTGGCGCTGGGCGGTGATCTCCCGTCGCATGCGGGCGACCCGGCGGGTCAGCCAGATCGCCGGTGGCAGCACGACGAGCGAGACCAGGGAGAGCTGCCAGGAGAGCGCGATCATGGCGACGGCGGTGGCGATCACGGTGGTGAGGTTGGCCGCGACCGCGGTGGCGGTGGAGGTGACCACCGACTGCATGCCGCCGATGTCGTTGGTGATGCGGGACTGCACCTCGCCGGTGCGGGTCCGGGTGAAGAAGCCCAGCGACTGCCGCTGGAGGTGACCGAAGACGTCGGTGCGCAGCCGGTGCATGATCTGCTGCCCGACTCGGGTGGAGATCCAGGTCTGGATGACGCCGAGGGCGGCGGTCACCGCGGCCACCGCGACCATGCCGAGGACAAGCCAGACCAGCAGGGTCACGTCGCCCTGCGGCAGGGCCCGGTCGATGACGGCGCGAAGCAGGAACGGGGTGGCCATCGCGATGATCGAGGAGGCCACGATGATCGCGGTCACGGCGGCCAGTGCGGGCCGGTGGGCGGTGAACAGCCGGCCGATGCGGCGCAGGGACACCTGGCGGGCCTGCGCCTTCTCGTCGGCGCTGACGGTGCGGTGGCCGCGGTCGCGGCCGGTGGGGGTGGATTCCAAGGGGCACTGCCTCTCGTCGGGAATATTGCTGAGGTTACCTCATCATGAGGTAGCAACCGCATCCCCTGCTACCGTATTCCCCGTGACGGAGCGCACGGCGGACGGCGACGACGAGAGCCTGGCGGAGACGTTCTGGGCGGTGGCCGGGCGACTGCGCCGGCAGGCGCGGGAGTCGTTGGCGCCGTGGGACGTCACCCCCAGCCAGTCCCGGGCGCTCGGGGTGCTGGCGCGGCATGGTGAGCTGCGCCCCGGCGCCATCGCCGAGCACCTGCGCATCGCGCCCCGCTCCGCCACCGAGGTCGTCGACGACCTCCAGGCCCGGGGGCTCGTCGAACGGCGACCCGACCCGGCCGACCGGAGGGCGACCCTGGTCGCGCTGACCGACGAGGGCAACCGGGTCAGCTCCGCCATCCGGGCCGCCCGCCGGGCCGAGGCCGACCGCTTCTTCGGTCACCTGGACGACGCCGACCGCGACCAGCTCGCCCGCATCCTGCGCACCCTGCTCGGCTGAGCTGCAAGGAAGGGCACCTTGTTAACGCCTGGTGTAGAGGAAGGGGCCCTTCCTAACACCGGGTTTGCCCACCCCGCGCCCGGGTAGCCAGCGCGGCCCGTCCGGTGGGCGGGACCGGCCACGACACGGTCGGAGGAGGTGACAGGAGGATGTCCGTGCCGCTGGTGTCCCATCTGACCCACCACGCCGCCTGATGTGCGGGATCAGCGGCGAGGCCCGGTTCGACGGCAGGCCGCCCGACGCGGCGGCGGTCACCCGGATGACCGAGGCGATGCGGTCACGCGGCCCGGACGGCGAGGGCCTGTTCACGGACGGCTGGGTGACCCTCGGGCACCGCCGGCTGACCATCATCGACCTGTCCGACGCGGGCGGCCAGCCGATGGTGCGCGACGACCTGGGCCTGGCACTGGTCTTCAACGGCTGCATCTACAACTATCCCGAGCTGCGCGAGGAACTGACCCACGCCGGGTACGCCTTCCACTCCACCAGCGACACCGAGGTGATCCTGGTGGCGTACGCGCACTGGGGTGACCGCTTCGTCGACCACCTGGTCGGCATGTTCGCGATCGGGCTGGTCGACCGGGCCCGGCGGCGGCTGGTGCTGGCCCGTGACCGACTCGGCATCAAACCGCTCTACCTCGCCGAGACACCCGGGCGGCTGCGGTTCGCCTCCACCCTGCCCGCGTTGCTGCGCGCCGGTGACGTGGACACCAGCATCGACCCGGTGGCACTGCACCACTACCTGTCCTGGCACTCCATCGTGCCCGCGCCACGGACCGTGCTGCGCGGCGTACGCAAGCTGCCGCCGGCCACCCTGCGGGTGATCGAGGCGGACGGGCGCAGCCGGGAGGAGGTGTACTGGCGGCCGGACTACGTGCGGGAACCGGCCGACGCCGGCATGGACGCCGCCGACTGGCGGGCCGCCATCGGGGACGCGCTGCGCACCGCGGTACGCCGGCGGCTGGTCGCGGACGTGCCGGTGGGGGTGCTGCTCTCCGGCGGACTGGACTCCAGCCTCATCGTGGCGCTGCTCGCCGAGGCCGGCCAGCGGCACCTGCGCACGTTCAGCATCGGCTTCGACAGCCGCGACGGCGAGTCCGGCGACGAGTTCCACTACTCCGACCTGGTGGCCCGCGCGTACGACACCGACCACGACCGGATCCGGCTGTCCAACGACGACCTGGTGCCCGCCGTGCGGCGCGCCGTCCAGGCAATGGCTGAGCCGATGGGCAGCCACGACGTCGTCGCCTTCCACCTGCTCTCGGAGCAGGTGGCCCAGCACGTGAAGGTGGCCCAGTCCGGGCAGGGCGCCGACGAGGTGTTCGCCGGGTACGGCTACCACCAGCCACTGACCGAGGTGCCGCGGCACGGCGCCGCCGAGACGTTCGCCGCCGCATTCTTCGACCGTGACCACGACGAGCTGCGCCGGATCGTCGGCCCGGCGTACGCGCTGGACCACGACGCCAGCCGCGACCTGCTGACCGAGCACCTCGCCGCCCCCGGTGCGCAGACCGCGCTGGACGCGGTGCTGCGCCTGGACACCCACCTGATGCTGCCGGACGACCCGGTCAAGCGGGTGGACAACATGAGCATGGCGTGGGGCCTGGAGGTGCGCACTCCGTTCCTCGACCAGGACCTGGTCACCCTGGCCGCGCAGTGCCCGCCGGAGCACAAGGTGGCCCAGGGTGGCAAGGGCGTGCTGAAGGAGGTCGCCCGGGAGGTGCTGCCGGCCGAGGTCATCGACCGGCCGAAGGGCTACTTCCCGGTGCCGGCGCTGCGCAACGTGGACGGGCCGGTGCGGGAGCTGGTGGCCGAGGCGTTGCAGGCGCCGGCCGCGCGGGAGCGGGGGCTGTTCCGCCCGGAGTACGTGGCACGGCTGCTCGCCGAGCCGGACCGGGCCGAGGCGGCGGCCGGCAGCAACAAGCTGTGGCAGCTCGGGCTGCTGGAACTCTGGCTCCAGACACACGACATCCGCTGAGCGGGCGACGGCGCACCGTCAGCCGGCCCCGCACGGTCGGTCCGGTGCCACGGCCGCCGCCTGCCCGGCGAGGAACGTCTGTTCGGCTCGTCGCTCACCGGTGTCTCCTCGGCGGGTGGGTCGGCGGCGTACAGCAGGGCGGCCTGGGCGTGCCGGTCGGCACGGGACGCTTCCGGGCGCAGCCGGTCGATGCCCGGTTCCGGGCGGTGGTGATGATCCAGCCGGCGGGGCTGGGTGGCGGGCCGGTCCGCGGCCACCGTCGCAGCGCGATGGTGAAGGCGTCCTGGACGGCCTCCTCCTCCACACGAACGGCCACCGCCCGGATCGACAGGCCGCCCGGAGGAATTCGAACGTCGCCCGCGTCGGCCGAGGTCGCGGGGCATTCCGACGGCGTCGGTGGTACGCCAGGTAACGGCACGGTGGCCAGCCTGTGCGGGCTGCGGTGTCGCGTCGTCACGGGCCGGGCGCGATGGTGTAGAAAGGCGTTGTGAGCGCAGCGGTGACGCAGGTGCCGGTGGTTGACCGTGGGGCGGCCCACGGTGGCTGAGCACGCCCAACCGCCCACGCCCGTCACCGCCGGCGCCGCCCTGGTGCAGCTCGGCGACGTGCCGTTGGCGGATCTGCTGGCCGGCGCGGGTGACGGTGTGCTGGCCCACGTGCTTGCCGCGCTGGTCACCGAGGGTGAGCCGGGCCGGCCCGGCGACGTGTCCGCGTTCGAATCGAGCTTCTGACCGTGTCGGCCGACGCCTCGCCGTCGGCCGCCCGACGCCGCCCGGCCGTGACCGAACCACCCGACACCTCGACGGCGCCCCGGGTACGCCAGCTGGTGCTGAAGGTGCACTCACGCTGCAACCTGGCCTGTGACTACTGCTACGTCTACCGGCACGCGGACCAGGGCTGGCGGGAGCGGCCACGGGTGATCGCGTCAGCCACCGTGGCCCGGGTGGCCGACCGGCTGGCCGCGCACGTCGCCCGGCACCGCACCGACCGGGTCCGCGTGGTGCTGCACGGCGGGGAGCCGCTGCTGGCCGGCGTCGCCGTGCTCGACCGGACGGTGCGTACGCTACGCGCCGCGATGCCCGCCGGCACCATCCTGGACGTCGTGATGCAGACCAACGGGCTGCTGCTGGACGAGGCGGTGCTGGCCCTCTGCCACACGCACGGCATCGACGTCGGGGTGAGCGTGGACGGCGGCCGGACGGCCAACGACCGGCACCGCCGGCACGCCGACGGCAGGGGCAGCTTCACCGAGGTGGCCGCCGCGCTGCGCCTGCTGGCCCGACCCGAGCACCGGGCCCGGTACGCCGGCCTGCTCTGCACCGTCGACCTGGCCAACGATCCGGTAAGCGTCTACCGGAGCCTGCTGGAGTTCGACCCGCCCCTGCTGGACCTGCTGCTGCCGCACGGCAACTGGAGCGCTCCCCCGCCCGGCCGCCGCCCCGGCGACCCCGCCACCCCGTACGCGGACTGGCTGATCGCCGTCTTTGACACCTGGTACCGGGAGACGCCCCGGCGCACCGGGATCCGGCTGTTCGAGTCGCTGCTCGCGTTGCTGCTCGGTGGGCGCGGCGGCACCCAGGCGCTGGGCGCCGCCGAGCCGGACATCATGACGATCGAGACCGACGGCACGATCGAGGGCACCGACACCCTCAAGACGACCACCACGTCGGCGATGCGTACCGGGTTGGACGTCTTTCGGCACAGCTTCGACGAGGCGCTGCGCCACCCGTCGCTGGCCGGGCGTCCGACCGGGTTGGCGGCTCTCGCGGCGGCCTGCCGGGCCTGCCCGGTCGTCGGGGCGTGCGGCGGTGGCCTGTACGCGCACCGCTTCCGCGACGGCGCCGGCTTCGCCCACCCGTCGGTCTACTGCCCCGACCTGTTCCGCTTGATCGGGCACGTGCGGTCGGTGGTCACCGCCGACCTGGACGCGCTACGCCGCCGCGTCGCCGCCCAGCCCGGTCAGCCCGGTCAGGCCGTGCCGGCGGGGCGGTGAGCCGTGTCGGGGCCGCTGTCCGGAGCGCAGTTCGCCGGGCTGGCCGGCGGGCACGGTGACCCCACCGCCCTCGACGTGCTGCGCGGCGGGCAGTTGGGCCGGCGCCGGCTGCTGACGGTCGCCGCCGCCCGCGCGTACGGCGACGACCCGCTGGTCCGGCGCGGCCTGGAGCTGCTCACCCGGGCCGAGCGGGCCGACCCGGCGGCGGTCGCCGCTGTGCTGGCGCACCCGCCGCTCACCGGCTGGGCGCGCGCGGCCATCGATCGGCCGGCCGACGCCGGCTACCTGGCCGCGCTCGCCGCAGCCGCGGCGAGCCGGGCGGGTCTCGCCTTCGAACTGACACTGCCCTGCCCGGATGGCACGCTGCTGCTGCCCACCCTCGGCGGCGCGGCGGATCTCACCCCCGGCCCGACGGTGGTGAGCGCCGGACACGGCACCGTGCGGATCATCGCCCGGGACGGGCCGGCCCGCTGGCTGCCAGCGCGGCGGATCGCCCCGGCCGCCGGCGTCGAGGTGACCATCGACGATCAGGACCCGTGGCGGCGCCGCTACCACCACCCGCCCGCGCCCCGACTCGCCGACGCCGACGCTGCCGACCTGAGCCGGCTGACCGCGCAGGCGTGGCGGTGGCTGCGCGTCCACCTGCCGGCGCACGCCGACGGGCTGGCCGAGCTGCTGCGCTCGCTGGTCCCGCTGCGGCCGCCGCCGTCCGGGCACGCGGTGAGCGCGACCAGTCGGGACGCGCTGGGCGCCATCGCCCTGTCCGTGCCGGCCGACCCGAAGACCCTCGCCCTGCTGCTGGTGCACGAGCTGCAACACACCAAACTCGGTGCGCTGCTGGACCTGGTGCCGCTGCACGGCCCCGGCGGGCCGGCCCGCTACCGGGCGCCGTGGCGGCTCGACCCCCGCCCGGTCGGCGCCCTGGTCCAGGGCGCGTACGCGCACCTGGGGGTGGCCGAGGTGTGGCGCTGCCGACGGGCGGAGGGCGTGGCCGCCGCGTTCGAGTTCGCGTACTGGCGGGAGCAGACCGTCCGGGCGGTCCGGCAGCTCACCGACGCGGTGGAGCTGACCGACGCCGGGCGGCGCTTCGTGGCCGGGATGGCGGGCAGCCTGCGCGGCTGGCGCGAGCCGGTCGACGAACGCGTCGAGGCGGCGGTGCGGGACATCGCCGACGGCGGCGCGGTGCGTTGGGGCCTGGCCAACCTGACTCCGCACCCGGATGAGGTCGACCGCGCGGTGCGGGCCTGGCGGCGCGAGCAGCCGCGCCCGGACGGCGCCCCTGCGCCGACGGTCGCGCCGCGTCCGGCCGCCCCGGCGCTCGCCGTGGAAACCGGACCGGAGGCGGCGGTACGCGGGCGACTGCTGCGCGGCGACGCGGATCCGTCCACTCTGGACCGGTCGGACCGGGCCTACGCGGAAGGCGATCCGGTGCGTGCCCTGGATGGGTACCGACGACGGCTGAGCGGCGATCCCGGGGATACCGACGCGTGGGTGGGACTGGCGCTCGCCGCCCGGCGAACCGGGCATCCGGCCGCGGCCGTTGCCCTGGCGACCCGCCCGGACCTGGTTCGCGCGGTCCACCGGGCGGTGCCCGACGCCGACCTGCTGGCGTTGGCGCGGTGGTGCCTCGACACCTCGACTTCTCCATGACCCGCGCCGTGCGCAGGTCGACGCCTATCTGCCCTCGCCTCATGTGGCCGTCGGGTATTGGGCGCCGTTGAAGGTGACTCGTAGCGCGTACACGGAAGCGCCGGCGGTGATGAACAGGTGGTTGCGTTTCGGCCCGCCGAAGGTGAGGTTGGCGACCGATTCGGGCAGCAGGAGCTTGCCGATGAGGGTGCCGTCGGGGTCGAAGCAGTGCACGCCGTCCCAGGACGCGGCCCACACACGCCCGGCGTCGTCGACGCGGATGCCGTCGAAGCGACCGAAGTCGCATTCGGCGAAGACCCTCCCGCCGGTCAGGGATCCGTCGGCGGTGACGTCGAAAACGCGGATGTGGCTGGGCTCCTGCCGGGTGTCGACGATGTAGAGCCGCTGCTCGTCACCGGAGAAGGCCAGGCCGTTGGGTCGGCAGAAGTCGTCGACGACGATCCGCAGGTCGCCGGTGGCCGGGTCGAGGCGGAACACGTGGCATGCGCCGCCGAACTCGTTCTCGCCCTTGTTGCCCTCGTAGTCGGAGTGGATGCCGTAGCTCGGATCGGTGAACCAGATCGTGCCGTCGGCGCGTACCACGACGTCGTTGGGGCTGTTGAGCCGCCGATCCTCGTAGCGGTTGGCGAGCACGGTGATGGTGCCGTCATGCTCGGTGCGGGTGACTCGCCGGTTGCCCTGTTCACACGTGACAAGCCGCCCTTGGCGGTCCACAGTGTTGCCGTTGGCGTAGCCCGAAGCGTGGCGGTAGACGCCGACCGCGCCGGTGGTCTCGTCCCAGCGCAGCAGCCGGTCGTTGGGGATGTCGCTCCACACCAGGTACCGGCCGGCTGGGAAGTACGCCGGGCCCTCGGTCTTGCGTGCGCCTGTGTGCAGCCGTTCGAGGACGAAGTCGCCGTCGAGGTAACGGAAACGCTCGTCGAGCAGGTGGAACTCCGCCGGAACAGTCTCGACCATCGTCACGCCTCCCAGGTTTTCACCGATAAGGTTCGGCCAAAGCCTACGCGTACCGAATCTGATACGGTCAGCAGGCCAATCGGTTGGATGACATCTCGAAGGAGTGGCTGCGTGGTAGACGACATCGACCGGGCGTTGTTGGCGCGCCTGCAGGACGACGCCACCCAGTCCTACGTGGCGCTGGGGAAGGCGGTGGGTCTGTCGGCGGGCGCGGCGCACGACCGGGTGCGCAAGCTCCGCGAACGCGGCGTGATCCGCCGTACCACCATCGACGTCGATCCGGTCGCCGTGGACCGGGGCGTGTCGGCCTTCGTGATGGTCGACGGCAACACGTGGATGGGCGACACCTCTGCCGCCCTGGCGGCCATTCCCGGCATCCAAGAAGCGCATGTCATCGCCGGCGCCGCCTCGTTGCTGGTGAAGATCCGCACCGCGACCACCGAAGACCTGCAGGCGGTGCTGCGCGGCATCTTCGACATCGACGGAGTCACCGGCACCCAGACCATCGTCGTGCTCGAGACGTTCTTCGAACGCCCGGTGCGCGTGCTCGACCAGGGCACCCAGCCGGCCCCATCGGGGGCGCGGACAACGCCCTAGAGCAGAGCCGGTTCGATGTAGGCGTTCGCGCGCTCCCGCTGGCGGGCCTGCACCACCCGCGGGTTGTCCCCACCGAAGAGCTGCACCAACTGCCCGAACGCCTCGTCGTAGAGGGCGCGCCCGGCGTCCGCCTCGCTCTCGGTGGCGAGCCGGCTCAACGCCAGGTTGACCGACGCGGAGAGGGTGTCCGGATGCTCGGCGCCAAGCGCCCGGGTCAGCTCCACGTACGCGGTGGTGTCCAGCAGCAGCGCGGTGTCCCGGTCGCCCAGGGCGAACAGGTCGTTGGCGAGGTTGAGGGTGGCCAGCAGGGTGTGCGGGTGCCGCTCGCCGAGGGTGGCCAGCAACTGGTCGCGGACCCGCTGGGCGAGGTCCCGGGCCTGGACGTGGCCGCCCTGCTTACGCAGCAGCACGCCGAGGTTGTTCAGGCAGGCAAGGGTGATCGCGTGCGTCTCGCCGAGCACCTCGTTGTAGCCGTCCCGCAGCCGCCGGGCCACCCGGAGCGCGGTCTGGTTGTCGCCGACCGCCGACCAGGTGGTGGCCAGCGCCATCTCGGCGGACAACGTGTCGGCGTGCTCGCCACCGAGGACGCGCTGGTAGCGGACCACGGTCCGTTCGATCAGCCGGTGCGCGTCGGCGAAGCGGCCGAGCTGGCGCTGCGTGAGTGCCAGCTCCTTGGCCGTCCGGAGGGTCTCCGGGTGGTCCGCGCCGATCACCTTCTGCTGGACGGCGTAGGTGCGTTGCAGCACGCTGTGCGAGCGCCACAGCTCGCCGGTGTCCCGCAGCCCCCGCCCGTAGTTGCTGGCCGAGGCAAGGGTGGACGGGTCCTCCTCGCCGAAGCGGGCCTGCCGCCGCTCATGGATGTGCTGGTCCAGCAGAGCGGCGCCGCGGAAGTCACCGACCAGCCGCAGCGACACGGCGAGGTTGTTCTCCGCGATCAGGGTCCGGCCGCTGTCGTCACCGAAGGTGCGCACGCTCAACTCCAGGGTGCGCCGGTCCTGCGCCTCGGCCTCGTGGTACAGGCCCTGGGCACGCAGGTCGGCGCCCAGGCTGCGGGCGGTCATCAGGGTGTAGAGATGCTCCTCGCCGAAGATCCGCCGCTGCCGGTCGTACACGTCCCGGTCGATCTCGTACGCCTGGTCGAAGTGACTCTGCGCGCGCAGCACGTTGGCCAGGTGGAAGCGCATCCGCAGCTTGGTCGGGTCGTCGTCGTCGGTGTCCCGCCAACCGGCCAGCGACTCCTGAGCCAACGCCCGGCTCGTGTCGTAGTCGCCGCGGCGGTAGAGGTAGCGCACGATGTCCACGACCAGTTGACGCGCCTCGTCCATGCTGGACAGGTGCAACCCGCTGGGACGCACGTGCGGCCACAGCTCGGCATACCGCGGCCAGTTGACCGGCTTGTCCGGGTCTCGCGGGCTGGCCGCGGCGAGCAGCGACTGGGCCTGCCGGCGGGCCTCGTCCGCGTCGTCGAGTTGATCCTGGATGACCACCTGGACCAGCCGGTGGATGCGGACCGAGTTGTTCTCCGCGTCCACCTGGGCCAGCCCGTAGCGGCCCAGCTCGGCGGTGACCAGGCCCTGCAGGATCGGGTCGGTCAGCGTCGGGTCGAACGGGGCCATGAAGCTCGCGAAGCGGTCGCCGGTGAGCATGGCGACCGGGATCGGCTCCGGCGCGTAGAACGAGCAGAGTTCCAGCAGCCGCGCGGCCGCCGGCTTCTCGGAACGCAGCTGTGCCAGGGTGACCAGCCAGGTGGCGGCGAGCGCCTTGGAGTAGCCGGCGGACTGCCGGCCGTCGAGGATCCGCAGCAGCCCCGGGGTGTCCAGCGAGGCGAGGTACCTGTCGACCTGCATCGCGGTGGCCCGCAGGTACGCCGCGCCCTGCTCGACCGCGAGCGGCAGGTCACCGAGTTTCTCGGCCACCTGCGTCGCCTCGTCGTCGGTGAGCCCCCGGACCCGGTCGCGCAGCAGTTGGACGCTCTCGGCGCGGTCGAAGACGGTCAACTCGGTCGCGGTGGCGTACTCGCTCCAGCTCTGGTCGCGGGTGGTGAGCAGCACGTGGCCCGGGCCCTGCGGCAACAGCGCCCTCGTGCCCCGGGTGGGTTCGTTGGCGTTGTCCATGATGATCAGCCAGCGCCGGTCCGGGCCGCCCCGGCGCAGCGCGTCGAGCACCCGGCGGACCGCGTCGGCGCCGCCGCCGGTGCCCAGCCCCATCGCCTGGCCGAGGTCGGCGAGGCCGCCACGGATGCGGTCCTCGCTGTCCGCCGGGATCCACCAGACCAGGTCGTAGTCGCGGCCGAAGCGCAGCGCGTACTCGGCGGCGAGTTGGGTCTTGCCGACTCCGCCGAGGCCGTGCACCACCTGTGTCGCCGAGTCGGGTGCGGCGGTGAGCCTGTCGCGCAGCGCCTCGAGCTGCGCGGCCCTGCCGACGAACGGGGTGCCGTGCTGGCGGACGTTGGACACCGCCGGAAACGGGCCGGGGAACCGACCGACCGCGCGCCCGCCGACCGCGACCGCCGAGGCGCCGGCCGCCTCCAGCAGCCGGGTCCGGGCGGTGGACGGATCGACGTCGGTAAGGTCCACGGGGCTGCGGTCGCTGTACGGCACGGGTGGCCGCGACTCGTCCACCCGCAGCGGCACCAGCAGGCCCCCGCCGCCGAGCTGGTCCCGGCTGGAGGCGGTCTTCCACACCTCGGCAGCGAGCGAGGTGCCCGCGTAGTGCCGGGTGAGCACGGCCAGCACCCGGCTGGCGCCACCGACGGCCCTGTCGAACTCGGCCCGCCCGCCGGCACGCAGCGGGACGTCCACCGCCCGGCGGTCCACCCGCAGCCCGGCCTCCTCCAACTGGTCGGTGATCCACTCGGCCCAGAGCCGGTCGGCGGACGCGTAGCTCACCAGCACGGCCTGCTCGGCGGTGAGCCGACTGCGCTCGAACTCGGTCAGCGAGCGGCGCCGGTCCTCCTCGGGCATCGGATGCAACGTGGTGACCCGACCGCCGGTGACCACCGAGGCGAGCTGCTCGTACGCGGCGAGCAGGGTGCCGACCTGCTCGGGCCGGTCGCCGAAGGCGGCGAGGATCTCCTCGTAGGCGTAGAAGGCGCGGTACGGCACCTCGATGGTGTTCCAGTAGCGGGCCGCCGCCGAGTCGGAGAGGTGGTCCAGGAAGGGCGCGAACTCGGCCCGGACCAGGTCCCGGCCGGTCTCCAGCTTGCGCAGCTCGGCGTCCTCCACCCGCATGGGCACCGGCAGCAGCAGCGGCGGATCGTCCGGGCGCTGGCTGCGGATGGAGCGGGCCACGGCCGCCGCGCCGCGGATGCTCTGGGTGGACATGGTGAAGCAGTTGACCACCAGGTCGGGCAGCTGCACGGTGCAGATGCCGGCCACGTCGCTGAGGCCGGTACGGCTGTCGATCAGCACCACGTCGTACTCGGCGCGCATCTGCGCGCGGACCGCGTCGATGAACGACGCGCCGCCCTGCCGCTCGTAGAAGTTGGCCCAGTCGAACGTGCTCACCAGCCGGGAGTACGCCGAATCCTGCTGCCCGGCGGCCACGAAGTCGATGACGCCGCCGTGGCTGAAGTCCCAGTTCAGCGAGACCGCCCGTCGCTGGATCTTGGCGTGCCCGGTGAGCAGCTCCTGGGAGTCCTCGTCCCGGTTGCGCTGCATGGTGGCGATCGAGTAATCCCAGATCATCTCGATCACGCCCGGGGTGGCCCGCAGCTCCTTGTCCCGCAGGAACGGGTGGAAGTAGCGGTGCAGGCCCGGGGATTCCAGATCCCAGTCGACCACCAGCACCTGCAGGCCCTGACTGGCCAGGATCCAGGCCACGTTGGCCAGCGCCATCGTCCGGCCGGTGCCGCCCTTGTACGAGTAGAAGGTCACGATCTGGCCGCGTGCCGTCTCGTTCACCGCCATGGCGTGCCTCCCCTAGGGACCTTCGAGGATCGGACGTTGGCCGGAGCCGTCAGTGGGTGGCTCCTGGTAGACCGTGCCCGTGCGGTAGATCCGGCCCTGTTCGACCACCAGCACGTCCTCCAGCTCCTCCTGGAAGCGGGCGGAGGTCGCGATCTCGGTGCGCCACAGGTCGCGGGTGTTGTGCAGCACGTGATGCGGGAGCACCCGGGCCAGCGTGTCCCACATCTTGCGGTTGCCACCGGACGCGGCGTCGTCGGCGGCCGTCCAGGGCACGAGCACCGGCGCCCGGGGCGAGCCCACGTCGCGGTCGTAGCGGATCAGGGTGAGCTGGTAGCGCGGCAGGTCGGCCGACCAGACGTCGACCACCAGCACGACTATCTGGTTGTGGGCGCGAGCCCATTCCCGGACCGCGGCCAGGTCCTCCGCGTCCTCCACCGTCCAGCCGTAGCTCTTGGTGGTGGCGATGGCCCCGGCCCAGCTGCCGATCGGCACCTCCAGCTCGGGCCGGTACGGCCGCCAGTCCCGGGAGACCGCGCCGTAGCGCTCCTCGGCGCCGGGACGGCTGCCGGCAAGTTCGGCGGAGCTGCCGGCGACCAGCACGATGTGCACGTGCCGGGCGCTGGTGGCCCGCTGCACTGCGCCGGCCAGGGCCGGCCCGGTCTGTGCCTGCGGGCGGGCCGGCTGACCGAAGGCGCTTGTCACCTTGGCCAGGGTCGGGCGCTGCGCCGGCTGGTGCAGCGTGTGGTCGCGGGCGGTCTGCACGATGTGTTTGGCCAGGGCGTCGACGAAGTCCCGGTACTCGTCCTCGTGCCGGCGGCGTTGCTTGAGGGTGAGCAGCCCGTCCTGGGCGTAGACCGTGCCGGTCGGGAAGTTGCGGTACTGGTAGGTGCCGACCACCTCGGGCAGCCGGTCGCAGGGGATCCACTGGACCGGCACCAGCGCCGGCGGGCGGACCTGAAACTGCCGTTCGTGCTCGTCGATCCGGTCGGCGAACACCCGGAACTCCCGGCCGCAGTAGTCACTGACGACGTACCGGGGGGAGGTGAGCGCGATGAGACAGGCGCTGGTGGACAGAGCGCCGGCGAGGGCGTCCGTCCACGTGGTGCCCAGCAGCATCTGCCCGTCGATGAACCCGGCCTCGTGCCAGCGGACCCCGGCCAGCCCGGCCACCGCCTCGCTGAGATCGCCGAAGAACGCCTGCACCTGACCGTTGCGGTTGTCCTCTTGGGCGTAGCTCAGGAAGAAGAGTGGCACGCCCGCCTCCGCTCACGGGTCCCACGACCGGTGCGCCCAGTATAGGACCGTCGATGCCAGCCCAGCCGTCACGCGATCATCGGATCAGGCGCGCCGGGAGTCACATGCCCGACGGTTCGCGGGTGAGCGGCGGCGCGGAGGCGGCCGGTCCGGCCCGGTTCGTCGGCGCGACCGGGCCGGCCCGGCCGGCGGTGCGACCCGACCGGCCCGGTTCGTCGGCGGGACCGGGCCGGTCGAGGCGCCCCGGTCAGGGATAGGTGGTCAGGTACACCTGCTGGGTGGCCGCGTTCGCGGTGCCGCCGGCGTTGTTGATCACCCGGTTGATGGTGCCGACGCCGCCGAGCGAGACGGTGACCATGTTGGTGAACCGCACGTTCGGGTTGGTGGGCGCCTCGATGGCCCGGTCCGCGATGACGGCCGGGTTCACGTTGAAGTAGCAGTAGCTGCCCAGCCCCCACGCCTGGTGGCTGGTGACCGAGTCGGCCACCTTGTACGCGGCGTACCCGCGGGTCGCACCGTTCATCCAGGCGCCCTGGTTGGGCGGGTCGTAGGGCATCTCGTTCTGGTAGAAGTACGTCCGCCCGCCGTTGCCGTTCCAGACGGTCTGGTACCTCTGGTAGTGCTCGACGAAGAGGCCGTACATGGTGACGTTGTCGCCGTTGACGGTCAGCCCGGTGTCGGCGGTGTTCAACATCCATCCGGTGGGTACACCGCTGGCGGCATGGTCGGCCCGCCACAGCCACATGTGGTCACCGATCACGTTGTCGCTGTTGACGGTCAACGTGTTGGTGGCCTTGCCGACGTGCGGCCCGCCGATGCGGAAGAACACGTCGTGCAGCGAGGTCGGGTTGGCGGCGTGGCTGGCCGCCGAGCCCGCCGGCCCGACCTCCATCAACACCGGCGAGTTCGTGGTGCCGGCCTCGAACATGACCCCGGCGACCTTGACACCGTCCACGTCGGCCACCCGCATCGCCACTGTGCCGTTGTCGGCCTGGATGGTGGCCAGGCCGAGGCCGAGGATCACCGTGCCCGCCCGGTTGACCTGGATCGGTTCGGTGACCCGGTGGACGCCCGGGGTGAAGAGCAAGTGCCGGCCCTGGGCCAGGGCCGCGTTGATGGTGGCCGCGCTGGTGCCGGGCTGGACGACGAAGAACTGCGACAGTGAGATCGACGAGCCGGCGGGGGTCTTGTTGTACCAGCTGGTGCCGGTGGAGTTGCTGCGCAGAGCCGGCACGAACACCCGGTACTCGCCGGTGCCGTCGACGTAGAGGAACGGCTTCTCGCGTACCTGCGGGGTCTGCGGGATGACGGTGTGCGACGGGTTGGGGAAGTGCGGCGGCGGAGCGCCGTTGACGCCCTGGAAGACCATGTTCCACACCGAGCCGGTCCAGCCGTTGCCGAACTCGCTGTTGCGTGAGTACCACTGCTGCTGCGAGCCGGAGACGACCAGGCCGTCGATGCGGGTGTCGGCCAGCAGGCCGCCGCTGGACCAGCCGTCGCCGCCGTTCCAGAGCTGGATCTGGTTCTGCGCGCCCCGCAGGTGCATCCGCCGGTACGGCGCCGCCTGGGACACGGCCCACCGCTCCACGGTCGTCCCGGCCGGCAGGGTCACCGAGAGGTTCTCCGCGGCGCGCCAGAAGTTCTGGGTGGCGTTGCCGCCCATCCAGAACGCCTCGGTGCGGACATGGCCGTTGAGGTTCACGTCGTCGGGACTCATCCCGAGCCCGGCGACCTGTGTGAAGAAGCCGAGGTTGACGTCGGCAGTGTAGGTGCCGGGCTTGAAGAGCACCGCGTAGCGCTGCGGGCCGAACTGGTTGGTCTCCTGCTGGGTGAAGAGGGTGTTCAGTCGGCTCTGGATGGTGGCGGTGGGGGTGCTCGGGTCGAAGACGAAGGTGTTCGGACCGAGGTTCGGGTTGCGCGGGTCGGTGGTGTCGACCGGTGGCTCGCTGGTGCCGCCGGTGGTGTTCACCGCCAGCTCCCACAGCGAGTAGCCGTAGGCGGTGCCCCGGGCGGTGCCGTACATCCGCAGGTAGCGGCCGCTGCCGGTGACGGCGAGGGTCTGCGTGCCGCCGGTGCCGGTGGTGGTCGAGTAGATGGCGGTCCAGGTGTTGCCGTCGGCCGAGGTCTGGAGCTGGAACGCCCGGGCGTACGCGGCCTCCCAGGTGAGCACCACCCGGCAGATCGACTGCGTGCTGCCGAGGTCCACGCGCAGCCACTGGGGGTCGCTGGCGGCGCTGGCCCAGCGGGTGCCGGCGTTGCCGTCGACCGCTGCGGACGCGGGGGTCCCGGCGTTTTCGGTGGACGATGCGGTGGCCGGGCGACCCTGTGCGGCGTTGGCGCCGCCGCAGGTCGGCGTGCCGCCGCCGGTCTCCCCGTAGACCTGGAACTCCCAGAGCGAGTAGCCGTAGCCGGTGCCCCGGGCGGTGCCGTACATCCGCACGTACCGGCCGGCGCCGGTGACGGTGAGGTTCTGCGTGCCACCGGTGCCGGTGGTGGTGCTGTAGACGGTGGTCCAGGTTGCCCCGTCGTCGGAGGTCTGCAGCTGGAAGGCGCGGCCGTAGGCCCCCTCCCAGAGCAGGTTCACCTGGCTGATGGTGGCCCGGGCACCCAGGTCGACCTGGAGCCACTGGGGGTCGCTGAACGCGCTGGCCCAGCGGGTGCCGGTGTTGCCGTCGACCGCTGCGGACGCGGGGGTGCCGGCGTTCTCGGTGGACGAGGCGGTGGCCGGGCGGCCCTGGGAGAGCAGGGTGGGGGCAGCCTGCGCGGGCGCCGTGGTGCCGGTCGGCGTGAGCGCCGCGACCAGGGCCACGGTGAGCCCGAGGATCAGGTGCCGGACGGCGCGCCGGGGGCGCGGCCGCGCGGATGTAGCGCGAGATGTCATGACATCGCCTGTCGGTAGGGGGTTACGGACGCCGCGCTGTGGGATCGGCTCGTCCCGCGGTGCCGTGGGTGGTGCCGCCGATGCGGCGCCGCGGGTCGGAGAGCGCTCTCGTAGGAGTGTTGCGGCGCGATTGCGACGACGTCAAGACATCGATCTATAACACTGTCATTTATTCCGAAGGTTTGTTTAAGTCCTGATGTAACCCCGACGCACCCTGGGCGCCGCGCCGATCGGCGCCCAGGGTGCCCTGGTCTCACCCGGCGCTCAGTCCAGGACGCGACGGGTCAGTGACGGCGGCAGCCGGCCGGCGAGCAGCCATCCGGCGCCGGTGGCGACCAACAGCAGCCCGCTGACGATCGCCACGAGGTGCGCGACGGGCACGGCGCCGAGCGGGTCGAGGTCACTGTGCAGAGCAGCGACCAGCGCCAGGTACGCGCCGGCCACACCCAGCACCGCGCCGAGCAGGGCGAGCGCCCCGGCGGTGGTGGCGGTGAGCGTCCGCCGTACCCGCCTCGGCGCACCGGTCGCGGCGAGGGTGCGCAGGTCCGCCGCCGCCTCGCCGCGGATGAGCCCGACGGTCGTCGCCAGCACCCCGAGCGCGAGCAGTACGCCGGCGACGGTCGCACCGGTGCGCAGCGCGGTCAGCGAACTCTGCGCCCGACGTGACTCGATGGTGAGCCCGGCGGTGGCGGCCAGCTCCTGGGCTGTGGCCAGCTGCGCGCCGGTGAGGGGATGGTCGGCCGCGAGGAACCAGCCGACCCGGGCGGGTTGCCAGCCGTGTCGGCCGAGCGCGGCGGGAGTGATCAGCGAGTCGGGCAGTCCGGTGTAGCCGGACCGGGGCAGGGTGCGCACGCTCGGCCGCACGCCCCGGGCCGGGATGTTCATCAGCGCCAGCTCACCGGTGCGGGTGGTGAGCACGTCGGTGTCGTCGTCGACCGCCATTCCGGCCGCCCCGTTCAGCCGGAGCAGCTCGGGACTGACCACGTAGAGCGGATGCGAGGTCGTCGACTCGCCGGCGGCGCGCGGAACGCCGATCTCGACGGCCGGGTGGCCGGTCGGTCCCCCCTCCCGACCCGGATCGGTGTGCGAGGCCACCACCGCCATGTCGAGCGGAATGACTGTGGCCGCCCCAACGCTGGCGGCGATGCTGTCGGTCCGGGCCTGGAGAGCGGCGATCTCGGCCGGCGTGCGCTCCGGAATCACCGGATCCGGTTGGCCGATCCGGATCAGCAACTGGCTGTCCGCCAGGTTGCCCAGCCCGGCCGCCTCCCGGCTGCGGTACTCCGCCGCCGCGGAGCCCACCACGATCGCCGCCGACAGGCCCACCGCGAGACTGATGGCGGCGAGCGCCGCGCCGGCCCGAACGCGATACCGGGCCAGGTCGGCCAGCGCGAGCCGAACGGCCACCGGCAGGCCGCCCCGGGCCGCCGCCAGAGCCGGGATGGTCAGCGGGCTGGCGAGCAGTACGCCGAGCACGGTGCCGACGCTGCCCACGACGATGAGCAGCGGGTTCGACCCGTCGGAGAGCACCAGGGCGGTGAGGCCGGCGGCGAGCAGCGCGGCGGCGGCCACGGCGGTCCGCCGCGCCGCCGGCGGGGTCGGTGGCCGCGCCGACAGCGCGCTCATGATCGGGGTACGCGCGACCGCGCGGGCCGGCCACCAGGCGGCGGCGGTCGCGGTGACCACGGCCAGCAGCATGCCCACGCCGATGGTGAGCCAGGGCAGGTCGAACCGGCCGATGCGGTGCCCGGCGGCGGTCTCCACGAGACCGGCGGTGACCAGCCAGGCGGCCACCCCGACGGCTGTGCCGCAGACCGCGGCGACCACCCCGACGGCGGCGCCGTTGACCAGCAGCACCAGCCGCAGATGTCGGCGGGTGGCGCCCATCGCCGCCAGCATCCCGAGCTGACGCAGCCGGCGCTGCGCCAGCACCACGAACCCGGCGGCGGCAACGAGCGACACCAGCAGCAGCCCGACGGTGGCCAGCGCCAGGGCGGCAAGGGTGAGCGCGGTCCGCTCGGCCACCGGCCGGGACTCGCGCACCAGCGGGCCGTCGATGGTCCGGCGGAACGCCTCCATGCTGTCGCGGTCGCCGGGCACCAGCACGGTCACCGACTGCGGCCGGTCGGCGTGGGCGGGGTCGGTGAGGGCGAACTCGTCGTGCAGGTCCGCCGGGTTCTCCACCACGCCGACGATCAGGCGGTCGGCGTCACCGAACGAAACCCGAGCGCCGAGCCCGGCACGCAGGGCTCGCGCCACCCCGTCGGTCACCGCCAGCTCGGCGGGCCCGGTCGGGTAGCGGCCCTGCCGCAGGGCGAGCATCGGGCCGCCGTACGCGCCGACGGGGTCCTGGGCCCGGACGTCCACCGGGTCGAACAATCCCGGCACCGGCACGCGGCGGTGGCCGATCACGTCGATTGTGCCGAACCACGCCCGAGCTGCGGTGACCCGGGTGTCCAGCGCGGCGGGGTCGTCGCCGGGGATCCGGATGAGCTGGTCGGCGTGGCCGAAGGTGGCATCGCTCGACGGGGGGAGGTTCCAGGTGGCGGCCAGACCGACGGTGGCACCGGTGACCGCGATGGTGAGCAGTGCGATGGCCAGCAGTTGCTGCCGCCACTCGCGGCGGAACAGGCGTACCGCCCAGCGGATCACCGCGCGGCGGGCCGGGAGTCCGCCGCCCTCGGGCCGGGCGTCCGTCCGGCCACGGTTCACGGTGGCGGTCACCGCGCCGGGTCCGGGGCGAGCAGAGCGTCCGGGCCGGACGGCGCGGTCTGGTCGACCACCCGACCGTCCCGAATGAAGATCACCCGATCGGCCCAGGAGGCGAGCTGGGCGTCGTGGGTGACCATCACTCCCGCGATGCCGCGCTTGCACGCCGAGCGGAGCATCCGCAGAACGGCTTCGCCGTTGGCGGCGTCGAGAGCGCCGGTGGGCTCGTCGGCGAGCAGCAGCCGCCGGTCCCCCACCACCGCGCGGGCGATCGCTACCCGCTGGCGCTCGCCGCCGGACAGGTCGTCGGGGAAGTGCCCGGCGCGGTCGGTCAGTCCCAACTCGTCGAGCACCCGCAGGGCGGCGGCCCGCGCCGGACGCGCGGCCATGCCGTCCAGCTCCAGGGGCAGGGCCACGTTCTCGGCTGCGGAGAGGCCGGCGAGCAGGTTCAGGTCCTGGAAGACGAAGCCGAGCGACCGGCGACGCAGCCGGGCGGTGGCGTCGGCGGAGAGCGTGGAGAGGTCCGACCCGCACACTGTGACCTGGCCGGTGGTGGGCTCCTCCAGGGTGCCGGCGATGGTCAGCAGGGTGCTCTTGCCCGAGCCGCTGGGACCCATCACCGCGACCAGTTCACCGGCGACCACGTCGAGGTCGACCGCGCGCAGCGCGTGCACGGCGGCGGCACCGGCGCCGTACACCTTGGACACCTGTCGCAGGCTCAGCACGACGCTCATCGCCGGGCTCCTGAGGTCTTGTCGCTGTCCGGCCGTGTCGTGCGCCCGGCGGGGGCGTCGGCGGCAGGCGGTGGGTCGGCCGGGCCGGCGGGCGTCGTCGGCCGGGTGCGCAGGCGGGCGTCCGCGGCGTCCAGCCACCGGACGACCGCTTCCAGCCGGAACAGCTCGGCGTCGACGACGAGGCCGAGGCCGACGTCGTCCGGCGACGCGTCGGCCTTGAGGTGCGTGTAGTGCTGCATCTCCTCGACGATCCGCCGTCGGTGGGCCTGGAGGATCCCGGTCACGTCCACCTGGGGCAGCCGCATCGCCACCTGCACCTTCATGACGAGCTCGTCCCGGGGCGGCGGTCCGGCCTGCGGCGGCGTACGCAGCCAGGTGTGCAGCTCGCGCTCGCCGTCGGCGGTGAGCCGGTAGCGCTTCTGGGCGCCGTCGCGGCCGGCGTCGTCGGACTCGACGTGCCCCTCGCGCTCCAGGCGTTGCAGCGTGGTGTAGACCTGCCCGACGTTGAGCGGCCAGACCTCGCCGGTTCGCGCCTCGAACTCCTGGCGGAGTTGGAGACCGTACTTCGGTGCCTCGGTGAGCAGCGCCAGCATTGCGTGGCGGATGCTCATGACCCATCACCTACGGTTAGCATACTCGGTATAATACACAGTATTATCGGAGTGCCGCCCGAACAAACCGCCACCCACGCTCGCCCCGCCGGTTAGCCTGCGGCAATGGCCGCAGCAGCCGACGAGGTCGAGCAGCCCGAGATCGGGCCAGGAATGTCCGAGACGGACCGGTTGACCGCGTTCAGCGACGGCGTCTTCGCCATCGTCATCACGCTGCTGGTCATCGAGTTGCGGGTGCCGGAATACCACGAGGGTGAGTTGCTCGCCGGGCTGCTCGACGAAGGAGCGTCCTATCTGGCCTTCGTGGTGTCCTTCGTCTACGTCGGCGTGCTCTGGCTCAACCACCACGCGCTGGTCCGGCTGATCCGCGCCACCACCCTCGCGCTGAGCTGGATCAACCTCGGCATCCTCTTCGGCGCGGTGATCATCCCGTTCCCGACCGCGGTGCTGGCGTCCGCGCTCACCCACGGCGACACCGCCGACCGTCGCGCCGCCGTCGCCCTGTACGCGCTGGCCGCCGCGCTGATGTCGGCGCCGTGGCTGGTGTTCTTCGGCTATCTGCTCCGCCACCCGGAACTGCTGCGGCGCGGGGTCAGTCCCGGGTACGTGCGGACACAGCGGCTGCGCCCGGTCACCGGCCTGGTCCTCTACGGGCTCAGCGGCCTGCTCGGCTGGTTCGTCAATCCGATACTGGGCCTGATCGGCGTCATGGTCATGATCGTGTATCACGCGCTCACCAGCGAAGGGCTGCACCGCCGACGGGCCCCGGCCCGCTGACCTCCGCATCCCTTCCGTGCGAGGGTCGCTGGGTTGTTCGCCCGGATATGTACCGGTAAAGCTAGTCTGGGCCGGTGCGGGGCCGACCGGAGAGCGAGACGACAACCGACGAGCGGCACTCGTCCCGGGTGGCGTTCGACGTCAACGACGCGCACCGCGAGCTGACCCTGGACAACCGCACCACCCTGCTGGACGCGCTGCGCGAACGGCTCGGCCTGACCGGGGCGAAGAAGGGCTGCGACCACGGCCAGTGCGGCTCGTGCACCGTGCTGCTGGACGGCCGGCGGGTGAAGAGCTGCCTGGTCCTCGCGGTCACCCTGGACGGCCGGTCGGTGGTCACCGTGGAGGGGCTCGCCGGCCCGGACGAGCTGTCCCCGCTCCAGGCCGCCTTCGTCGCACACGACGCGTTCCAGTGCGGCTACTGCACCCCGGGCCAGCTCTGCTCCGCCCGCGGCATGCTCGACGAGGTCGCCCGCGGCTGGCCCAGCGCGGTCACCGGCGACCTCACCGCCCCGGCCGAGCTGACCGACGCGGAGATCCGCGAACGGATGGCCGGCAACCTGTGCCGCTGCGCCGCGTACCCGCACATCGTCGCGGCCGTTCGCGAGACGGCGACGACGCGGTGAGACCGTTCCGCTACCACCGGCCGGCCGGCGTGGCCGAGGCGGTCGCCGTGCTGGCCGCCGAGCCGCAGGCGGCGTACCTCGGCGGCGGAACCAACCTGGTGGACCTGATGAAGCTCGGGGTGCAGCGGCCCGACCTGCTGGTGGACGTGACCCGGCTGCCGCTGGACGCCGTCGAGGAGCTGCCCGGCGGCGGGCTGCGGATCGGCGCCACGGTCCGCAACAGCGACCTGGCCGCCCACCCGGTGGTCCGACGCGACTATCCGGTGCTGGCCCGCGCGCTGCTCGCCGCCGCCTCCGGGCAGCTGCGCAACCTGGCCACCACCGGCGGCAACCTGTTGCAGCGCACCCGCTGCGTCTACTTCCAGGACACCGGCAAGGCCTGCAACAAGCGCGAGCCGGGCAGCGGCTGCGCCGCCCGGCACGGCCAGAACCGCGACCTGGCCGTGCTGGACTGGTCCGACCTCTGCGTGGCGACCCACCCGTCGGACCTGGCGGTCGCGCTCGCCGCGCTGGACGCCGTGGTGGAGGTGCACGAGCCGGACGGTCCCCGGGACGTCCCGCTCGTGGCGCTGCACCGCTCACCCGGCGAGCACCCGGAACGGGAGACCACCCTGGCCCGGGGCGCCCTGATCACCGCCGTCCGGCTGCCGCACCTGCCGGCCGCGCGCCGCTCGGCGTACCTCAAGGTGCGCGACCGGGCGTCGTTCGCCTTCGCCGTCGGCGCGGTGGCCGCGGTGCTGGACCTCGACGGCGACGTGGTCCGCGACGTCCGGCTGGCGTACGGGGCGGTGGCGCACCGGCCGTGGCGGGCGTACCGGGCCGAGGAGGAGCTACGCGGGCGGCCGTTCAGCCCGCAGCTGGCGGCGCGGGCCGCCGACGCCGAGCTGGCCGAGGCCCGCCCGTTGCGGCACAACGGCTTCAAGCTGCCGCTGACCCGGGCGATCACGGTGCGGGCGCTGACCGAGCTGGCCGACGGGACCCGCACACCATGACCACCGGCGCGGTGGGGCGGGCGTATCCGCGGTTGGAGGGCCGGGAGAAGGTCACCGGCACGGCGCGGTACGCGGTGGAGTACCCGGTGGACGGGGTCACCTACGGCTGGGCGGTACCTGCGGCGGTGGTCCGCGGACGCATCACCCGGGTCGACGCGGCGCCGGCGCTCGCGCTGCCCGGCGTGCTCGCCGTGCTGCACCACGGCAACGCGCCCCGGCTCGCGCCCGGACCGGAGCCGGATCTGTGGCTGCTGCAGGAGCCGGCGGTGCACTACCGGGGGCAGTTCATCGCGGTGGTGGTGGCCACCAGCCTGGAGACGGCCCGGGAGGGCGCCCGGCTGGTCCGGTTCGACTACGACGCCGGGCCGCACAGCACTGTGCTCACCGCCGACCACCCCGGCCTGTACCGGCCGGACCAGGTCAACCCCAGCTACCCGACGGACACGGCGGAGGGCGACTTCGACGCCGGGTACGCGGCCGCGCCGGTGCGGATGGACGCCACCTACCGGACGCCCGCGTACCACAACAACCCGATGGAGCCGCACGCCACCACCGCCCAGTGGCGGGACGGGCGGCTGCTGGTGCACGACTCCAACCAGGGTGCCGTGGCGGTGCAGGCCGCCCTGGCCGAGCTGTTCGAGCTGCCCCGGGAGTCGGTCCGCGTGATCACGCAGCATGTCGGCGGTGGCTTCGGCAGCAAGGGGTACCCCAAAGCCGCCGTGGTGCTGGCCGCGCTGGCGGCCCGGCAGGTGGACCGGCCGGTCCGGCTGGCGCTGACCCGGCAGCAGTTGTTCGGGCCGGTCGGCTACCGCACGCCCACCATCCAGCGGGTCCGGCTCGCGGCCGACGCCGACGGGCGGCTCACCGCGATCTGCCACGACTCGATCACCCAGACCTCGACCATCCGGGAGTTCGCCGAGCAGGTCGCCGTCTACACGCGAAGCATGTACGCCGCGCCGCACCGGCGCACCACGCACCGGCTGACCCGCCTCGACGTCCCCACGCCGTTCTGGATGCGCGCTCCGGGCGAGTGCCCCGGCGCGTACGCCCTGGAGTCGGCGATGGACGAGCTGGCCAGCGCCGTCGGCATCGACCCGGTGGAGCTGCGGATCCGCAACGACCCGGCCGTCGACCCCGAGCTGGGACAGCCGTTCACCAGCCGCAACCTGGTCGCCTGCCTGCGCGAGGGGGCCCGCCGGTTCGGCTGGGCCGACCGGGATCCGACGCCCCGTGCCCGATCCGACGGGCGCTGGTTGATCGGCACCGGGGTGGCCGGCGCGAGCTACCCGGCCCGGGCGCGCGCCTCCGCCGCGGCGGCCACCGCACGCCCCGACGGCGGTTTCCTGGTGCGGATCAACGCCACCGACATCGGCACCGGCGCCCGGACGGCCCTCTGGCAGGTGGCGGCCGACGCGCTGGGGGTGCCGCCGGAACGGGTGGAGATCCAGATCGGCGACAGCGACCTGCCACCGGCCGGGGTGGCCGGCGGCTCGATGGGCACCTCCTCCTGGAGCTGGGCGGTGGTCCGCGCGTGCGAGGCGCTGCGGGAGAAGCTGCGGCAGACCCCCGGAGGGGTGCCGGCCGACGGCGAGGTGACCGCCGAGGTGAGCACCGCCGACGAGGTACGCGAGCAGCCCACGCTGCCGCGGTACGCGTACGGGGCGCACTTCGCCGAGGTCCGGGTGGACGCGGACACCGGCGAGGTACGGGTGAACCGGCTGCTCGGGGTCTTCGCCGCCGGGCGGGTGGTCAACCCGACGACGGCGCGCAGCCAGTTCATCGGCGGCATGACGATGGGCCTGTCGATGGCGCTGCACGAGGAGGGCGTGCTCGACGAGCGGTACGGCGACTGGGTCAACCACGACCTGGCCACCTACCACATCACGGGTTGCGCGGACGTGGAGCGGATCGAGGCGCACTGGCTGGACGAGCGGGACGGCGAGCTGAACCCGGCCGGGGTGAAGGGCATCGGCGAGATCGGCATCGTCGGCACGGCGGCGGCGATCACCAACGCGGTGCACCACGCGACCGGCGTGCGGATCCGCGACCTGCCGATCCGGCTCGACAAGCTGATCGGCCTATCACCGTTGGCTTAAATAAGCTGGTGCTGATATAAAGGTCGTCGTGCACGCCTTCGACGTGCTGGGCGATCCGGTCCGGCGCCGCATCCTGGAGCTGCTCGCCGGCGGCGAGCAGACCGCCGGCGCGGTCAGCGCGGTGATCCGCGAGGAGTTCGGCATCTCCCAGCCCGCCGTGTCCCAGCACCTCAAGGTCCTGCGGGACAACGGCTTCGCCACCGTGCGGCCGGAGGGCACCCGGCGGCTCTACGCGGTCGACCCGCGCCCACTGCGCGAGGTGGACGGCTGGCTGGAGCACTTCCGCCGATTCTGGACGCCGCCCCTGGCGGCACTCGCCACCGAGCTGGCCCGCGGCCGACGCGAACGTCGGCTGCGCGGGCCCGCCGACCCACCCGAGGAGAGGAACGCCCAATGATCGACGCGATCGAGCAGATCAACGCCGTCCAACGCCACGTCGGCAGCCGCACCCTGGAGGCCGGAGAGGCCCGGGTCAGCACGCTCAGCCAGACGTACCACGCGACGATCGAGGATCTCTGGGACGCCTGCACCAACGCCGAGCGCATCCCGCGCTGGTTCCTGCCGATCTCGGGCGACCTGCGGCTGCACGGCCGGTACCAGCTCGAGGGCAACGCCGGCGGCACCGTCGAGAGCTGCGACCCACCGCACCGCTTCACCGCCACCTGGGAGTTCGGCGGCGAGGTGAGCTGGATCGAGGTGCGGCTCACCCCGGTCGACGACGAGCGGACCCGCTTCGAACTGGACCACATCGCACACGTCGACCAGGACCGGTGGGCCCAGTTCGGACCGGGCGCCGTCGGCGTCGGCTGGGACCTGGGCCTGCTCGGTCTCGCCTCGTACCTCGCCGGCGACGGCAGCGGGGTCTCACCCGAGCAGAGCCTCGAGTGGAGCGCCTCCGACGAGGGCCGACGGTTCACCGAGCTGAGCAGCGAGCGGTGGGGTCAGGCGAGCATCGCCGCCGGCACCGACGCCGACGAGGCGAAGGCCGCCGCCGAACGCACCACCGCCTTCTACACCAGCGCCCCAGCCGCCTAACCCCCTCCCCCGCCCCGCCCCGCCGCCCCGCCGCCGCCGCCCCGCCGCCGCCCCGCCGCCGCCGCGCCGCGTCGCCCGCCGCGTCGATCTAGGGAGAATCGTGGTGATCGGAGATCACCTGGCAGTGATTCTCCCTAGATCGACGCGTAAGGTGCTGCGGCATGACCGGTACGCCGTACTCGCACTGCTCCTACTGCGGCGTCGCCTACCCGGCGGCCGCGGGCTGGCCGCGGGTCTGCGCGGCCTGCGGCGAGACCGTCTGGCGCAACCCCCTGCCCGTCGCGGTGGCGGTGCTGCCGGTCCGCACCGCCGAGGGCCTGGGTGTGGTGGTGGTCCGCCGGGACATCGAGCCGGCCCGCGGGCTGCTCGCGCTGCCCGGCGGCTTCATCGAGTACGGCGAGGAGTGGTCCGACGCGCTGGTCCGCGAACTGCGGGAGGAGACCGGGCTGGTGGCGGCAGCCGAGGACGCCCGGCTGTTCGCGGTGCACGGCGCCCCGGCCGGCGGCACGATGATGGTCTTCGGGGTGCTGCCCGAGCGGGCGGCCGAGGAGCTGCCGCCGTCGGCGCCGACCGAGGAGGCGACCGAGTGGCTGGTGCTCACCGAGCCGGTGGAGCTGGCGTTCTCGACCCACACCCGGGTGCTCGCCGACTTCCTCACCCCAAACTGTCGCGCCTGACCTCCCGCCCGCCCAACCCGGCGGAGCGGGCCGCGCGGTCAGCGCGATAGCGCATCGTCGGTGCCGGTGAGGTAGCCGCTGGCCTGGAGTTCGAACAACTCGCGGTAGAGGCCGCCGGCCGCCATCAACTCGTCGTGACCGCCCTGCTGGACGAGTCGACCCCGGTCCATGACGAAGATCCGGTCGGCGTGCCGGACGTTGGCCAGCCGGTGCGTGATCAGGACGACGGCGCGGTCCGGCCGGCGGCGCAGGTGCTGGAACAGGGCGTGTTCCGCGCGGGCGTCCAGGGCGGCCGAGGGCTCATCACAGATCAGCAGGGCGGCGTCCCGGTAGAGGCCGCGGGCGGCGACCAGTCGCTGCCACTGCCCCCCGGACAGCTCGTGGCCATCCCGGAACTCCCGGTCGAGCAGGGTGTCGTAGCCCTGCGGCAAACCGACGATCATGTCGTGGGCGGCGGCCGCGGCGGCCGCCTCCTGCACGCTGGGGCCCGGTCGATCCGGCGGGCGGTCGTGCCGCCCGACCCGGATGTTCTGCCCGGCGGTGAACGGAAACCTCCACCAATCCTGGCTCATCACGGCCACCTGCGCGCCGACGGTACGCGGGTCCAGCTCGGCGGCGTCCACGCCGTCCCAGCGGATCACCCCGCCGGTCGGCCGGTAGAGCCCCGCGATGAGCTTGGCCAGCGTGGTCTTACCGGAACCGTTCTCGCCGACCAGCGCGATCACCTCGCCCCGCCGGACGGTCAGGCTGACCCGGTCCACCGCCGGCGCGTCCGTGTCCGGATAGCGCAGGCTCACCTCGTCCAGCTCGACCGCGTCGACGCCGTCGACCGCCCGCTCACCGCCGATCGGCACCCGGCCCCCGGCGCGGTCCAGGAAGTCCCGGTAGTCCTGGTAGTAGAGGGCGTCCTCGTAGAGCGAGTTTGTGGCGACCACCGCCACCCCCAGACTGGTCCGCGCCGACTGCAGGGCGAGCATTGCCGTCGCCGCGGCGGCGAGGGCGACCATTCCGCCCAGCAGCAGGCCGCCGAGCACCGCGTACACCCCGAAGGTGGCCAGCCCCGCGACGGACGCGCCCACCACCCGGGTGCCGGTCTGCGAGCGGACCAGTCGCAACTGGGCCCGCGTCTCGACGGCCATCACAGCCCGGTACTCGGCCAGCAGGAAGCCGCGCATCTGGTAGGCGCGGACCTCGGCGGCGGTGCGTCGGTTGGCCATCAGATGGGCGAGCATCCACATCCGACGCTGCCGGGTGATCCGGGCCAGCATCGCCAGGTATTCGCGGCGGGCCATCCGGACCGCCGTAACCGCCTGCGGCACCGCGGCGAGCAGCAGGAACGGCAGCAGCAGCGGCTGGATGACGGTCACCGCCACCGCGGTGGCGAGGATTCCGACCACGCCGGTGACCAGGTTGACGGTGTGGTCGACGATGTACGCCGCCTCGCCCATCCCCCGGTCCCGCACGCGGTCCATCTCCTCGGCGAACCCCGCGTCGTCGAACGCGGCCAGGTCCACAGCCGTGGTCGCCTCGAACAGCCGCAGCTCCACCTGGTAGTTGATCTGCGGAGTCAACCGGGCCTGAGCCCAACCGGCGGCGATCGTCAGGCCACCGCGCGCCGACACCGCCGCGGCGGCCACGATCAGCGCCGGCAGGGCCGAGCGGACCCGGTCCGGGGTGGGACCGGCGGCGAACAGCTCGCGCAGCACGCTGGTGGTGGCGAGCAGGCCGAACGTGGTCATCACCCCGGCGGCGATGTTCAGACCGATGGAGGCGACGGTGTCCCGCCGGCTGGTGGCCCAGGCCAGCCCGACCGCCTCCCGGACCAGCCGGGGCAGCCGGCGGGCCACCGCCCAGAAGCTGGTGTGGGCGAACTCCCTCGCGTGGTGCATCCAGACGGCGTCCTCCAGCTCCGGCAGCATCGAAGGGTCGCCTTGCCGATCGTCGTCCAGTGAAGCGGTGCGCTGGCGGGCCATCGACTCCACGGGCCCTCCTCCGGGGCAGAACCACGACTGCCGCCCGACACTACTGCCCGCAACCGCTCGATGTCTCCAGGTGATCGGCGCGTCGCACGAGTGTGCCAATGGCGTGTCGCCACCCCGCCGGATGAGCCCGAGTCGGCCAGGTCAGCCCGCCGGTGTCTCCGAGCGGAAGCTGCGGCCCAACTCGGCGCCGAGCCCGAAGTAGTGGCGGAAGTTGTAGATCAACGGGTGCCAGGTCGCCGGGTCGACATGGTCGGTGCCGGGCACGACGATGCGGGCGTCGGCGTGCACCGCCAGGACGTGGGCCTCGACGATCAGGAACGAGTCCGTGACGTCGGCGTGGATCCGGGTGACGCGGGCCTCCAGGTGCAGCGGGCACTCGGCCACCCGGGGCGGTCGGACGCACCGCGACGGCTGCGCCCGCAGGCCGGCGGCCTCGAACTTCGCCGGCTCGTGCCGGAACCGGTCCCGCTTCGCCATCGGCACCGGGTGCCGTCCGGTCAGCGGCGCCAGCCGCTCGACAGCCTCCCACTGCTCAGCGGCGGGAAGATTGATCACCAGCTCGGGGCGCGCGGCGAGATTGTGCGCCGTCTGCCCCTCGCCTCCCAGGCCCAGCACGACGACCTGGTCGAGAGCCCACACCGAGGAGACCGGTGCCAGGTTGGCGCTGCCGTCGTCGTTCTCGGTGCTCAGCAACGCCACCGGGGTACCGAAGTACAGGATGCTCGGGTTGATCGTCAGGTGCTCGGTGACGGGTGGTGAGTGGCTGATCGTCATGGTCGCCGACCGTACGGCCGTCATCCTTCGGCCCCCACCGAAACGACCGGACCGCGGGTCAGGCCGGCGGCGGGTTCTCGGTGAAGGGCAGCAGGACCCGGAAGGTGGTCCGCCCGGGTTCGGTCTCCACCCGGATGTCGCCGTGGTGCTTGTGCACCACTATCCGGTACGAGATGTCCAGCCCCAGCCCGGTACCCGCCCCCACCGGCTTGGTGGTGAAGAAGGGCTCGAAGATGCGCGGGCGCACCTCGGGCGGGATGCCGGGGCCGGTGTCGGTGATCTCCACCGCCAGCAGGTCGCCGACGAGGCCGGTGCGGACGGTCAGCACGCCCTTCTCCCCCATCGCGCCGAGCGCGTTGTCGATCAGGTTGGTCCACACCTGGTTCAGCTCGGCGGCGTACGCCGGGACCGGCGGGAGGCTGCGGTCGTACTCGCGGACCAGCTTGACCTGCGCGGGGATCTTGCCCTTGAACATCACCAGCGTGGCGTCGAGCAGGTCGTGCACGTCCACCACCCGGTGCGGCGCGCGGTCCAGCTGCGAGTACTGCTTGGCGGCACCTACCAGTCCGGAGATCCGGGTCACCGCGTCACCGATCTCACGCATCAGCAGCTCGGTGTCGACGGTGTAGGTGAGCCAGCGCACCGCCGCCTCCAGATCCGCCGGGCCGACCGCCGCCTTCACCCGCCCCAGCCAGGCGGCGTCGAGCCCACCGCCCACCAGGATGGGCGCCAGGTCCCAGGCGCCGCTCACCCCGTGCTCCTCCAGCCAGTCGGTGAGCACGTCCTCGGCGTCGGCGGTGGCCATCGGGGTCAGCTTCGGCGCGGTGGCCACCCGGGCCACCGCCTCCTCCTGCAACGCGACGAGGCCGTGCAGGGCCCGGCCGTCCAGCCGGCCGTCGGCGATCATCGCGAGCTTGTGCCGCATCCCGGCGACCCGGTCACGCAGCACCGAGGTGGCCCGCACCGCCGCCGCGGCCGGGTTGTTCAGCTCGTGGGTCAGCCCCGCCGAGAGCGAGCCCAGCGCGAGCAGCCGCTCCCGTTCGCCGACGATGGTCTGGCTGTTCCGCATCCCGAAGAACAGGCCCTCCAACAGGTGCATGGGCATCGGGAACCAGGACCGCAGGGCGTACGCGAAGTCCTCCGCCGGCAGCACGAAGAAGTCCGCGTCGGTCACCGCCCGCAGGCTGTTGCGGTAGACCTGTTCGACCTGGTCACCCAGGTACGCCTGGACGGCGCCGCCGTACACGCCGCGCTGATCGGTCCGGCTGACCTCGACGTCGTCGCCGCGCACCTGCCGGCTCAGCGCCACCGCGCCGCGCAGCAGGACGAAGAAGCAGGTGGCGGCCTCGCCCTCGCCGTACACCAGGGTGCCGCCCGCCCGCTGCTCCACCCGGCCGCGCTCGGCCAGCCAGTCCAGCTGCCCGTCGTCGAGGGACTCGAACAGGAACAGGGTGCGCAACCGCGCGGACGTCAGGCGATCGGTCTCAGTGCTCACTGGGGCTCCTTCGTTCGCGACTGCGGGGCTCGCAGACCCGGCTCACTCCTCGCGCTCACTGGGCCTCCAGGTAGCGGTGCACGAGCGACACGGCCATGGCACCCTCGCCGACCGCCGAGGCGACCCTCTTGACCGATTCGGCCCGCACGTCACCGGCGGCGAACACCCCCGGCAGGCTGGTCTCCAGGTGGTACGGGTCGCGCGACAGCGACCAGCCGGCGGGGCGCCGCCCACCGGTGATCAGATCCGGACCGGTCACGATGAAGCCGCGCCCGTCGCGGACCAGCACCCCGTCCAGCCAGTCGGTCCGAGGCTCGGCGCCGATGAAGATGAACAGCCAGGACGTGTCCACCGAGCGGGCCTCGCCGGTACGGGTGTCGCACAGGGTGAGTTGTTGCAGATGGTCCTGCCCGGCGCCGCCGACCACCGCGGTGTGCGGGTGCACGGTGATCCGGTCGATGCGCTCCAGCTGGTCGATCAGGTACCGCGACATCGAGGCGGTCAGGTCGGCGCCCCGGATCAGCAGGTGCACGCGGGCCGCGTACCGGGAGAAGTGCACAGCGGCCTGGCCGGCGGAATTCGCCCCGCCGACGATGTAGACGTCCTGGTCGACGCAGCTCGGCGCCTCGGTGGCGGTGGAGCCGTAGAACACCCCGCGGCCGGTGAAGTCCGCCAGCCCGGGAGCGTCGAGCACCCGGTAGGAGACCCCGGTGGCCAGCACCACGGTGTGCGCGGCGATCTCGGTGCCGTCTCCGAAGCGCAGCAGCCGGGCGCCGCCGGCCTCGCTCAGACCGACCACCTCCCGGGCGCTGAGCAGTTCGGCGCCGAACTTCACCGCCTGCCGCCGAGCCCGGTCGGTCAGCTGCGCGCCGGAGACGCCGTCCGGGAAGCCCAGGTAGTTCTCGATCCGGCTGCTCTGGCCGGCCTGCCCGCCGGTCGCCCGCCGCTCGACCAGCACGGTGCGCAACCCCTCCGAGGCGCCGTACACCGCGGAGCCGAGGCCGGCCGGGCCACCGCCGATCACCACCAGGTCGTAGAAGTCGGAGGCGGGCACCACTGTCAACCCGGCCAGCCCGGCCAGCTCGGCCTCGCTCGGAGCGACAAGTGCCTTGCCCTCGGCGGTCACCACCAGCGGCACGTCCGCCTCGGTGGCCCCGGCCGCGTCGAGCAGTCGGGCACCCTCCGGGTCGTCGGCCAGCAACCAGCGGTACGGCACCAGGTTGCGCGCCAGGAAGTCGCGGACCTTGAACGACGGCGCCGACCACCGGTGCCCGACGACCCGGATCTCGGCGGTCGCCGCGTCCGGGGTGACCGCCCACGCCTCCAGCAGCCCGTCCACCACCGGATACAGCTTCTCCTCCGGCGGATGCCAGGGCTTGAGCAGGTAGTGGTCCAGGTCGACCACGTTGATCGCCTCGATCGCGGCGTCGGTGTCCGCGTACGCGGTGAGCAGCACCCGGCGAGCGGCCGGGAAGATGTCCATCGCGGCCTCCAGGAACTCGACCCCGGTCATCTCCGGCATCCGGTGGTCGGCCAGCAGCAGCGCCACCTGCTCGCCGCGCAGCTTGACCTCCCGCAGCGCGTCCAGCGCCTCCGGGCCCGAGGCGGCCCGCAGCACCCGGTAGCGGTCGCCGTACCGGCGCCGGATGTCCCGGGCCACCGCCCGGGACACCACCGGGTCGTCGTCGACGGTCAGGATCACCGGGTTCGCCATGGCGCCCATGAAACCACCTGCCAGGTGGCCGCCGCACCGGGCGGGGTCGGTCCGGGCCGGGGTTCACGGTTGGTCGGGCGCGAGGCGGGTAAGCCGGGTCGCCGCGCGGGTGGCCGCACACCGACGACCCGCCCGACTGCCGCGCACACCTCGGGGGGCCCATGGCGGACGCGTCGACGACCGGACCGACGTCGGACCGGGTCGTGGAGCTGCGGGTGCACGGCGTCTCGGGGGCGGGGGCCGACCAGGTGCTGGACCGGCCGCACGTCCACCAGGTCGCCGGGGACCGCAGCGGCGGGTTCTACCGCCCGCGTGAGGGCTACCCGGACGCGACAGGTACCGGCGGGATCACGCTCGAGGCGTACCGCTGGAGCGACCTGCCGTCCGGCACGGCCGTGCGGACGCTGTCGCTGGTGTTCCTGCTGCCGTTCATGCTCTGCAACGTGGCGCTCTGGATGCGCCCGGCGGGTCACGCCTCGAAGCACGGCATCGTCGCGCTGTGCCGGGTGCTGGCGCTCACCCTCACCATGCTGTACGTGCTCTCCATCGTCGGAGTGGCGCTGGACCTGGTGGCCTGGCGCTGCATGGGCACCCCGTCGTGCATGGCCGGGCGGAGCTGGCTGTCCTGGCTCGGCGGGCGCTCGCCCGGGTTGCGTCTCGGCTTGCTGGCACTGGTGCCGGTCGCCGCCGTCGGACTCGTCTGGTGGCTGGGCGCCCGCCCCGGCCATTCGTTCGACGCGTTCCGGACCCGGGCGCCCGCCGCCGCCGCCGCGCACCGGTTGAGCGCGGTCGGCCAGTGGGACGGCACGCCGCTGGTGAGCCGGCTGCGTTCGGTGCACGTCGCCGGCGCGTTCGCCACCCTGGATGGCAGCCTGCTGGCCGCCCGGGTCAGCCAGGGAGCGTCCTGGGTGATGGCGGTGCTGGTCGTGGCCACCGGGGCGGTGCTGCTCGCCTGTCTGGTCCTGCTCACCGTGGTGCAGAGCATCGACCGGCCCGGCCCGTCGACCCGGGTCGACGGGCTCACCCGCGGGCTACGCACGATCGCCTGCGGCCTGACCATCCTGGTGATCGTGTACACGATCATCAGTCCGAAGCCGTGGGCACAGAGCCGCGAGCTGCCCGGGTACGGCGCGCTGGTGGCCTGGTTGTTCGCCAGCCAGACCGCGCTGCTGGTCGTACTCGCCGCGTTGGTGATCTGGCGACGGGGCGGGCCGCCCGGAGCCTCACCGCTGCGCGCGCTGGGCGCGCCGGCCTTCGTCACTGTGGGCGCCGGCCTCGCCGTGGCGTTCTCCGCCGAGCTGGTCTACCGGGTGTCGGACCTGCTGGACCGCGACGGGCAGACCGCTGACCGACTGGCCACCAGCCCGCCATTGGCGTACAAGTGGGCGATCTTCGGGTTCTTCATCGCGGTGCTGACCGCGCTGCTGGTCGGCGGCGTGGTCACGGTGCTGACCCGGAACGAGCGGAGGCGGGCCGCGGCGGCGATCGTGGCCGCCGACTTTCCGAACGCGCCGCCGGAGGCGGCGGAGCGACTGTCCCAGGTCGAGCAGGCGGTGGCCCGGGCCCGGTTCACCGAGCGGCTGCCCCCGCTCACTGTGGTCTACGCCGGCCTGGCCGCGCTCGGCCTCGCCGCCAGCGTGCTCGGCCTGCTCCAGCTCTATCCCGGTGACGTGATCCAGCGCTATCTCAGGGTGCCCGCCGACATGGTCAACTTCCTGATCGGGATGGGCAGCTACGCGATCGCCGCGATCGTGCTCGGGCTGGTGATCGGCGGCATCTTCGCGTACCGGACAGCGCAGTTCCGTCGGTACGTGGGCGTGCTCTGGGACCTGGGGACCTTCTGGCCCCGGGCGGCGCACCCCTTCGCCCCGCCCTGCTACGCCGAGCGAGCCGTACCGGAACTGACCCGGCGGATCACCTATCTGGTCGACCAGGGCGAGGCGGTGCTGCTGGCCGGGCACAGCCACGGCTCGGTGCTGCTCGCCGCCACGGTCCTGCAACTGCCGCCCCGGGTCACCGGCCGGGTCGCCCTGCTGACCTACGGGACGCCCCTGCAGCGGTTGTACTCACAGCTGTTTCCCGCCTACGTCGACGACGAGGTGCTGCGCGAGATCGGCGAGCGGGTCGGCTGGCGCTGGGTGAACCTGTGGCGCGAGACCGACCCCATCGGCGGTTGGATCTTCGCTCCGCACCGTCCCTGGAACCGCGGGACGGTGACCGGGCCGGAGGGCTCGGTGGACCGCCGGTTGGTCGACCCGCACGACGTGGTGCCACCGCCGTACGACAGCGTGCCGCCGCCGATCCTGGGTCACTGGCCGTGCGAGGCGGACGAGACGTTCGCGGCGGCGGAGCGGGACCTGACCGAGCGGCTGCGCGCGGACCTGCGACGGACGGGCTGAGCGGCGGGCCGGATATCGTCGCGGGGTGAGCCCGTCCAAGCAGCCCGAACGCCGGCTGATCGCCTCGAACAAGAAGGCCCGGCACGACTACACCGTGCTCCGCACGTACGAGGCGGGCATCGTGCTGGTCGGCACCGAGGTGAAGTCGCTGCGCGAGGGGCGGGCGTCGCTGGTCGACGCGTTCGCCCACGAGCGGGACGGCGAGATCATGCTGTACGGCCTGCACATCGCCGAGTACGCCTACGGCACGTGGACCAACCACGCCCCCCGGCGTAACCGCAAGCTGCTGCTGCGCCGGGCCGAGATCGACCGGATACTGGAGAAGGTCCGCGAGGGTGGGGTGACCCTGGTCCCGCTGTCGATGTACTTCGACAACGGCTGGGCCAAGGTCGAGCTGGCCCTGGCCAAGGGCAAGCGCAGCTACGACAAGCGGCAGACGCTGGCCGAGCGGGACGCCAACCGGGAGATCGCCCGCGAGCTGGGCCGGCACCTCAAGGGCCACCCGCGCCGGGTCTGAGGCGATCCAGGTCCGGGTGTTCCGGGACTCCAGATGACGGTGCGGGCCGAGCCGGGCGCCCGCGACGTCGTACGGTCAGCGTCGGTGACACCGTGGAGGTGCTGGACTGACCGGCGCCGTCCGCCCGGACGTTGTTGCGCTGCTCGAGGCGGTGCGGCAACATCAGGCGCCGTGACCGCACCAGGCACGGACCTCGAGAACGACACCCCGGCCGGCGACAGCGGTCCGCGCCGGCCCAATCGACGGATCCGACACTGGGTGGCCGGTGCCGGGGTCACCGCCCTGGCCGCCGTGCTCGGCATCACACTCGCCGTACGCTCCGGCGCCGCTCCGGCCTGCGCCGCACCGCCGACGGGCAGCACCGTCCACAAGGGAAAGGCCACCTTCTACGACGCGGGCGGCTCGGGCGGCAACTGTTCCTTTCCGAGCCCTCCGGCGGGCCGGCTCTACGTGGCACTCGGCCCGTCGGAGTACGCCGGGGCGGCGGCCTGCGGCGGTTACCTGGACGTGAGCGGCCCGAAGGGCACGGTCCGGGTCGTGGTCATGGATCAGTGCGCCGGGTGCACGCCCGGCCGTATCGACCTCTCCGAAGAGGCGTTCGCCCGGATCGCCGACCGGGCGCAGGGTGTGGTGCCGGTGACGTACCGGGCGGTGGTGAGTCCGCCGCTCGACGGAGGGCTCACCTTCCGGATGAAGAACGGCGCCTCGCAGTGGTGGTTCGCGGTGCAGGTGGGCAACCACGGCAACCCGCTGCGCTCGGTCGAGGCGAAGGGTCCGGGCGGCGGCTTCCGCACGGCGGCCCGCCAGAACGACAACTACTGGGTCGTCGAGCGCGGGCTCGGCCCCGGGCCGTACAGCATCAGGGTCACCGATGTGTACGGGCGCCAGGCAACCGCCACCAACATCCGGATGGTCGCGAAGCGGGTCCAACGCGGCACGGCTTCCCTCGCCGGCCCCGGTGCCCCGGCCGGCGCGACCCGTACGCCCAGCGGTTCGCCCTCGGCCGTTGCGACCCGCACGGCGGGCCCCGCCCCGGCGGAGTCGGTCGCCCCGGCGGCGACCCTCGAAGCCCTCGCCGGTGCCGCACCGCTCGACGCCCCCCGCTGCTGACCGTACCCACGCCACTGAGTTGGGAGTACGCAGACGCAGCCCGTTCCGGCCTTTCCCGCTCGCAGATGCGAGGGCTAGGGTGAGCCGGTGACGATGTTTCGGATCGGCGAGGCGGCCGAGCTGCTGGGCGTCAGCGCCGACACGATGCGCCGCTGGGTGGACGCCGGGCGGCTGGTCGCGGGGCGCGACGCGCACGGCCATCGGGTCATCGACGGCGCCGAGCTGGCGGGTTTCGCCCGCGCGCAGGCCGCCGACCCCGCCGCGGGCGCCGAGCTCTCCTCCGCGCGCAACCGGCTGCGCGGCATCGTCATCGACGTACGCAAGGACACTGTGATGGCCCAGGTCGACATCCAGGCGGGCCCGTTCCGGATCGTGTCGCTGATGAGCCGGGAGGCCGTCGACGAGCTTGACCTGCGGGTCGGCTCGGTGGCCGTCGCGGTGATCAAGTCGACCACGGTGGTGGTGGAGCGGGCCGCATCCGCCCCGGCCAGGGGAAGGTCGGGCGGATGAGGGTGCGGGCGGTGCGCACGGCGGTGGCCGTACTGGTGGCGGTGGCCGGGCTGGCGGTGGCCGGCTGCGGCCCAGGCGACGGCCCGACGTCGGGCGGCACCGGGGACGGCGGGGTCACCGGCGCGGTGACAGTGTTCGCCGCCGCGTCGCTGACCGGGTCGTTCACGCGCATCGGCAAGGACTTCGAGGCCGCGTACCCGGGCAGCACTGTGACGTTCAACTTCGCGGGCAGCTCCGCCCTGGCCAACCAGATCAACCAGGGCGCCCCGGCGGACGTGTTCGCCTCGGCCGCTTCGCGGAACATGACCACGGTGACCGAGGCGGGCAACGCCGACGGCACGCCGAGCATCTTCGCCCGCAATCAGCTGGTGATCGCGGTGCCCCGGGGCAACCCGAGGGGGGTGACCGGGCTGGCCGACCTGACCCGGGCGGGCGTGAAGGTGGCGCTCTGCGCCGACCAGGTGCCCTGCGGCGCGGCTGCCCGTTCCGCGCTGGAGGAGGCCGGGGTGGCGTTGACGCCGGTCACCCTCGAGCAGGACGTCAGGGGCGCGCTGGCCAAGGTGAAGCTGGGCGAGGTCGACGCTGCCCTGGTCTACCGCACGGACGCCCGCGCGGCGACCGCCGACGTGACCGGCGTCGAGTTCCCCGAGTCGGCGCGGGCGGTCAACGACTGCCCGATCGTGGCGCTGAAGGACGCGCCGAACCGGGCGGGCGCACGGGCCTTCGTCGCGTACGTCCGGTCGGCGCCGGCACAGGCGGTCCTCGCCGAGTCGGGGTTCCAGGCCCCGTGAGCCGGGTCCTCGACACCGCCGTGCCCCGGCGGCGCGGCCGGGTGCCGGCGGCACTGCTGATCCCGGCCGGGTTGGGGCTGCTCTTCCTCGTCCTGCCGCTGGCCGGGCTGGTGGTCCGGGCACCGTGGACGACGCTGCCGCAGCGGCTCACCGAGCCGGGGGCGCTGACCGCGCTGCGGCTGTCGGTGCAGACCGCGACCCTGGCCACCATGCTCTGCCTGCTCCTCGGGGTGCCGCTCGCCTGGCTGCTGGCCCGGGTCGAGTTCCCCGGCCGGCGACTGGTCCGCGCCCTGGTCACCGTGCCGCTGGTGCTCCCGCCGGTGGTCGGTGGGGTGGCGCTGCTGCTGGTCTTCGGCCGGCGCGGGCTGCTCGGCGGGTGGCTCGACGCCACGTTCGGCGTCACCCTTCCGTTCACCACCGCGGGTGTCGTGCTGGCCGAGTCGTTCGTCGCCATGCCGTTCCTGGTGATCGCCGTGGAGGGTGCGCTGCGGGCCGCCGACCACCGCTACGAGGAGGCCGCCGCGACGCTGGGTGCGGGCCGCTGGACCACCTTCACCCACGTCACGCTGCCGCTGGTGGCACCGGGGCTGGCCGCCGGCGCGGTGCTCTGCTGGGCCCGGGCGCTCGGCGAGTTCGGCGCCACCATCACCTTCGCCGGCAACTATCCCGGCCGGACGCAGACCATGCCACTCGCCGTCTACCTGGCGCTGGAGACCGATCTGGAGTCCGCGATCGTGCTCAGCCTGGTGCTGCTCACCGTCTCGGTGGTCATCCTGGCCGCGCTCCGCGACCGCTGGATGACCAGCCCGTGACCGCGCCACTGCTCGACGCCCGGCTCGTCGTCGACCGGGGCGCCTTCCGGCTGGAGGTGCCGCTGCGGGTCGCACCCGGCGAGGTGGTCGCGCTGCTCGGGCCGAACGGCGCCGGCAAGACCACCGCGCTGCGCGCGCTTGCCGGGCTGCACCCGCTCACCGCCGGGCACGTCACGCTCGACGGCGCCGACCTGGACCGGCCGGCGAGCCGGCGCTGGGTGCCCACCGAACGCCGGCCGATCGGCGTTGTCTTCCAGGACTACCTGCTCTTTCCGCACCTCAGCGCACTGGACAACGTGGCCTTCGGGCCGCGCCGGCACGGCGTCGACCGTCGGGCGGCGCGGGCCACCGCTCGGGACTGGCTCGGTCGGGTGGGGCTGGCCGGGCAGGCGCACCGCCGGCCCCGGCAGCTCTCCGGCGGGCAGGCGCAGCGGGTGGCGCTGGCCCGCGCGCTGGCCGTCACGCCGTCGTTGTTGCTGCTGGACGAGCCGCTCGCCGCGCTGGACGCCCGCACCCGGCTGGACACCCGCGCGGAGCTGCACCGCCATCTGTCCGCGCATCCGGGGGCGACGGTGCTGGTCACCCACGACCCGCTGGACGCGCTGGCGCTGGCGGACCGCCTGGTCATAGTGGAGGGCGGACGGGTGGTGCAGGAGGGCGACGGCCCCAGCGTCACGGCCCGCCCGCGCACCGACTACGTGGCCCGCCTGGTCGGGCTGAACCTCTATCGGGGGCGGGCCGAGGGGCACGCGGTGCGGGTCGCACCGGAGCTGACCCTCACCGTCGCCGACCGTCTGGACGGGGAGGCGTTCGTCGCCTTCCGCCCGGCGGCGGTGGCCCTGCACCCGGGCCGACCGGAGGGCAGCCCGCGCAACACCTGGGCGGGCACCGTGGCCGGCGTCCAGCGGCACGGCGACAACGTGCGGGTGCAGCTGGACGGGCCGATCGGGGTGGCCGCGGACGTCACCCCGGCCGCCGCCGCCCAGCTGCGGCTGATCCCCGGCCAGCAGGTCTGGGTGGCGGTCAAGGCGACCGAGACGCACGCCTACCCGGCAACCGGCTGACACCTTGTGGCGGTGCCTCCGTCGTCCGCCGGGCGGGCCCGACGGGGACGGCTCAGCCGGCGAGCAGGTCGGTGTGTGCGGCGCGCAGCCGGGCCAGTGCCGGGTCACTGCCCGGGACGACGCGGCGGTCCAGCTCGGCCCACGCCTCGGCCAGTGCCGCGCGGACGGCACCGAGCTCGGCGGCGTGCCGGTGACTGCTGCGCCGGTGCTGCTCGTCGAGGCGACGGGCCCAGCCGGCGGTGACCGCGGCGAGCCGGTCGGCGTCGGCGCGGGCCTGTGCGCCACTGCGGGCGGCAGCGGCCGGGACGATCGCGGCGACCGGGCGGTGATCGCCGTCGCGGGTGACGACGGTGACCACGTCGGTCAGCTCGGCCAGCGCGACGAGCTGGCTGAACCGGGTGCGCGCCTCGCGCAGCGGCACGGAGCGCGGCGGATCGGGGTGCGGGGTGAGCGCGGGGACGGCCATGGATGAATGGTGCCGCCCGGGTACGACAGAACCCGCCGTCGTCAGTGGACGGTGGGGTGCGGAACGGCTGGCCGGGCCAGCCACTCGTCGGCCAGCACCGACCAGATTTCGAGGTCGATCCGCCCGTGCGGACCCGGGTAGACCTGCCGCAGCGTGCCGTCGTGGCGCAGGCCGAGACGGCGGGCGAGCGCGATGCTGCGGGCGTTGTCGGCGTTGGTACGCCACTCCACCCGCTGGATGCCGCGCTCGCGGACCGCCCAGTCGACGATCCGGCGGACCGCCGGCGCGACCAGGCCCCGGCCCTGCGCGGAAGGCTCGACCCAGCAGCCCACCTCGCATACGCGCAGCGCCGCGTCGAACGACACGAACATGACCCCGCCGACCAGCGTGCCGCGCCACCACACGCCCCAGATGCCGCCGGCGTCGCGGGCCCAGCGGTCGGCGTACCGCTGGAGCACCGCCCGGGCCGACGGCAGGTCGGTGGCGACGAAGGACGGCGACACCCAGGGTTGGATGTGTTCGCGGGCCCGGTCCAGGTTGGCGAGGAACTCCTCGGCCCGCCACGGGTCCAGCGGGCGCAGCTCGGCCTCCTCGGTCAGCGGCAGGGCGAACACCGGGCCTCCACGGGGTGCGGTTCGGACTCGTCGGAGAGCAGGTTCGCACAGGCCCGCCGGTCCGGTCCGCTCCGGGTCGCGGCGACGCCCGCGATCAAATGATCGTGTGGGTCCAGTAGCTGAGCCAGAGCACGAACAGCGCGCCCTGCACCAGGGCGAGGGCAGCGGTCAGCCACACGTCGACGGTGGCGCGGCGTGCCCAGCGGGCCAGCACCAGGGCGACCGGGAAGGCGGCGAGCAGGTAGCGCAGCAGACTCTTGTAGACCGCCGGGCCCATCGACAGCGGCACCAGCACCATGAGCACGCCGTACACCAGGTACGGCAGCTCCCGTCGGCGGAACCCGGCGATCAACACGGCCAGCACGGCCACGGCGAACCAGACCCGGGCGGCGTCGCGGGGCTCTCCGGCCAGCCCGTCCAACAGCACCGGCACCGGATTCTGCACCTTGATCCCCCAGCCGACCTGCTGGGCGTGCTGGTAGGCGAACCAGTCCCCGCCCCGCCAGCGGCAGAACGCCATGAAAGTGAACCACCCGGCGGGCAGCAGCAGCAACGGCCAGCCGATCCGCAGGTAACCGAGCAGGGCGCGCGGGCCGAGCCGCCAGTCGTGCTGGCGGAGCAGCACCAGGGCCAGCGGCAGCACGACGAGCAGGCCGACCGACCGGCTCATCGCCAGGAAGTAGCCGAGCACGCCGACCAGCAGCCACTGGCGGCGCTCCGCGTGGTAGAACGCGGCCAGCGCGAGGCAGACGAAGAGCGACTCGGTCAGCGCGGCCTGGAACAGGAACGCGGTGGGCAGCAGCACCAGGTAGCGGGTGAACCGGCGGGCACTGTCCGGGTCGCCGAGCAGCAGCTCGGCCAGTCGGTAGCCGTACCAGAGGGCCAGCAGGAACGCGACGTTGCTGATCAGCAGCAGGGCCAGCGCGTTGTCGCCGCCGAGCAGCACGCCGACCGGCCGGGCCAGGAACGGGTAGAGCAGCGGGAAGCCGAAGTCCCGCCACGGCCCGGTCAGCGGCAGTTCGCTCAGTCGTAGGTAGAGCAGCGCGTCCCAGGCGAACCAGAAGGAGATCCACCGCTGCCCGGAGACCTCCCGCTGCTGCGTCCACATCAACGTCTCGTCGGCCGGCGGCGCGCCGGGGATGCCGTCCCAGGCGTGCAGGGCCAGGAGCCCGACCAGGGTGAGCAGCACCTTCGCGCCGAGGAACAGGCCGAGCAGGTACGGCCAGGGCGCCGGCACCCGACGGGCCAGCCGTGCACCGGTCCGGGCCACCGCTGCCAGCCGGGCGGCGAGCGCCGTCGCGCGCCCCCGGCCGCTCCGCCACCGGCGCATCCGCCCCGCTCCCCCGGTTCGCCCCGGCCCACCCTCCACCCGGCGGCGCCACCCTTCCCGTTGTACGCCGCCGCGCGCGCCGCCGGAGCCGAAACCGGCACATATCGGTGCGATCGCGCGGGTGAAGTCCGCCGCAGAACGGGTACGCGCCGCGCCTCAACCACAGCGGTGAGCAGGGAGCGCGACGGCATGAGCGAGCAGCACAGCACGGTGGTCATCGGTGCGGGGCCGGCGGGCCTCACTGCGGCGTACGAACTGCTCCGGCACGGCCTGCCGGTCCGGGTGTTCGAGGCCGACGAGGTGGTCGGCGGGATCAGCCGGACCGTGGAGCGCGACGGGTGGCGTTTCGACATCGGCGGGCACCGGTTCTTCACCAAGGTGCCCCGGGTGGAGGCGTTCTGGCACGAGATCCTGCCGGACGAGGACTTCCTGACCCGCCCTCGGATGAGCCGGATCTTCTACCGGGGTGCGCTGTTCAACTACCCACTCAGCGCGGCGAACGCGCTGCGCAACCTGGGGCTGCCGGAGGCGGCGCGCTGCCTGGGCTCGTACGCCCGGGCCCGGCTGCGCCCGCCCCGGGACCAGTCGCACTTCGAGGGCTGGGTGTCGGCCAGGTTCGGCTGGCGGCTGTACTCGATCTTCTTCAAGACGTACACGGAGAAGGTGTGGGGAATGCCGGCCGATCGGCTGCAGGCCGACTGGGCCGCGCAGCGGATCAAGAACCTGTCGCTGGCGAAGGCCATCCGCAACGCCGTGCTGCCCCGGCGGTACCGCACGGACGTGACCAGCCTGATCGAGCAGTTCCAGTACCCGAAGTACGGGCCGGGGATGATGTGGGAGCGCTGCGCCGAGCAGGTCCGCCACCGCGGCGGTGAGGTGTCGACCGGCACCTGGGTCACCGCGGTGCACCGCGACCCGCAGCGACGGCGGGCGGTCAGCGTGACGGTCAACGGGGTGGGCGGGCAGCGCACCGAGGCCGCCGACCACGTGATCTCGTCGATGCCGATCTCGGAGCTGGTGACCGCGTTACGCCCGGCGCCGCCGCCGGAGGTGCTGGCCTGCGCCGCCGACCTGCGCTACCGCGACTTCCTGACCGTCGCGCTGGTGGTGCCGGCCGAGTTCTCGTTCCCGGACAACTGGATCTACGTGCACGACCCGGGTGTGCGGGTGGGCCGCATCCAGAACTTCGGCTCCTGGTCGCCCTATCTGGTCAAGGACGGCCGCACCTGCCTGGGCCTGGAGTACTTCGTCTTCGAGGACGACGAGATGTGGCGTACCCCCGATGGTGATCTGGTGGCGCTGGCGACCGCGGAGTTGGAACGCCTGGGACTGGCCCGGCCCGGCGTGGTGGAGGCCGGCTACGTGGTGCGAATGCCGAAGGCGTACCCGGTGTACGACGAGCGCTACCAGCACAACGTGGACGTGATCCGGGCCTGGCTGGCCGAGGAGGTGCCCAACGTGCACCCGGTGGGACGCAACGGCATGCACCGCTACAACAACCAGGACCACTCGATGCTGACCGCCATGCTGACTGCGGAGAACATCGCCACCGGCAGCGCCCACGACGTCTGGTCGGTCAACGTCGAGCAGGACTACCACGAGCAGTCCACCGGCGGTGACGGCCGGCGGGGCACCGGGCGGGACGCTCCGGTGCTGCCGAGCCGGATCGTCGCGGTGCCGATCACCGCGCCCGAGGCCGCCCGCGCGGCCGGTGACAGCGGCCGGTCGACGCAGGTGCCGCTGGTCTGACGGCACCCGGACGGGCCAGGGCAGGAAACCGCTTACCTAGCGCCTATTGACGGCGGACCGGCTCGCCCACCGGCACGACCACCCTGTACGCGAAGTTCGTCAACGCCGCCCAGGTCGGTGGCACCCCGGACCTGCTCGCCCTGGACTGGCTGCGGTTCAACGGCGCCGGGGTCAAGCAGGAGCCGGGCGGGACGCTGTCCCTGGCCGCCAACCCGACCCGCGGCACCGCGCCGCTGACCACCACGCTCACCGCCACCGCGACGGCGCCGTCCGGGCAGAGCATCACCGACTACGCGTGGGACTTCGGCGACAACAGCGCTGTCAGGCACGGAGCGACACTACGGTCGACCACCCATGCCTATCCCCGCAAGGGGACCTTCACCGCCCGGGTGACGACCACCTACACCAGCGGGGAGACCCGCTCGATCAACCTGACCATCACTGTCACCTGACCCCGGTCGCCGGCGGGCGGGAGCGTCCCGCCCGCCGGCGCTACCAAGCGGATCTCCCAGATCCCGGAGTTCCTCGGCGCAGTCATCAGTCGCCGAGGAGCGCGTCACCTCGCCGGCAGCCGGTCGCCTTACACCGTCTCCAGTTCCTGGCGCACGATCGCCGCCGATGTCTGCCGCACCGCGGCGAACTCGGCCTCGGCCTCGGGCTCGGCGACGGGCGGGTGCGGGGCTGGCGCGAGGAAGCCTGGCAGCTTGTGATCGGGCGCGATCACCAGGTTGCGCAGGTCACGCAGGTCGGGTGCGGCGAGCACCGCGGCTCGGTGCCGAGTCACCCAGGGCAGGTGTACGGCGTGCGCGCCCGGATCGCGCAGGACGCGCAGGCTCACGACGAGCTCCCAGGCGGGAGAGATCGCGAACCTGATGCTCGCGAAATCGGCCAGGGACATCGACAGTGCGAAAGGCGGCTTCAATACCAGCGCACTCGGCGCGGCAGATGTGTGCGCAGGACGTCGGGCGCGAATCAGGGTCGGGCTGCGCCCTCGATGGTGGCGCTCTTTTGCGGACGGAGCGCGGTCAAGAGGCTGTCGAGTTGACCCCAAGCCCGCGCGCTGGCGATGGGGTCGATGTAATCTCGGGACTCGATGATGAGCCCATTGCGGATACGCATCACGAAGACGCATGGCACCGTGAACGCCTCACCTGTCTCGGCTACCCGCCCCTGATAGGCAAACTCGGCGACAATCACCTCCGGGTCCACAGTCTCATGAATCGTCACGTCGACTGGCTTACGGACCAGCGTCCGGGCGACCGGAGGCGGCGCGGTGAAGTGCTCCTGCAGCTCGTTGCGGCTACGCAGCGGCGGCGGCTTGAGCGGGTGGAACGGATGTGTGACATGGGTCTGTTCGGCGTACAGGTCGGCCAAGTCCTCGTATGGACCGTCGCAAACACCGTTCACCAGTCGGAGGAAAGTTTCGCGTGGGCTGCTCATGCCGGGCTTCCTTCGAAATCGGTAGATGTCACCTGAGCCACGCGGAGCACTACCTCCAGGGTGGCCGGTACCCCATCGACGGCACCCTACTGACCTCAACCTCGATTTGACTGTCCCGAAGCGCTTTCGTCGTCCGTATCCAGAGCATCGTCATCGACAGAGGCGCGTGTCATACCCGTGTGTGAGGCTTCGGGGCATGGCGACATTCGTTCTGATCCACGGCGGCGGGGGCAGCGCCTGGGACTGGCATCTCCTTGTCCCCGAGCTGATCAGCCGCGGCCACGACGTGGTGGTACCGGAACTGCCGATCGAGGACACATCCGCGGGGTTCGCCGAGTTCTGCCAGACGGTCGTCGACGCGATCGGTGACCGGAGAGACCTGGTGGTCGTCGGGCACTCGTACGGTGCGTTCACCGCGCCGCTCATTGCCGACAAGCTGCCGGTGCGGCTGCTCGTCCTGCTCACACCGATGGTCCCCAAGCCCGGTGAGAGGCCCGGTGACTGGTGGGCCAACACCAGTTACCGCGGCGCCGAGGGGCTCAGTGAGGAGCAGCAGTTCTACAACGGTGTCCCGGCCGAGGTCGTCGCGGAGGCACCGGCACACAACCGGGACCAGGTCAGCGCGGAGGGCAACGAGCCGTGGCCCCTGGACGCCTGGCCAGACGTGCCGACGAAGGTGCTCCTCGCACGCGAGGACCGGTTCTTCCCGGCGGACTTCCAACGTAGGGTTGCCGCCGACCGGCTCGGCGTCGTCCCGGACGAGATTGACGGCGGCCACGCGGTGCCGCTCAGCCACCCGAAGCAACTCGCCGACCATCTCACTGCGTACCCCCTTCCCTGAAGGCGGGACCACGGCCGCCGCGATCCAAACCTCCGGGCTGTTGATCCAGGCGAGATGCGAGGCTGAGCAGATGCGCCAAGGAGTACGGCACCAACAAGGCCGCCGAGGGTGCTCCGGTGAACGGGCGGCGTGTCGTGCTGATCGAGGACGTCGTCACCACGGGAGGCGCACTACTGGCATCGTGCGCGCAGCTACGGTCCATCGGCGCGCAGGTGGAGACAGTGGTCTGCGCCATCGACCGCGAGCAGGGCGGTCGTGAGAATCTGGCGGCCGAGGCGCTACAACTCCGCGCCGCCCTCACCCGCCGCGACCTGGAAGCGTCTCTGATGGCGTGACAGCTTCGGTGCCCCTGACGCCGACCAGCGAGGCCCGACGTCGGCCGGCTGGTCAGGCCGGCGGGTCATCTCGAAAAAGTTGCTCCTTCAGACCTCGTCCGCCCCAGCGGGTCGCGACGAGTTCGGGACGAGGGCGGATCGGTTGGGGCACCCAGCCGTATCGTCTGGTGTCGGGCGCGGGGCTGTCCCAGTCGGCGATCAGCGCGAAAGGATCCGTGGCGCGGTCCGACTCATCGTCACACGCCACCCGGTCAACCATCGCTGGGCAGAAGCGCGTCTCCTGGGCCACCCTGCAGTCGTCCGTCCGGGAGGCGACCAGGACACCACAGCCTTCGCAGGCCACACAGGGGATCCACCCGACCATCGACCAGCAGCCCGTGCGAACAAGCTCATGGACGATGCGTGTCCCGCGATACAGCTTGCCTCGTCAGCGGCCGTGCCGGCCGGCCGACCACCACCTGAGCGGTGGTGCCGGGCGTGGGTCGGTGCACATCGGCACCGGCCCACGCCCGGTTGAACGGTTACTGCCAGGAACTCTGTTGGGTGTAGACGAGGTTGCCGGGGACCACAGTGCCGTTGGTGCTGTACTCGGTGTACGCCCAGAAGTCACCCTCGGCCAGCGGCTTGTTCGGCTTCAGCGTGAACCCGTGCGTCGCACCACGCTGCGCCGTGGAGGGAAGCGTCAGCGTGGCGCCCGGATACTTCGCGTTTCGGCCGACGATGGCATGACCGAACTGGAAGTCGACGACCGGACCACCGGGGAACTGCGCGAACACGTACGCGGTGTAGCGCCCCGGCTCGGGCAGGAACTTGTACGCCTGCTCCGCGCTGGTCCAGAACCTGTCACTGCTGTAGATGAGGGTGTCGCCCTTGTACAGGTAGAGGTCGAGGTTCGTGTTCGGGTCGTCGGTGTTGGCCTCGACGATGATGCCGGCGGTGTTCGCCGGCACGGTGAAGTCGACCTTCTTCACTCCGGTGGCGCTCGGGTCGAACACGCCGCCGTAGACGCCAGCTGGCATCGAGTACGACTTCCGCTGCATCGGCGTGTAACCGGTGCTGCGACCGGCGAGTGGTCCGGTGAAGCCAGGCTGGATCGAGCCGAACGCGCCGTTGGTCATCCGGCCGAATTCCTCCCCGTCGTCACCGTACGGTCGGGGCGTGATGCCCCACGGACGGGCGGCGACCGGGATCCGGGCGCTGTGCGCCTTGCCGCGCCAGGTGATCGACCCGGTCACGTACCGGTCCCAGGGCGCGCTGCCCCGACCCAACGTGATGGTGACCGTCGCGGACTTGCCGGGTGCCAGCGTCACCGAGGCCGGCGTCACGGTGACCTTCATGCCGTCCAGCCCGGATACCGAAGAGCGGTAGGTTTCCCGCGCCTTGCCCACATTGGTCAGGGTGCGGGTGAGTGTCACCGGACGGGTCCCGTCGTACTCGCGCAACGAGATGGCCGGCAGGTTGAGTTCCTTGCCGTCCGGCACGGCCGTCTCGCTGAAGGCGACCAGGTCCGCCGCGGTGGGCTCGATGACCAGTCCGGGGTCGGTGGCCCCGGCCAGGTTGATGAATCCGCTGCCCTGGTCGAGAGGGCTGCTGGTGCCGACGGTGTCGGTGGCGGTGGTACGCAGCGCCGACGCGACCGCGCCAGGTGACCAGTCCGGGTGCGTGGCCCGCAGGATCGCCGCCGCGCCGGCCACGTACGGCGAGGCCATCGAGGTGCCCGAGTACGCGTCGTACTGCCGCCCGAAGTTGCCCGCCGGTGAGACCGCGGCGATGATGTCCGATCCCGGCGCGACCAGGTCTGGTTTCAGGACGCCGAGGGTGACCTTGTCCGGGCCGGTGGAGGAGAAGTCCGCGACGCTGGGTACGCCGGGGACGCTGGAGCCGTCACCGCCGGTGCGCAACGTCACTGTCGCGTCGTTGGGGTGGCGCATCAGGTAGTTGAACAGCGTGCCGGCCTGCTTCTCGGTCGGCAGGTAGACCACCGGGAAGTTGAAGATGGAGTTGATCCGGTAGTTGCCGACCGGGTCGAACACCATCATCGCCGCCCCGCCCTTGGCCTTGATCTCGGCGGCCGAGCCGAACATGTCGGACAGCGCGCAGGCGACCACCTTGCCCTTGATCTTGTCCGGGTCGAGGCTGCCCGGTTCGCAGTAGACCGCACCCAGGTCCGGCGATCCGGCCTCCTCACCGAAGACCAGCGGCCGTGCGCCACCGCCGGGCAGGGCGTCCAGCGAGCCGCCGACCAGCTTCGTGCCGTCGCCCAGCTTGGCGGTGGCCTCGTCGAGCCTGGTCACCGCCGCGCCGACCGTTGTCACCCAGGGTGCCGCGTTGCTGATAGCGCCGCTCACGATGCCGGTGTTGCCGGCCGACGCCGCCACGAAGACCCCGGCCAGCGAGGCGTTGAGGAACGCCACGCCGATAGGGGTGTTGGCCTCCCAATCGCCGAGATCGGAGCCGATCGAGAAGTTCAGCACCTGCACGCCGTCAGCGACGGCCGCGTCGATGCCGGCGATGATGTCGGCGTCGAAGCCCATGCCGTTCCAGAGCACCTTGTAGACGGCGATCTGGGCGTCCGGCGCCACCCCGGAGACGGGACCGAAACGCCGACCGTCGATGGTGACGTTCGGGATCGGCAGACCGGCCGCCGTGGACGCGGTGTGCGTACCGTGCCCGGCCATGTCGCGGGGAGAGAGCAGCTCACCCTCGGGCACCGAGCCGCCGCCGGCGAGCCAGGTGTCGGCGAAGTAGCGGGCACCGACGATCTTGCCGTTGCAGTGCTCGGCCACGAAGGCAACCCCGGTCTGGCAGGTGCCGTGCCAGGTGGCGGGGGCGGGCATCTTCTTGGCGAACGACGCGCTCTCCGGCCAGATGCCGGTGTCCAGGACGCCGATCACCATACCCGCGCCCGTGCCGGGGCCGGGCTTGGCCGGCCGGCCGGCGAGGTCCGTCGGCGCCGACTGGTCCGCGCCACTGGGGGTGGCGGGCGTCGGGTTGGCGGCGGTCGCCGTGGTCGGGAGGGGCGGCGCCGAGGGAGTGCCGAGGGCCCGCGAGGCGGTGACGGCGCGGACGCGCTTGTCCGCGCGCAACGTGCTCACCTGCTGGGCGGTCAGCTTCGCCGAGAACCCGTTGAAGGCTGTGGTGTAGACGGCGTTGGCCTTGACGCCGGCCGCGGCGGCGACGGCGGCCCGCTGCGTGTCGAGGTGCCGGCGGTACGCCTGCGACGGTGCCGACGTCACGTCCAGCCGGTTGCCGGCCGCGGGGCGGGTCCGTGCCAGGCCGGACACCCCACCGGTGTACGTGGTCAACGGGTCCTCGACCAGTTCGACGACGTACATGCCGGAGCCCGTCTCGTCGACGGCCGCCTTCGGGGTGGCCGCGCGGTTACCGCCGGGTCGGCGGTCGGCCCCGTCGGTCAGGGTGACCTTCTTGTCGGACCCGGCGGTGAAGTAACCGGCGGCACTGCCGCCGTTACCCGGTGATCCCGCAGGGGCGGCCGACGCTGATCCCGCAACGCCGGTGACGCCGGTGACCAGGGCGACGACAAGCGACGGTATCGCTAGTCTTCGCAGCCTGTTTCCGCTCGTGCCTGTAGCCACGAGGCTCCTCTCGGTTGCTCCCTTGTGGAGCGTCTGTCATTGATCGCGACCCGCCATTGGGAGCGCTCCCCCACCCAGGTCCACGACTGTCGATCGAGGATTTGCGCGGTTTTACGGAACGCCGACACTGGCAAGATCACCGTACGCGCGGTAGGTAGCGTGCCGTCAATACCTTGATCGAAAACGGCGAACCCATCGGCCGGGCCGGCGTCCGGAGGACGGCGGCCGCACGGCCGAGGTCAAGGCTCAGCCGCTAGGTCGCGACTCCTCGACGCCGCCAGAGCACTGTGCACGCCCCGGCCAGGGCCAGCCCGAGCAGCGGGGCGACGCCCACCCCGGCGAGCGTGCAGGCCACCGCGAGCAGCGCCGGCGGCACCCAGCACCAGGCCGGCACGGTACGCGGGACACGACCGCGCCGACGGGCCGTGGCCTCCACGGCCATCGGCACCACAAGCACCGGCAACGCGGCGGCCAGCAGGGTCAGCCAGGGCAGCACCAGACGGTCGAACCGCGCCACCGCCAGCACCCCGCCGAGCACCGCGACGAGCAGCATCGCCGCCCGCGCCGGCAGGCGGGGAGCCAGGCCACGCAACGCCAGGGAACCGGAGTACGTGGTGGTCAGCGCCGCGGCGAAGACCGCCACCGCGACGAACAGGTTCGCGTACGCGGCCAGCCCCGAGCCGGCGGCGAGCAACGCGACCACGTCGGCCGAGCCGGTCCGCAGCCACAGGCCGGCACCGGCGAGCACCCCGAGCAGCGCCGGCCCGATCAGCAGCCCCACGCACCAGGCCAGGTCCCGCCGCCGGGCGAGGCCCACGCTGAAGTCCGGCGCGCGCAGCGCGAACACGGCCGCGTACCCGATCAGCGCGGCGGCGTCGGCGAGCCCACCGGCGGCGAGGCGGACCGGCGCGCCCGGCGGCGGCAGCACCGTCAGGCACCAGCCGACCAGCACCACCGCGCTGAGCGTGGTGAGCACCGCGACCCGGTTGCCGAACCGGGCCGGCGCCCAGGAGACGACGAGGACCGCGACCTCCAGCAACGCCGGCCCTACCCAGCCGGGCAGGTGTGTCAGCGCCGCCAGGGAGGCACCGCCGAGCCCGACGTTGAACCCGTTCCAGCCGACCATCGACAAGGCCAGCACCGCCGCCAGCAGCATCCGCGAGGTGTTCCCCAGATACGCGGGCAGCACAGCGGTCAACGTACCGCCGTCGCCGAGCGGCCGGCGCAGCCCGATCCGGCCCTGCCCCCAGAGCAGCGCCGCCATCAGCGCCCCGCCGACCAGCAGCCCGGCCACCGGCACCGCGCCGCCGTGCCGGGCGGCCATCGCCGCGCCGAGCACCAGCGTTGCCGGCGCGGTGCCGATACCCAGCCAGGCGCCGACCGCAGCCGGCCAGCGCCGTTCGGGAATGTCAGACAACGTGGCGCAGGTAGCCGGCGATCGCGGCGTCGAGCACCTCCGCACCCGGACGCGCCCACACCTCGGCGGAGAAGACCTCCACCTCGATCGGGCCCACATAACCGGCCGCGTCCACCGCCTCGCGCAGCCGGCGCAGCTCGATGCAGCCGTCGCCCGGCAGGGCCCGACCGAGCAGCACCCCCTCCGGCAGCGGAGTCACCCAGTCGCAGACCTGGAACGCGGCGATCCACGGGCCGGCCCGGTCGATCTGCGCGTACACGGTGTCGTCCCACCAGACGTGGTACGCGTCCACGACCACACCCACCACCGCCGTGTCGAAGCGCTCGGCGATGTCCAACGCCTGGCCGAGGGTGGCGATCACGCAGCGGTCGGCGCAGAACATCGGGTGCAGCGGCTCGATGGCCAGCCGTACGCCGGCCGCCGCCGCGTGTGGGGCCAGCTCGCCGATCGCGTCGGCGACCCGGCGCCGGGCGCCGTCGATGTCCCGGCTGCCCCCCGGCAGCCCCCCGGAGACCAGCACCAGCTCGGGGGCGCCCAGCGTGGCCGCCTCCTCGATGGCCCGCAGGTTGTCCGCCCGCCAGTCGTCGGCCTGGAAGAACCCGCCCCGGCACAGCGAGGTGACGGCGAGGCCGGCGTCGCGGACCAGCTTCGCCGAGCGGGCCAGCCCGTACTCGGCGACCGGCTCCCGCCACAGCCCGATGCCGGGCACGCCGGCCGCGACGCAACCGGCCACCACCTCAGGCAACGGCCAGTGCTGGGCGGTGGCCTGGTTGAACGAGAAACGCGCCAACCCACTCATTGCGCTACCCCTGCCACTGTGAACAACGCCCGGGCGCGGGCGGCGGCCAGGTCGGCGTCGGGCAGCAGCCCGGCGGCGTCGGCCAGGGTGAGCAGGGTGGCCAGGTGGGCCGGCGACCGGCCGGACTGCGCGCCGCCGACCATGGTGAAGTGGTCCTGATGCCCGGACAGCCAGGCCAGGAACACGATCCCCGTCTTGTAGTGCCAGGTCGGCGCCGCGAACAGGTGCCGGGCCAGTGGCACCGTCGGCGCGAGGATCTCGTCGTACGCTGCCAGGTCGCCCCGGTCCAGGGCGGCCAGCGCGGCGGCGGCGGCCGGCGCGATGGCCGCGAACACCCCGAGCAGCGCGTCCGAGTGACCCATCTCGTCACCCCGGATCAACTCCGGGTAGTGGAAGTCGTCGCCGGTGTAGAGCCGTACCCCGGCCGGCAGCCGGCGGCGCAGCGCGACCTCCCGCCCGGCGTCCAGCAGCGACACCTTGATCCCGTCCACCTTGGACTCGTGCGCCTTGATCAGCTCGACCACCGTGTCGGTGGCCAGGTCCAGGTCCAGCGCACCCCAGTAGCCGGTCAGCGCCGGGTCGAACATCGGGCCCAGCCAGTGCAGCACCACCGGCTCCTGCGCGACGGTCAGCAGATCGTCGTACACCCGCAGGTAGTCCTCCGGGCCGCGGGCCACGGCGGCCAGGTGCCGGCTGCACATCAGCACCGGCCGGGCCCCGGCGGCGCGGACGTCGTCGAGCTGCTCCCGGTAGGCCGCGGTGACCGACGTCAGGGTGGCCGGGCCGGCCGGCAGCTGATCGGTGCCGACCCCGGCGACGATCCGCCCGCCCACAGCGCGGGCCTCGGCGGCGCTACGCCGGATCAACTCACGGGTGGCCGGGTAGTCCAGCCCCATCCCCCGCTGGGCGGTGTCCATCGCCTCGGCGACCCCCAGGCCGTACGACCAGAGGTGCCGGCGGAACGCGAGGGTGGTCTCCCAGTCCACCGCCGCCGGGGCGCCCGGCACGTTCTCCGCGCTCGGGTCGGCCACGACGTGCGCGGCGGCGTACGCGATCCGGCTGGCCGCCGGGGCGGCGGGGCGGGGGAACCCGCTCCCTCCGGCCAGCCGGTGCCGCCGCCCCCCGGGCAGCACCACCTCGGGCGTCATGAGGTCAGCTCCGGCACCTCGACCCGGACGCCCTCGCGGGCCGAGCGCAGCCCCAACTCGGCGAGCTGCACGCCGCGTGCGCCGGCCAGGAAGTCCCAGCGGAACGGCTCACCGGCCACGACGTGCCGCAGGAACGCCTCCCACTGCACCTTGAAGCCGTTGTCGAACTCCTCGTTGTCGGGCACCTCGGTCCACTGCGCCCGGAAGTCCTCGGTGACCGGCAGGTCCGGGTTCCACACCGGCTTCGGGGTGACCGCCCGGTGCTGCACCCGGCAGCGGCGCAGCCCGGCCACCGCGCTGCCCTCGGTGCCGTCGACCTGGAACTCCACCAACTCGTCGCGGTACACCCGCACGCACCAGGACGAGTTGAGCTGCGCGATCACCCCACCGTCGAGCTCGAAGATGCCGTACGCGGCGTCGTCGGCGGTGGCGGGGTAGGTGCGGCCGTCCTCGTCGACCCGCTCGGGCACGTGGGTGGCGGTCACGCAGGAGACGGCGTTGACCCGGCCGAACAGCTCCTCCAGCACGTAGTGCCAGTGCGGGAACATGTCGACAGTGATGCCGCCGCCGTCCTCGGCCCGGTAGTTCCAGGACGGGCGCTGGGCCGGCTGCCAGTCGCCCTCGAAGACCCAGTAGCCGAACTCGCCGCGCACCGACAGGATCCGGCCGAAGAAGCCGCCATCGATGAGCCGCTTGAGCTTGCGCAGCCCGGGCAGGAAGAGCTTGTCCTGCACGACACCGGTGCGTACCCCGGCAGCGTCGGCGGCGCGGGCCAGGTCGAGCGCGCCCGCGGTGTCCTCAGCGAGGGGCTTCTCCGTGTAGATGTGCTTGCCGGCCTCGATGGCCTGCCGGATCGCCTTCTCCCGCTGCTGGGTGACCTGGGCGTCGAAGTAGATCTCGACGTCGTTCCGGGCCAGCGCCGAGGTCAGGTCGGTGGTCCAGTCGGGCAGCCCGTGCCGCTCGGCGAGCTCGCGGAGCTTCGTCTCGTTGCGCCCGACCAGGACCGGTTCCGGCCAGATGGTCGTGCCGTCGGCCAACGTCACGCCGCCGGACTCGCGGATGGCCAGCAGCGAGCGGACGAGGTGCTGCCGGTAGCCCATCCTTCCGGTCACTCCGTTGACGATGATGCCGATCGACCTGCGGGTCATGATGTTCCTTCCGTCGTGCTGGTCGTGCCGATGCGGGCTCAGTGGTTGGCGGCCGCGCTGCCGAGCAACCCGCGCAGGTCGGTGGCGAGCCGGTCGAAGCGGGGATCCGACATCACCTGTGCGTAGTCCCGGTGCGCCGGCAGCTCGACCGGGAAGGTGCGGATGATCCGGCCGGGCCGGGCGCTCATCACCACGACCCGGGTGCCGAGGAAGACCGCCTCGGCGATGGAGTGGGTCACCAGCACCACAGTGGTGCCGGTCTCCCGCCAGATCCGGTGCAGCTCGGCGTTCATCTGCTCGCGGGTCAGCGCGTCCAGGGCACCGAACGGCTCGTCCATCAGGAGCACCGGCGGGGAGTGCAGCAGCGCGCGGCAGAGCGCCACCCGCTGCTGCATGCCGCCGGAGAGCTCGTGCGGCAGCGCCTTCTCGAAGCCGGTCAGGCCGGTCATCTCGATCAGCTCGTCCGCCCGGCGGGCCGCGTGCGCCCGGTCCATGCCGCGCATCTCGGCCTGGAGCAGGATGTTGCCCCGCGCCCCGCGCCACTCCAGCAGTGCGGCCTTCTGGAAGACGAAGCCGATCTCCTTCTGCGGGCCGCGTACCGGGCGGTCCAGCAGCGACACCGTGCCGCTGGTCGGCCGGACCAGCCCGGCGATGATCTTCAGCAGGGTGGACTTGCCGCAGCCGGACGGACCGACGATGGTGACGAACTCCCCCGGCTGGATGTCCAGCGACACGTCGTCCAGCGCGGTGGTCTGCGACCGCCGCGAGCTGAACCGGACGGTCAGACCGGACATGCCGATGGCGGTGCCGGCCTGGGCCGGCGCGGCGGTCACCGGGTCACCCCTGGGCCGCGTACGAGGCGTCCCAGTACGCGTTGGGTGCGCCCGGGTCCTTCAGCTCCGCGTAGCGGGACATCAGGTCGATGGTCTCGGTCCACTGGGCTTCGGTGTTCACGCCGGGCGGGCCGTCGGCGCCGATCAGCGGCAGGTTGAGGGTGAGCTGCTTGGTGAGCACCTCGGGTGCGGGCTCGTTCTCGGCGAGGGCGGTCATCGCGCTCACCGCGCCGGCCGGGTCGCGGGCGGCCTCGGCCCAGGACTTCTGGGTGGCCCGGACGAACTTGCGGGCCAGCTCCGGGTCCTTCTGGAGGGTCTGGGTGTTGGCGATCAGGCCGGTGCCGAGCAGGTTCATGCCGTAGTCGGCGAAGAGCAGCACGTCGACCTTCTTGCCGGTCTTGCTCTCGATGGTGGGTGCCTGGTCGTGGAAGAAGCCCATGATGGCGTCGACCCTGCCCTCGGCCAGTGCAGCGATCTTGCCGGCGGCGTCCACGTTGACGACCTTGACGTCGTCCTTCTTGAGGCCGTTCTTCTCCAGCCAGGCCGGGAAGGTCGCGTAGAGGGCGTCGCCGGGGGTGCCGCCGACGGTCTTGCCCTTGAGGTCGGCCGGGGTCTTGATGTTCTCCTCCGTGAAGAACTCCACCGAGGACGGGCCCTTCTCCAGGTACGCGCCCAGGCTGCGCACCGGCATCCCGCTGGCCACCGACTTGAGCAGCACCGGGCTGTCCGCCCAGCCGAAGTCGGTCTGCTTCTGGGCGACCTGCTTGACGGTGTTGCCGGAGCCGTTGCCGGGCAGGATCTTCAGGTCGATGCCCTCGGCGGAGAAGAAGCCCTTCTGGAGCCCGTAGTAGAACGGGGCGTGCTCGCCGTAGGGCACCCAGTTGAGGGTGAGGGTGACCTCTTTCTTGCCGTCGGCGCCGGTGCCGCCGTCGGAGGAGTCGTCCCCGCCGCAGCCGGTGGCGGCGAACAGCAGGGCGACGGTGGCCAGGATGGTGGTGGCGGTGCGTTTCATCGGTGCCTCCGTGATGGGGTCGGTCAGGAGGTGGTGAGCGGTACGCCGGCCCGACGGCTGGCGTGCCAGGGAATGAGCAGTGCCTCGGCGATCTCGACCAGGACGAACAGGACGATGCCGATGGCGGACATCAGGATCAGATCGGCGAACAGGAGCGGGGCGTCGAGGTTGCCGTTGGCCAGCAACAGGACGTAGCCGAGCCCTTCGCTGGCGCCGACGAACTCACCGACCACGGCGCCGACCACCGCGAGAGTGACCGCCACCTTGAGGCCGGCCATCAGATGTGGCAACGCGTTCGGAAAGCGGATCTTGCGGAAGGTGCGCCAGGGCCCGGCGCCCATCGTGGCGGCGAGGTCGAGCAGCTCCGGGTCGGTGGAGCGCAGCCCTGCCACGCCGGAGATGACCACCGGGAAGAACGCGATGAGGACCGCCAGGATGATCTTCGGGGTGAGGCCGAGGCCGAACCAGACCACAAGCAGTGGTGCGATGGCGATCTTTGGAATGACCTGTGCGAACAGGACGATCGGGTAGAGCGCCTTGTCCAGGGTGCGCGAGTATGCGATGGCGACCGCGGCGGCCAGCCCCAGCGCGGCGGCCAGTACGAAGCCGAGCACCGTCTCGTAGAGGGTGACCATGGTGTGCCGAACCAGCTCCGACCACTGCTCGGTCATCGTGGTCCAGACCTGGCCGGGGGTCGGCACCAGATAGTTGGGCACGTACTCCCGGGCGGCGACGAACCACCAGGCGGCGAAGAACGCCGCCAGCACCAGCGCCGGGCGCCAGAGCGAGTCGGCGAGGGCCAGCGCACGGCGGCCGAGCGTCGGTCGTGACGGTCGGCCGCCGGTCCCCGGTGGCGGTCCGACCACTGCGGACGGCTGACCGGCGTCGGTCGACCCGGTCGCCGCCGATGCGGCGGGTGCACCGGCCGCCCTCGCGGCGGCGGCCTGCTGGCCCGCCGTGTCCAGAGCGTTCTCGGTCACGCGGAACCTCCTCGGGACCCGGCACGACACCCGCGCACCGGGCCGGTCGGCGTATCAGGCAAACGCTTTCCTGGAGCGTAGGCGGCACCCTCACCCCGGGCAAGGCCTTTCCTCGATCTGTTTCTTCCGCCCCTGCGACCGGCTCAACCGCAGCCGCGCGACAGTCCATACCGGATGTTCAGCTGCTGGCCGGGTAGGTGTCGAGGAGGCCGCACATACCCAACCGGCCGCGCTCGACCGGCTCGTCCACCGCGTACACCCCGGCGTCACCCAGGTGCCCGGGATCCCCCCGCTTGAGGGCGTCGAGCTGCGCGGCGGTGTCGGCGGCGGCACGGCCCGCGCCGTCCTCCCACCGCTGCCGCCACCGTGTCACCAACGGCTGGCGCAGCGCGATCGCGGCGGCGTGGAACGCGGCCAGCGCCATCGGCCCGCCGGAGCGCAGCGCCTGAAAGCCGGTCACCGCCAGATCCCGCCGGCGGTACGCGGCGTGCACGTCCGCGCCCGGCGCTCCCCCGTCGGGCAACGCCGCCGCCGCGGCGTACGCGGCCGGGTCGGCCAGCACCTCGGGTGGGAAGGTCAGCACCGCGTCGCCGGCCTCGGGCAGGCCGCTGTTCTGCATGAGCACCACAATGGTCAGCCCGCCGCCGTTGACCAGGCGGTGCACGGTGCCCGGCTCGAACCAGACCACAGCACCCGGCCGCAGCGGCGTCTCCCGGAAGCCGGCGGTGGTCAGGGTCTGCACCACGCCCTCGCCGTCGGTCACCACGTACCCCTCGGTGCAGCACAGGTGCACGTGCGGGGTGCCGCCGACCAGGCCGTCCGAGGCCACGGTGTCGTAGACGCGCAGTCGGGACACCCCGATCCCGCCGGGCAGCGGGGCGGCGAAGCGTTCGGACACGGCCGGCCTCCCTGCGGGAAAGGGCTTTCTCTGCGGTACCGTGACGCTAGCCGGCACGGCGAAACGCCGTCAACAGACCGAGGGGGCGGGCCATGGCGACCCTGTCCGACGTGGCGCGACGCGCGGGCGTCTCGCCCGCCACCGCCTCCCGAGTGATCAACGGCAGCAGTAAGCCCGTCACCGACGAGCTGCGCGAGCGGGTGCTCGCCGCCGTCGCCGAGTTGCAGTACGTGCCGAACGCGCACGCCCAGCTGCTGGCCCGCTCGCACCGCAGCGCGGTGGGCGTGATCGTGCACGACGTCTCCGACCCGTATTTCGCCGAGATCACCCGTGGGCTGCAACGCGTCGCCACCGACAAGGGCCGGCTGCTGATGATCTGCAACAGCTACCGGGACCCGGACCGCGAGTTGGAGTACGTGGAGCTGCTGCGCGGCCACCAGGTGGCGGCACTGATCCTGGCCGGTTCCGGCTACCACGACGACGCGTTCACCCGGCAGCTCAACGAGAAGCTCGCCGCGTACGAGGCGACCGGCGGCCGGGTCGCGGTGATCGGCCGACACGAGCACTCCGGCGACGCGGTGATGCCGGACAACCGGGCCGGCGGCTACCTCGCCGGGCGGGAGCTGTGCGAGCTGGGCCACCGGGCGATCGGCGTGGTGGCCGGCCCGCGCATCCTCACCACCACCACGGACCGGCTCGCCGGGCTCCGGCAGGCCCTGACCGAGCAGGGCCGCGACCTGCCCGAGCGGCGGATCCGGTACGCCGAGTTCGACCGCGACGGCGGCGCCGAGGCCACGGCCCGGCTGCTCGACGCCGACCCGGAGCTGACCGCGATCGTGGCGCTCAACGACTCGATGGCGATCGGCGCGCTCGCCACCCTGCGGTCGCGCTCGCTGGCCGTGCCGCAGCGGGTCTCCGTGGTGGGCTTCGACGACATGCCGATCGCCCGGGACGTGACTCCGGCGTTGACCACCGTGCGGCTGCCGCTGGTCGACATGGGGGTCCGCGCGATGTCCCTGGTGCTCGGCGCGGAGGCGCCGGCGCCGCGGGTCGAGGTGCTCCCCGCCGAGCTGATCCGCCGGGACACCGCCGGCCCCGCCCCGCGATCCGCACGGGACAAAGCCGGGGCGGCGCCCCGCCCGCGTCAGGGTGACGTCCGCTCGTGACCGTGGCGAGCCCGACACAGCGTCCGCTCACGACTGACGACGTGACGTACCTGGTCCGCGCGTCGTTCGGCCCGCACACACGGGTACGTGACTGCGGCCCGCTGACCGGCGGCGGCTACGCCACGGTCTGGTGGATCCTGCTCGCCGACGACCGCCGGGTGGTGTTGAAGCTGGCCCCGCCGGCAGGTACGCCGCTGCTGCGCTACGAGCGCGGGCTCTGCGCGGCCGAGGCCCGGTACTTCCGGCTGGTCGCCGAGCAGGCCCCGGAGGTGCCCGTGCCTCCGGTGCTGCACCACGGCACCGACCCGGCGTACGGCGAGTGGCTGGTCACCGGAATGCTGCCCGGCCGGTCACTGTACGAGTTGGCCGAGGCCGGGGCGACAATCGACGACGGCCCGGCGCGGTACGACCTCGGCGCTGCCCTCGCCGCTGTGCACCGGGTCACGGGCGACCGGTTCGGCTACGAGGGCGAGCGGGCCAGCGGGGCGACCTGGTCGGCGGCGTTCACGGCGATGCTCGACGCGCTCCTCGCCGACGCCGCCGACTGGGACGTCCGGCTGCCGGTCACCCCGGACCGGTTGCGCACGCTGGTCGGGCGGCACGCCGGCGCGCTGGACGAGGTGCGTCGCCCCGCGCTGCTGCATTTCGACTGCTGGGACGGCAACGTGCTGACCGCGCCCGGCCCGGACGGCCGGCTACGGCTGAGCGGACTGGTGGACGGCGAACGGTTCCTGCACGGCGATCCGCTGCTGGATCTGGTCTCGCCGCTGCTCTACCGGCGGGTGGAGGACGAGCCGGAACATCCGCTGCTGCGCGGCTACCGTGCCGCGGCCCCCGAGCCCTTGGTGCTGGACGCCGCGGCCCGCCGCCGACTCGGTCTCTACCGGTTGCACCTGTACCTGCTGATGACGGTGGAGATGCCGAGCCGGGGCATGACCGCGCGCAGCCATCCGGGCCGACATGCCCAGCTGGCGGCCCTGCTCGATGCGGAACTCGCCGCGCTCGGCACGGACTGACCGCGCGTAGCCTGCTCCGGTGCGGATTCGGGAGTTCGTCGTTCCGTCACCCCACCCTCGGCCGGGTCGGTCTGCACGTCATCTACCAGGAGTTCTGACCGGGTCTCGGCCCTCCTCGGCGGCCGGCCGGGATGCCGCTCGAAGCCTTTCGAGCTGATGTCGTGGACGACTCACCGCTCTCCCGCGCCTGACTGAATCGTTGACGACATCAACTCGACAGGGTCTCAACCAACAACGGTTCCGCCGGCTGGCGCAGGCTGGAGTTCTTGCGGGAGTGTCGGCTCCGAGCCGGCTCGGCGGATCGGCGTGAACAGGCCACCGATCGCGACCAGCAGACATCCCGCCCCCGCCACGACGGCGACCGCAGCGACGCCGTACCGGGCGGCGGCCCAGGTCAGCGCGACCGCACCGGCCGGTCCGAGGGCGTAGTGGGTGCTCCAGAACGCCGAGGTGACCCGGCCGAGCAGATGATCGGGAGTGATCTCCTGGCGCAGGGACATCGAGCAGATCCCGCCCACGCTCAGGCAGCACAGGTACACGGCGGTGAGCGCGGTGACCGTCGGCACCGTCGTCGCGAGGCCGACGCCCGCCACGGCGAAACCGCAGATCGCGTGCGCGCCGATCCAGGTGACGCCGAAGCCGCGTCGGCGGCGCAGCGGGGCCACCAGGAGCGCCCCGGCGATGGTGCCCACCGCCGCCAGGCCGAGCACCGTGCCGACAGTGCCCTCGGAGCCGCCCAGGTCATGCGTGACGTGGTAGATCAGCACGTCGGTGAAGCCGTAGGTCAGGAAGATGAAGACCGACAGCAGCACGGTCAGCGCGCGGAGCACGGGTTGGCGCCACAGGAACCGCGCCCCGGCCAGGAACTCGACCAGCGGTCGCTGCCGGGTCACCGGGGCGGCGTCGTCGGGCTGGGCGGGTCGCAGCCGGATCAACCACAGGCCCACCGTGGAGATCGCGAAGCTCGCCGCGTTGACGGCGATCGCCACCGCCGGACCGAACCGGGCCGACACCACGCCGGCGAGCAACGGCCCGAGCACGGCCGCTGCCGCGTACGTCGCCTGCAACCGACCGTTGGCCTCGGTGATCCGGTCCCGGTCGACCAGGTTGCGGACCGCGGTCACAGCGGCGACCTGGAACACCATCCCGGCCGCCTCGCAGATCGGCAGGACGACGAAGAGCAGCCAGACCTGCGGCCCGGCGAGCCAGGCCAGTGGCACCAGGGCGTAGAGCACGAGGCGGGCGAGGTCCGTCACGATCATCAGGGTCCGCCGGTCGTACCGGTCGACCAGCACACCGCCGAAGATGCCGGCGACGACCGACGCCGCGCCCGCGACGGCGGTGAGCAGGCCCATCCGGGCCACCGACCCGGTCGCCTGGAGCACCAGCAGCGGCACCGCGAGGTACGCGAACGAGTCGCCGGCCGCGGAGAGCGACTGCGCGATCCAGTACGTGCCGAACGTGCGGTCCCGCCACAGCGAAAGCCGGACCGCACCGGCAGGTCGACTCATGGCGACGAGGGTAGTGGGCGCGGGCGCCCGGCATCCGCTGTGCCGGGCGTCACACCAACCCATGTCACGAATCGTCGGGCGACGCGCATCTCGTGGTCGTCACCCAACGAGAGAGGCCAGACGATGAGCACATCGCACCAAGCCGGCACGGCCACCACCCACCGCGTGCTGATCCTGGGCGCGGGATACGCGGGCATGGCCGCCGCGATCCAGCTCGCCGCCCGCACCAGGCGGCGCGCCGACGTGCAGGTGACCCTGGTGAACGCGCAGGAGCGGTTCACCGAACGGTTGCGGCTGCACATGGTGGCGACCGGGCAGCACCTGCGCGAGATGGACATCCCGGCGCTCCTGGCCGACACGGGCGCGCAGTTCGTCCGCGGCTGGGTCACCGCGGTGGACGCGCACGCGAAGACCGTCCGGATCGACGACAGCCGGGTGCTGCACTACGACACGCTGGTGTACGGCTTGGGCAGCGTGGCCGACACGGCGCTGGTGCCGGGGGTCGAGGAACACGCGTACACCTTGGACAGCGCCGACGACGCGGCGTCGCTGGCCGACCGGCTGGCGCCGCTCGCCGACGGCACGGTGGTGGTCGTCGGCAGTGGGCTGACCGGGGTCGAGTCGGCCGCGGAGATCGCCGAGCGGTACCCGGAGCTGAACGTCGTCCTGGTGGGCCGGCGGGAACCGGGCGCCACCCTGAACCCCAGGGCCCGGGCCTATCTGCGGGCGGCGCTCGATCGTCTCGGTGTCCGGGTGCGCTGCGGTACGGCGGTGACGAAGGTGCTGCCCGATTCGGTCGAGCTGGCCGGCGAGACGCCCATCGCGGCCGACGTCGTCCTGTGGACCGGCGGTACGCGGGTGTCACCGCTGGCGACCGCCGCGGGCCTGACCGTCGACGACGGCGGTCGCGTCGTCACCGACGCCACACTGCGGTCGGTGTCGCACCCGGACGTGTACGCGATCGGCGACGCGGCCGCGATCCGGCAGGGCTACGGCGTCATGCACGGCACCTGCCAGAGCGGAATGCCGACCGGCGTGCACGCGGCGGTGTCGATCGCCCGCGCGCTGGACGGCAGGCGGCCCCGGCCGTTCCGGTTCGGGTACTACCACACCCCGGTGAGCCTCGGACGGCGTGACGCGGTCGTGCAGTTCACCCACCCCGACGACAGCCCCCGCCGGGTGTGTCTGACCGGCCGCGCGGCGGTCTGGTACAAGGAGACTGTGAGCGCATCCCCCTGGCCGACGTACCGCCGCATGGTGAAGCTGCCGTCCTCCGGCGCGTTCTGGCCGCGCGGTGGTCGCTTCACCCGCCTCCGGGACGCGCGGTGACCCGCCCGCAGTCGGACGCCGACCAGGAAGTCTTTCACCGCCATCGCAACCTGCTGTTCTCGGTCGCCTACCGCATCCTCGGCTCCGCGGCCGACGCCGAGGACGCCGTCCAGGACGCGTGGATCAGGTGGTCCGGGGCCGACCGCGCCCAGGTGGCCGACCCCAAGGCGTACCTGGCACGCATCGTCTCGAATCTGGCGTTGCAGCGTCTGCGCTCCAGCCAGCACCAACGCGAGACCTACGTGGGGCCGTGGCTTCCCGAGCCTGTCCTGACCGATGGTGACACCGCGGACGCCGTCACCGACGCCGAGTCGGTGTCGATGGCGATGCTGGTGGTGCTGGAAACGCTCAGTCCGCTCGAACGCGCGGTGTTCGTCCTGAGGGAGGTCTTCGACTTCAGCCATGCCGAGATCGCGGCGGCGGTGGAACGCTCCGAGGCCGCCGTGCGCCAGGCCGCGCACCGTGCTCGGGAGCACGTGCACGCCCGGCGACCACGCTTCACCGCTGACCGGTCGCAGCAGCGCGGGGTCACCGAGCGGTTCCTCGCCGCCGCGAGCGGCGGGGACATCAACACCCTGCTGGAGCTGCTGTCGCCGGACGTCACGTTGTGGACCGACGGCGGCGGCAAGGTCCGCCAGGCCCTGCGCCCGATCGTGGGCGCGGAGACGGTCGCCGCCTGGTTCGCGGCCATCGGCACCGTCACCTACCAGGGAGTCCGGCCCGACGACATGCGCGCCGCCCTGGTCGAGATCAACAACGGGCCGGGCGTGGTGTTCAGCGGTGCGGGCCGGGTGATCGCCACCGTCACCTTCGACATCGACGCGGACGGCCGCATCACCACCATTCACAACGTCGCCAACCCGGACAAGCTCCGAGCCGTCGGCGACGGCACCACCCGCCGCCTCACGACGAGCTGAGCCGGCCGAGCCCGACCAGGGCCCAGGCGAGCAGCCCGAAGCAGACGGCGTCACAGCGTTGGGCGCATACGCGAGCGTCTCGCGGTCGCGCTCCGGCCGGATGTCCGCCTCGCCGACCCGGCCGGAGCGCGCCCCGCTGTCACCGGGCCGGCGCGTAGCGGGCCAGCGGATTGGTCAGCGTGCCGACGAACTGGAGGGCGGCCGACGGGTCGGCCAGGTCGATCATCTGCTGGTTGTCGCGCAGTTGCAGCCGGTTGAGGCAGGACAGCGCGAACTCCGGGGCGAACAGGTCGTAGCGGCGGGCCCTCTCGGCCAGGTGCGGCACCCGGTCCAGGTAGTCGGCGGCGCACGCCGCGACCGTACGCCAGAAGGTCTCCTCGGCCAGCACTCCGGCCTCGACCAGCACCGCGTTGAGGTGGCGCAGGAAGCAGTCGACCACGTCGGTGAATATGCTCAGCAGTTTGGTGTCGTCGGGCACCTCGACCCGGATCCGCTCCACCGCGGGCGGCAGCTCGACCTCGGTGCTCATCACCGCGATCTCCTCGGCGATGTCCTTGAAGATCACCCGCTCGACGGTGTTCCGCTCGTCGAGGACCAGGATGACGTTCTCGCCGTGCGGCATGAAGGCCAGATCGTGGGCGTAGAAGCTGTGCAGCAGCGGGGTCAGGTAGCCGTCCAGGTAGCGGCGCAGCCACACCTCGGGGGCCAGCCCGGACCGGGCGATCAGCTCCGCCGCCAGCGAGCCGCCCTCGTCGTCCACGTGCAGCAGCGCGGCCATGGTGGTCAGTCGCCGGCCCGGCGCGAGGCCGGGCACCGGGCTCTCCCGCCACAGCGCGGCGAGCATCTTGCGGTACGGGGAGGTGCGGTCGGTGGCCGCCTCGTACTGCCGGTGCCGGTAGCCCACCGCGGCCCGCTCCCGGATGATCGTCAGCCCGGTGCCGGACAGCACCTCGTCGCCCGCGATCAGCTCGGCCAGCCAGTCGTTGATGGCCGGGGTGGCCGCCATGTACGCGGCCGACAGTCCCCGCATGAAGCCCATGTTCAACACCGAAAGGGCGGTCTTCACGTAGTGTCGGCCCGGCTCGGTGACGTTGAAGAACGTGCGGATGGACTGCTGTGCGAGATGCTGGTCGGACCCGGGGCCGAGGTGCACCAGCCGACGCTCGGCCAGCTCGCCGGCGAAGGTGACCGCCAGCTTGTTCCACCACTGCCACGGGTGCGCGGGAATCAGGTGGTAGTCGGCGAGATCCAGCCCGAGGTCGGCCATCGTGGTGGCGAACCGGGTCCGGGTGTCGGCGTCCAGCTCGCTCTCGATCAGCGTGTCGTAGTCGAGGTCGGCGGCGCTGCTGAACGTCGAGTGGTCCCGGTGCGCGGCCAGCCACTCCAGCCGGACCGGCGCGGCGGCCTCCGGGGCGTACCTGTGGTACTCGTCGACGCCGAAGCCGAGCCGGCCGTTGTTGGCCACGAAGCAGGGGTGGCCCTCGGTCATCGACGTCTCGATGGTCTGGAAGTCCGCGCCGGCCAGCTCGGCGGCGCTCGGCGCGGGTCGGGCCAGCTTGTACGCGGTGCCGGCGAGGGTGGAGGTGATCTCCTCCAGGTAGACCGGGAGCACCCGCGCGGAGAGCCCGAGCGTGTCGCGCAGCTCGACGATGAGGTCGACCGCGTCGGGCGGCAGCGCGACCACGTCGCGGTGCCGGGTGATGCTGTCCGCGTCGATCTGCCAGTGCGCCAGGGCGAGTACCCGCGCTGCGAACCGGTAGGTGACCGCGCCGTCGTCGCTGCGGACCTCGTACCACTGCCGGTCGTCGGTGCTGGCCGGGACGGGCTCCGGGGTGATCAGGCGTTCGTGGGCGAACTCGGCGAGCGCCTTGCGGACCAGCAGCCGGTTGGCCCGGGCCCAGCGCTGCGGGGTGAGATGCCCGACCGGGTCGACGGCGGCCGACGCGGCAGCGGGGGACGACTGGGTGGGGACGGCGGTGGCGGTCACGCCGGGGCTCCTTCGGTTCGGGTGGCGGCAGCGCGGTCGGTGGCGGCCCGGTCGGTCGCGGCGCGGAAGCGGGCCCGGGTGCAGACGCTCAGCAGCGCCTCCTTCTCGGGCTTGGCGATGGCGCCGACGACCTCGAAACCGACGGCGGCGTTCAGCGCGTGCACGGCGGTGTTGCGCACGTCCGGCTCGACCACAACGCGGCGGGTCGCCGGGTCGGCGAAGAGCCAGGCCATGACGGTGGTGATCACCGCTCGGGTGAAGCCGTGCACCGGGGTGTCGGTGGGTGCGCAGAGAAAGTGCATGCCCACGTCGCCGGGCTGGGCGTCGTACCGGCCGACCAGCTCGACGCGCGCCGGGTCGTAGCGTTCGGCCAGGAAGGCGGGACGCCCGTCGCACAGGCCGAGGTACGCGTCGTGGTGCGGGTGGGCGGCGATCCGCCGGTACTCCTCGGCCACCCCGGACGGGTCGGCGTCCTGCATCAGCCAGAACGCCGCCTTCGGGTGGGTCACCCAGGCGTGCAGCAGCGCGGCGTCGGCGTCCGGGTCGAGGGTACGCAGCGCGAACTCACCGAGCCCGTCGTCGATGCGGGTGAAGACGACGGTCACGACGCCACCCCGGCGGGCGCGCCGAACTCCTGGAAGGTGATGCTCTTCTCGATCGGATAGTGCTCCCGGCCGAGCAGCTCCCGGATGATCCACGAGTTGCGGTACGCCCCCATGCCCAGGTCCGGTGAGGTGATGCTGTGCGTGTGGGTGCCCGCGTTCTGCAGGAAGATGCCCCGGCCGGTGTGGTCGATGCTGTAGTTGCGGGCCACGTCGAAGCGGCCGTGCGCGTCCCAGCGGATCCGGTCGCGCACCGGCGTGAGGAACTCCGGCACCCGGTAGCGGTAGCCGGTCGCCAGCACCAGGCCCTCGGTCCGCAGGGTGAAGTCGCGCTCCTGTTCCACCTGGCGCAACCCCAGCGTGTACGCCCCGTCGTGGTGGTCGGCGCTGGTCAGCTCGGTGTTGGTGAGCAGCCGGGTGTTCACCGGCCCATCGACGCTGTGCGCGTAGAGCAGGTCGAAGATGTCGTTGATCAGGTCGGCGTTGATCCCCTTGAACAGCCCCTTCTGCTCGGACTCCAGCCGGTAGCGGGTGGCCTCGGGCAGCACGTGGAAGTAGTCCACGTAGTCCGGTGAGGTCATCTCGAGGGTGAGCCTGGTGTATTCGAGGGGGAAGAACCGCGGCGAGCGGGTGACCCAGTTCAGTTGGTAGCCGTACCGGCCGAGGTCGCCGAGCAGGTCGTGGTAGATCTCGGCGGCGGACTGCCCGCTGCCCACCACTGTGATGCTGCGCTTGGTGCGCAGCGCGTCCCGGTGCTCCAGGTAACGCGAGTTGTGCACCGCGTCGCGGGGCAGCCCGGCGACGGCGGGCGGCAGGTGCGGCGGGGTGCCGGTGCCGAGCACCAGGTGCCGGGCGCGGTACTCGACGCTCTCCCCCGCGCCGGTGTCCGCCCGCACCACGTACCGCTCGTCGGCCGGGTCGTACTCCACGGTGGTGACCGCCTGGCCGAAGCGCAGGTTCGGCAGCTTCGCCGCCGCCCACCGGCAGTACGCGTCGTACTCGCTGCGCAGTGGGTAGAAGCTCTCCCGGATGTAGAACGGGTAGAGCCGGCCGATCTCCTTGAGGTAGTTGAGGAAGGAGTACGCCGAGGTGGGGTCGGCGAGGCTGACCAGGTCGGCGATGAACGGGGTCTGCAACCGGGCCGACTCCAGCAGCATGCCGGGGTGCCAGGCCAGGCTCGGCCGGGCCTCCAGGAACACCCCGTCCAGCTCCTCGATCGGCGCGGTGAGGCAGGCCAGACCCAGGTTGTACGGGCCCAGCCCGATGGCGATGAAGTCGTGGGTGGACATCCGGCCCTCCAGGCGCGGGTTCGCCGGCATCAGCCGACGTGGCAGGTCAGGTCGGCGGCGGTACGGTCGTGCACGTACCGGCCGGCGTGGGTGGCGATCAGTTCGAGCACGTGGCCGACGTCGTCGAGAGTGGTGGCCGGGTTCAGCAGGGTGAACTTCAGGAAGTGCCGCCCGTCCACCCGGGTTCCGGCGACGACCGCGGCGCCGGTGGCGGCCAGCGCCTCCCGGGCGTGCAGGTTGGCCGCGTCGGCCAGCTCCCGGCCCGGGCCGATGGGCAGGTAGCGGAAGACCACCGTGCTCAGCTCGGAGCGGGCCACGACCTCGAAGCGGGGATCCTCGCTGACCAGCTCCCAGGCGTCGGCGGCCCGGTCGACCACCTCGTCGAAGAGCGCGCCGAGCGCGTCCGGGCCCATCACCCGCAGGGTCAGCCAGAGCTTCAGCGCGTCGAAGCGACGGGTGGTCTGCAGGCTCTTGTCGACCTGGTTGGGGATCCGCTGCTCCACCATCCGCGCCGGGTTGAGGTAGTCGGCGTGGTAGGTGGCGTGCCGCAGCACCCGCCGGTCGCGCACCAGCAGCGCGCTGGAGCTGACCGGCTGGAAGAACGACTTGTGGTAGTCGACGGTCACCGAGTCGGCCCGCTCGATGCCGTCGAGCAGGTGCCGCCGGGTCCGCGAGACCAGCAGACCGCAGCCGTACGCGGCGTCGACGTGCAGCCACACGCCGGCTGCCGCGCAGACGTCGGCCAGGTCGGCGATCGGGTCGATGGAGCCGAAGTCGGTGGTGCCGGCGGTGCCGACGACCGCCATGACCACCAGCCCGTCCTGCCGGCACCGGGCGATCTCGGCGCGGACGGCGGCCGGGCGGATCCGCCGCTGCGGGTCGGTGGGCACCGCGATCACCGCGTCCGGGGCCAGGCCGAGCAGCTTGGCGGACTTCTGCACGCTGAAGTGACCGGCGGCGGAGGTGAGGACACGCAGCCGGGGCAGCAGGTCGGCGCGGGCCGCCGGGGTGGTCGCGGCGGCGCACGCCTCCTCCCGGGCCAGCAGCAGCGCGTGGAGGTTGGACTGGCTTCCCCCGCTGGTGAAGACACCGTCGGCGGTGGGGCCGAGGCCGACCCGCGCGGCGGTCCAGTCGATCAGACGCCGTTCGATGAGGGTGGCCCCGGCGCTCTGGTCCCAGGTGTCCAGGGAGGAGTTCACGGCGGTGAGCATCGCCTCGCCGAGCAGCGCCGGGATGGCCACCGGGCAGTTGAGGTGGGCAAGGTAGCGGGGGTGGTGGAACCAGACGGCGTCGCGCAGGTAGACGTCCTCCAGTTCGTCCAGCGCGGCGCCCGCGTCGCCCAGTGGCCGGTCCAGGTCGACGCGGTCGACCACGGGAGCCAGTTCGGCGGGGCTGATCCCGGTGCCGGGCCGGTCCACGGTGGCCACCCGGCGGGCGATCCGGTCGACGCCGTCGGCGAGTGTCCGCCGGTACTGCTCGACCGAGTCGCCGTGCAGCAGCTGTGCCCGCGCGACGGCCGGCACGGTGGCCGGCGCCGACGGCGGCGCGGTGGTCTCGACGGGGTACGTCGGCAGGGTCACGGATGTCCTCCACGTTCTCGACGATGGGCAGCCGGAACCCTCCCCCGGCGCGCTCGAGCGCCGGGGGCGGTGCTGCCTTCGAATGGGTCGCCGGTCAGGCGGTCACGGCGTCAGCTGATCTTCTTCGCGTTCCGGATGGCGGTGGCGAGGTTCTCCAGCAGCGGCGCGGAGCCGGCGTACGAGAAGCGGGGCACAGTGTCCCACGGGGTCACCTGGTTGGCCTTGACCGCCGGCAGCTGCTGCCAGGTGGGCTTGGCGGTGAGGTCCTTGGGCTGCAAGGCGGTGCTGCGGTTGTCCAGCAGGATCAGGTCGGCCGGGAACTTGCCGGCGTTCTCCCAGCTCAGCGCCTCGAAGTAGTCGCCGGCTTCGAGCTTGGTGGGGACCACGATGTCCACTCCCAGCTCGGCGAAGTACATCAGGTCGGTGCTCACCTTGGGGTTGGAGACGTAGAACAGGTCGGGGCTGCCGGAGCAGGCCATGACCTTGATCCCCGGGTTGGCCTTGACGGCCTGGCGGACCGCCTCGGCACCGGCCTCGAAGCGGGCCTTCGCGTCGGTGACCTTCTTCGCGGACAGGTCCGCGCCGAGCGACTCGGCCAGCGCGGCGTACCGCTCGATGGGCTTGGTCATCGGCACCCGGGCGGTGGTGATCGCCACGCTCGGCGCGAGCGGCAGGATCTTGGCCTTGCTCTCGTCCGGCACGTACCAGAGGGCGTCCGGGTCGTACATGTGCGTGACCAGCAGTTCGGGGCGCAGCGCCGCGTACTTCTCCAGGCTGAACTCGCCCCACACGTTGCCGAGGATCTCCACGGTCTCGATGTTCAGGTCGCCGGCCTGCGGTTCGGCCGTGCCGTCGGCGCGCTTGGTCTCGCCGAACACGCCAACGACCTGCTTGTCGAGACCGAAATCGATCAGCGCCGCCGCGACCCCCGTGAAGGCCACCACGCGGGTCGGACGAGCGGCCGCCTCGACCTTCTGGTTGCGGTCGTCGGTGAACGACCAGGGGCCGTTTCCGTTGCTGGCGGCGGGCTTCGCGGCGTCGTCCTTGCCGCAGCCGGCGAGCAGGGTGGCCAGCGTGGCGGCGCCACCGGCGGCCAGCAGACCGCGACGGGAGAGGCGACGGGCGGACAGGGCATCGGGCATGGTGTTGTCTTTCGATCAGGGGACGGCCGGGTCGACCAGGACAGCGGGGTTAGGTTAGCCTAACCTCGTTCGTTGTCAACAGCGGTACGTCGTGTCGCCACACCCCGGAGCCCACACTGGACGCCACACCCTCCGCCACCAGACCGGCACCACGCGTGCCGGTCGGTCTGGCGGCACCACCCCCCGGACCACCGCCGGTGCGACGCGGTCGCGACGCGGCCCGCGCCGCAGGCCTGATCGGCGCCGTGGCGCTGCTCGGCGTGGTCCTGCTGCTCAGCATCGCGGTCGGCGCGAAGTCCATGTCACTCGGCGACGTCTGGTCCGGGTTGCTGCACCGCGACGCCACCGAGTACGCCGTGGTGCACCGGATGCGCCTGCCGCGCACCCTGCTCGGGCTGATCGCCGGCGCGGCGCTCGGGGTCGCCGGCGCGGTGATGCAGGCCCTCACCCGCAACCCGCTGGCCGACCCCGGTCTGCTCGGCATCAACGCCGGCGCCTCCGCCGCCGTCGCCTCCGCCGCCGCGTTCCTGGGCGTCACGGCCATCGGCGGGTACGTCTGGTTCGCGCTGCTCGGCGCGGCGGTGGTCACCGCGCTGGTCTACGCCGTGGGTGGCGGGCGCGGGGCCACCCCGGCCCGCCTCGCGCTGGCCGGCGCGGCGCTGAACGCCACCCTCTTCTCGTACGTGAGCGCTGTGATGCTGCTGGACACCGCCTCGCTGGAGCGGCTGCGGTTCTGGACGGTCGGCTCACTGGCCAGCGCGGACTCCACGACCGTGACCCGGGTGCTGCCGTTCATCCTGGTCGGCCTGCTGGTCGCGCTCGGCGCCGCCCGCCCGCTGAACGCCCTCGCGCTCGGCGACGACGCCGCGCGCGCCCTGGGCGCCCGACCCGCGCTGATCCGGGCCACCGTGATCGTCGCGGTCACCCTGCTCTGCGGCGCGGCGACCGCCGCCTGCGGGCCGATCGTCTTCGTCGGGCTGCTGGTGCCGCACCTGGTCCGCGCCCTGACCGGCCCCGACCTGCGCTGGCTGCTGCCGTACTGCGCGGTGCTCGCGCCGGTGCTGCTGCTCGGCGCCGACGTGTTGGGCCGGGTGCTGGGCCGGCCGGGTGAACTCCAGGTCGGCATGGTCACCGCAGTGCTGGGCGGTCCCCTCTTCCTCTGGCTGGTCACCCGCGGACGGGTGGCCCACCCATGACCATCCTCCGTACTCCGGGCGGGCTCTCGCTGCGCTTCCGCCCCCGCGCGCTGGTCGTCGGCTCCGGTGCCGCGCTGCTCGCCGCCGGGTTGGGCCTGGTCGCCCTGGGCAGCGGCGACTACCCGATGGGCGCGGCCGACGTGCTGCGCACGCTGACCGGCGGCGGCACCCCGGCCGAGCAGTTCATCGTCGGCGAGTTGCGGCTGCCCCGGCTGGTCACCGCCCTGCTGGTCGGCGCGGCGCTGGCGCTGGCCGGCACCGTGTTCCAGTCACTGGTACGCAACCCGCTGGGCAGCCCCGACGTGCTCGGCTTCACCCAGGGCGCGGCGACCGGCGCGCTGGTGGTGGTCGTTCTCGGCGGCAGCAGCCTGGCACTGGCCGGCGCGGCGGTGGCCGGCGGGCTCGGTACCGGCCTGCTGATCTACGCGCTCGCCTGGCGGCGCGGGGTGCACGGCTACCGGCTGATCCTGGTCGGCATCGGCGTCGCCGCGATCCTCACCGGCGTCAACGGCTATCTGCTGACCCGGGCGCCACTGATGGACGCCGCCCGCGCCGTGCTCTGGCTCACCGGCAGCCTGGACGGGCGGGGCTGGGCCAACGCCGGGCCGCTGCTCGCCGTCCTGGCCGTGCTGGCGCCGCTGGTGCTCATCGGCTGCGCCCCGGCACTGCGGATGATGGAACTGGGCGACGACACGGCCAGCGCCCTCGGCGTGCCGGTGCGCCGGCTGCGCCTGGCGCTGCTCGCCGCCGCGGTGCTGCTGGTCTCGTTCGCGGCGGCCGCCGCCGGGCCGGTGTCCTTCGTGGCGCTGGTCGCGCCGCACGTGGCGAAGCGGCTGACCCGCGCGCCCGGACCGAACCTGGTGCCCTCGATGGCGGTCGGCGCGGCGCTGCTGGTCGGTGCCGACCTGCTGGCCCAGCGGGCCTTCACCGGGCACCAGCTTCCGGTCGGTGTGGTGACCGGGGTGATCGGCGGCGGCTACCTGGTCTGGCTGCTGGCCATGGAACGCCGGGCAGGTCGGCTGTGAACACCCGCGACGCCTTCGAAGGAGCACCCATGCACCCCGGCAGTTCACGGCTCGGCGGCACCGCGCTGACCCTCGCCTACGATCGGCGCACCATCGCCGAGGACCTGACAGTGGCGGTGCCCGACCGGTCCTTCACGGTGATCATCGGCCCGAACGCCTGCGGCAAGACGACCCTGCTGCGTGCCCTGTCCCGGATGCTGCGTCCGACCACCGGCGCGGTGCTGCTGGACGGGCGGGACATCCACGACATGCCCGCCCGGAAGGTGGCCCGCACGCTCGGCCTGCTGCCGCAGACGTCGATCGCGCCGGACGGCATCAGCGTCGCCGAACTGGTGGCCCGGGGCCGGTACCCGCACCAGGGGCTGCTGCGGCAGTGGTCCCGGGAGGACGGGCGGGTCGTCGAGGAGTCGATGGCCGCCACCGGGGTCGCCGACCTCGCCGACCGGCCGGTGGACGAGCTCTCCGGCGGGCAGCGGCAACGGGTCTGGATCGCCATGGCGCTGGCCCAGCAGACCCCGCTGCTGCTGCTCGACGAGCCGACCACCTACCTCGACATCGCCCACCAGATCGAGATCCTGGACCTCTGTGCCCGGCTGCACGAGGAGCAGGGGCGCACGCTGGTCGCGGTGCTGCACGACCTCAACCACGCCGCCCGCTACGCCACCCACCTCATCGCCATGCGCGACGGGCGGGTGGTGGCCGCCGGCGAGCCGGCCTCGGTGGTCACCGCGGACCTGGTGGCCGAGGTGTTCGGGCTGCCCTGCCGGGTGATCGACGACCCGGAGACCGGCACCCCGCTGGTCATCCCCGCCGCCCGGCGCCGGGCCACCGTGCCCGCCCCGGAGCCGGCGTGAGCGCGGAGCGGTTCCGCGACCGGTGGGGTGTGCCGCACCTGCGGGCCGACGACCCGCTCGCCCTGGCGACGGCGCAGGGCCGGGTGACCGCGTACGACCGGGCCTGGCAGATCGAGGTGGAACGGCACCGGGCGCAGGGGACCAGCGCCTCCTTCCTGGGCGCTGACGCGCTCGGCTGGGACCGGTTCGCCCGGCAGGTCCGGCTCGACGACACCGCCCGTCGCTGCCACGCCGCGCTCGACCCGGCGACCGCCGCCTGGGTGGGCGCGTACGTGGCCGGGGTGAACGCCGGCCTCGCCGCCGGGGCGGCCCGGGCACCCGAGTTCTCCGCCGCCGGGCTGAGTCCGGGCCGGTGGCAGCCGTGGACACCGCTGGCGATCTGGCTGGGTCACCACATCCTCTTCGCGGGGTTCCCCAGCAAGCTCTGGCGCGAGCACGTGGCGCGCCGGCTCGGCCCGGACGCGCGGGACCTGTTCGCCACCGACGGGCCGGCGGTCGCCGGCAGCAACGGATGGCTGCTCGCGGCCGAACGGACCGGCACCGGGGCCGCGCTGCTCGCCGGCGACCCGCACCGGTTCATCGAGGATCCCGGCGTCTACCAGCAGATCCGGTTGGCCTGCCCGGAGTACGACGTGGTCGGGCTGGCGATGCCGGGCGTGCCGGGCATCGGGCACTTCGCGCACACCGGCGCGGTGGCCTGGGCGATCACCAACGCGATGGCCGACTACCAGGACCTGTACGCCGAGCGGCTGCGCCGGCGGGGCCCGGTGGTCGAGGCGTTCGGCCCGGACGGCTGGCGTCCGGCACACACCCACGTCGAGACGATCGAGGTGGCCGGGGTGGACCCGGTCGAGGTCGAGGTGGTGGAGACCGAGCGGGGCCCGGTGATCGCCGGCGGGCCGGAAGAGTTCATCGCCATCAGCCTGCGCTACCCACCCCGGGTCCGCGCCGAACTCGGCTTCGCGGCGTTGCCGGAGCTGCTGCGCGCCCGGAGCGTGGCGGACGTGGACCGGGCGCTGCGGCACTGGGTGGAGCCGGTCAACGTGGTGCAGGCCGCGGACACCGCCGGCGGGCTGCTGCACCGGGTCGCCGGCGCGGTGCCGGTACGGGATCCGGAGAACGGCAGGGGGGTGGTCCCGGCCTGGCGGGCCGAGTACGCCTGGCGTGGCTGGTACGCGCCGCTGCCCCGGGCCGAGGTGGCTGGCCGCGCGGTGATGGCCAACGAGCGGGGGTTGGCCGCACCGCTGGGGGTCGAGTTCGCCCCGCCGCACCGGGCCCACCGGATCGCCGAGCTGCTCGACGCCGGCCGCGACTGGACGGCCGAGCGGCTGGCCGCCGTGCACACCGACACGTACCTGGCGTCGGCCGGCCCGCTGCTGGCGCTCCTGGCCGGGATGACCGGGCTCGGTCCGGACGCCGACGCTCTGCGTGAACGGCTGCTGGGCTGGGACCGGCGGATGGCCGCCGACAGCACCGACGCCGCGGACTTCGCCATCCTGCGGGAGGCCGTCGTACGCCGGCTCGCCGCCCACCCGGCCCTGGCCGCGCTGGCCGAGCCGCCGGCGTACCCGGAGGTGTTCGCGCCCTGGTTGGCGCTGACGCCGCGGGTCGGCTACGCGCTGGAGCACCTGCTCGGCAAGGCCCGGGTGGCCGGCCTGGACGTGGCGGCACTGGTCCGCGCGGCGACCGAGGAGGTCGCCGGCGCCGCGGACGGGCAGGTGTGTTGGGGGGACCTGCACCGGCTGGCGCCGTGGCGGGCGCTGCCCGACCCGGACGGCGGCCCCGGCCCCCGCCTGGCCGGCGACCACGACTGCGTGCTGGCGACCTCCAGCGTGCCCGGGGTGACCCACCGGTGCTTCCGGGGTCCGGCCGCGCGTTTCGTCTGGGACCTGGCCCGGCGGGAGGACAGCCGCTGGGTGGTCCCGCTGGGCGCCTGCGGGGTGCCTGGCGACCCCCACCACGTCGACCAGAGCCCAGCCTGGCTGGCCGGGGAGCTGTTGCCGGTGACCACGGACTGGGAGCAGCTCACCGAGGAGCGAGATGAGCACTGACGCGACGACCACCGGCCCGCACCACTACCGGCGGAACATTCCCGGTTTCGGCGTGGTGACCATCCGGCCGGTGCGGCCCGACCAGGACGTCGACCTGCTGCACGCCTGGGTCACCCAGGAGCGGGCCCGGTTCTGGGGCATGCGCGACGCGAGCCGTGAGCGGGTGCACGAGATCTACGCGTACCTGGACTCGCTGGCCACCCACCACGCGTACCTGGTGCACCGCGACGGCGTGCCGGTGGCGTTGGCGCAGACCTACCAGCCCGAGGCCGACCCGGTCGGCGAGCGCTACAACGTGCGACCCGGTGACGTCGGCGTGCACCTGCTGATCGGGCCACCGGTGGCGGTCGAGCGCGGCTTCACGGGCACCCTGTTCGGCGCGATTCTGGATTTCGTCCTCGCGGACCCGGGCCGGCTGCGGGTCGTCATGGAGCCGGACGCCCGCAACGACAAGGGCATCGACCGGTTCGTGCGCACCGGTTTCCGACCCGGCCCGCTGATCGACCTGCCGGAGAAGCGCGCCCGGCTGCTCTTCCTCGACCGGCCGGCGGCCACCACCTGACGCCGTGCGGCGACCCGGATCAGCGGGCGGGCACCGCGCGGGTGACCAGCTCGGACAGCCGATCCAGCTGGTCGGGGTCGGCCAGCGCCGAGCCGACCGCCACCACCCGCACGCCGGCGTCGAGGAACGCACCGGCGTTGCCCGCATCGAGGCCGCCGGTGGCAACGAACCGCAGCTGCGGCAGCGGGCCGGCGACCGCCCGGAACCAGGCCGGCCCGAGGGAGATGGCGGGGAACGCCTTGAGCCAGGTGAGGCCGTGTCGCAACGCCTGCTGCGCCTCGGTCGGCGTGGCCACGCCCGGCAGGTGCGGCAGGCCACGCGCGGCAGCGGCGTCGGCGACCGCGAGATCCAGGCCGGGCGCGACGGTGAACGCGGCCCCGGCGTCGGCCGCCGCCGCGACCTGCTCCACGTCGAGCACGGTGCCGGCGCCGACGATCCGGCCGCGCTCGGCGCCCGCCTCGACGGCCGCGCGCAGCGCCGGCACCGCGTCGGCGGTCGCCACCGGCACCTCCACCACGTCGATGCCGAGGTCCCAGGCGCGGCCGGCGAGCCGCACGGTCTCCGCCACCGGCAGGCCGCGCAGGATCGCCATCACCCGGGCCGTGCCGAACACATCGTCGAAATCAGTGGTAATCATGATCCATTCCATCCGAGATCGCGGGAGAGCAGGTCCAGCGGCGACCAGGCCTCGACGGGGGCGTCGAGCAGCTGGTCGAACCACGCCCACGGTGGCACCGGGGCGTTGTCGCCGCTGCTGCCCAGCGCCTGGGCCGCGACCAGGTGCCCGAGACGCAGCCGGCGTACGGTGTCGAGGCCGCGCAGCAGCCCGGCGAGGTAGCCGGCGGCGAACGCGTCTCCGGCGCCGACCGGCTCCACCACCGCCACCCGGGGCGCCGGGACGAAGACCGACTCGGCGTCGCGGCCCAGGGCGGTGGCCCCCACCGCGCCGTCCTTGACCACCACCGTCTCCGGCCTCGGCAGCAGCCGGCGCACCGCCATCGGGTCGGCGGTGCCCCACAGGGCGTCCGCCTCGTCCTGACCGACAAAGACCAGGTCACTGCGGTCGGCCAGGTCGCGCAGAACCGGCGCGGCCCGGTCGGCCGGCCAGAGCCGGGCCCGGTGATTGACGTCGAAGCTGACCAGCGCCCCCGGCAGCGGCCGGTCGGTCACCGCGTGCTCGGCCAGTGCTCGACAGGGGGCGGAGAGCGCGGGGGTGATCCCGGACAGGTGCAGCACCCGGGCGCCGGCCAGCCGCTGGTCTGCCAAGGTGCCGGGGTCCATTCGGGAGGCGGCCGAGCCGGCCCGGTAGTAGTGCACCTCGGTCGCCGCCGGACCCGGGTCCTTGACGTACAGCCCGGTGGGGGCCGCGGGATCCACGGTCACCAGATCCACCCGGACGCCGGCGGCGGCGACGTGTCGGACGACGGCCCGGCCGAACGGATCGTCGCCGACCCGGCTGACCCAGGCCGCCCGGTGCCCGAGCCGGGCGAGGTAGCCGGCCACGTTGGACTCCGCGCCGCCGACCGAGACGGCGACACGCTCGGCGTGCTCCAGCGGTTCGCCCGGCGCGGGGCAGAGCACCACCATTGTCTCCCCCACCGTGGCGACCTCGATCGACGGGGAACCGGCCGGGGTGGTCGCGGGGTCGGGTCGGGCGTCGGGGGTCGGCACACGTCCTCCGGGCGAGGGTTCGGGGTGCGCCGAGCCTAGGCGCGTCGCGCGGGACGAGCAACCCGTCCCGACGAGGGTCAGGGCAGCGTCAGCCCGTACGCGGCCAGCACCTCCCCGATCGGCTGGTAGTAGGTGGTGCCGCCGGAGGTGCAGTTGCCGCTGCCACCGGAGAGGATGCCGATGATGGTGCCGGTGGCGGCCACGTAGAGCGGCCCGCCGCTGTCCCCCGGCTCCGCGCAGATGTTTGTGCGGATCAGGCCGGAGACCACGTTGCCGCCGGCGTAGTTGACGGTCTGGTTGAGGCCGGTGACGGTGCCGCACCGCACCCCGGTGGTGGCGCCGCTGCGGCACACCGCCTGACCGACGTACACGCTGCCGGCGCCGTAGATCGTCAGCAGTCCGGGGTAGGTGTAGACCGCGCTGGGATGGGCGATCCGGCCGGTGTAGCGGATCAGGCCGTAGTCGTTGCTGGGAAAGCTGGTGGCGGCACGGGTGCCGAGCACGGTGGTCTGCGCGCTGTCGGCGTACCAGGCGCTGGAGACGGTGGTGCAGTGCCCGGCGGTGATCACGTAGTAGGTGCTGCCGCTGCGCACGTTCGCGCCGAGCGAGCACCGGCTGCCACCGCCGTAGATGCCCTGTCCGGCGGCGATCAGGGTGCGCAGCGTTCCGGGTTCCCGGCGCAGCAGCGCGCCGGCCCGGTCGGCCACCGCCCCCAGCGCCGCCACCTGGGCGGGAGCCACGGTGTCGTCGACGGTGATGGTCATCCGGCCGGTGGCGGGATCGAGGCCCCAGGCGGTGCCGGGTGTACGTACGCCGGCCAGCGCGGCCACCGGCTCGGCGGCGGGCGCGGCGGCGGCCCGGTCGGGGACGGCGGCCTGCGCCGCGCCGGGCGCGACGAGCAGGAGTGCGGTCAGGACGAGGGCGACGAGCGGGCTGCGGCGCATCCGAACCTCCGAAGAGATCGAGATATGTGGATGCTGTCAAGCATCGCCCGGCGGCTGTCGCCATGGCAACCACGCCCGGTCGCGCGGATGACCAGGGGTCGGCGGGAATCGTCGATCCGGGGACGGGCCACGCCGGCGCCGCCGATAATCCTCGAAGGACGCGGCGGGAGGCCGGGCATGACCACCGGAGGCACTGCGGCGCTGGTACGCCGCACGGACGGATCGGCCCGGGCCACCCTGCTGGAGCTGCTCTTCGACGTGGTTTTCGTGGCCGCCCTCGCCCTGGTCTCGAAGCTGATCGCCGAACGTGAATCCTGGACCGGCGCCGCGGCGGTGCTGCTGACGCTGACGGCCATCTGGTGGACCTGGTCGGTCACCTCGACCACTACCGAGTTCTACGACCCGGATCAGCGCCCGATCCAGGTCATCCTGATGGTCGCCATGGTGGGGTCGGTGGGGATGGCGGCGGCCCTGCCGATGCTCTCGGCCGGGCACGCGATGGTCTTCGCGATCGCGTACGTCACCACACACGTGGTGCGCGGCGTCGTCCTGATCACCTCGTTGCACAGGCAGCGGCACCAGGCGGCCAAGAGACGGGCCACGCGGTTCCTGTTCTGGTTCGTGGTCTCCGGCGTCTTCTGGATCACCGGGGCGGTGACCGGCGCGCCGGACTGGACACTCTGGGCCGTGGCGATTGCGATCGACCTGATCTCCGCGGCGGTCCGGTACCCGACGCCCTGGCTGGGTCAGGTGCCCATCGAGCAGTACGACCGGACCACCGGGCACCTGGCCGAGCGGTACCAGCAGTTCATCATCCTGGCCCTCGGCGACATCATCCTGGTGCCCACCCTGGAGGTCAGCCGGACACAGTTCGACCTCTTCCGGCTCACCGCCCTCCTCTGCGCCTTCACCATCATGCTGCTGCTCTGGCAGATCTACGTCTTCCGGGCCGGCCAGTTCCTGTTGGCCGGGGCCGAGGCGAGGCAGGCGTCCCGGCTGGCTCCGTACACCCATCTGGTGATGCTGGCCGGCGTGGTCGGCACAGCGGCGTCGTTCGACCTGGTCGCCGCCCAGCCGACCGGAGAGACGCCGGTGCGGTGGCTCATGCTGATCGTCGGCGGTCCGCTGCTGTTCGTGCTCGGGCGCATCCTGTTCACCTGGTTGGTGACCAACAACGTGCCGTGGCGGCGGTTGGCCTGGCAGCTTCCGGCGCTGCTGGTGCTGCCGTGGGCCGGCGGCTGGCCGCCGCTGCTGGTCACAGTGGTCGTGGCGGTCGGGCTGGCCGGTCACATCCTGACCCCCGGCGCCGGCCGGGAGACCAAGCCGGGGCTGGAGTGGCGGCGAACCGACGCCTGACCCGCGACCGTCCGGCGAGGTGCCGGGCGGACGGCCCGGTCGCGCTGGTGGCCAGGGTCGGCGGAATCGTCGATCCGGGGACGGGCCGCGCCGGTGCCGCCGATAATCCTCGGAGGACGCCGGCCCGACGCTGTTCGTGCTCGGCCGCGTCCTGTTCACCCTGCTGGTGTCCGCGGTCGTGCCGTGGCGGCGAGTAGCCTGGCTGCTCCGGGAGACCACGCCAGGGCTGCGACCATGGCAAGGCGGCGACTGACCCGCGACAGTCAGTCGAGGTGCCGCCCCGCCCAGTCGGCGAGGTCTCGGGCGCAGGCGTCCACCGACTCCCGCCACGTCCGGGCGGCGCCATCCCCCGCCTCGTCGCTGACCTGCTTGACCAGCCGGCACGGTACGCCAGCCTGGTTGGCGGCCCACGCGATCGCGTACCCCTCCATGTCGACCAGGTCCGCGCGCTGCGCCAACCGGTCCCGCGCGGCGTCGTCGGCCACGAACGTGTCCCCGGTGGCCAGGACCGCGCCCTCGGCGGCCAGCGGCAGCGGCGCGCCGTACGTCTGGCCGGTGAGCGTGCGCAGCAGGGCGGTGTCCAGGTCGTGCTGGAGCACCGTGGCGACCTCGTGGATGCCGGTCCAGCCGGTGCGCAACGCCCCCGCCGTGCCCAGGTTCAGCAGCAGGGCGGGGCGCGGGCCGGCGGCCAGCACGGCCGCCACCGCGCTGGCGGCGTTCACCTTGCCCATCCCGGTGAGCAGCACCGGCAGTTCCGGCGGGAGGTACCGGGCCTCCTCCTCGACGGCGAGCACCACCAGCGGACGATCGGCCCGGACCGTACCCCGAAGAATCACCGCAGCATCGTACGGGCAGTCCCGGCGGCGGGCGCGTCGGCGTCGGCGGACGTGCGCCCAGCCATCATTCAGCTGGCTCGCACCGCGTGCCCAGCCGGGTGGGGCAGGCTGGCCCGGCGAGCCACCGGACCGGTCCGGGTGCGCCACCGCCGACACCGGCGACCGCGCCCGGACGACGGCGGTCCGGTCCGCCGACGGAGAGGTGACGACGGTGTACGACGGGCAGGAGTTCCTCCGCGACGACCGCTGGTGCCTGAGCAGGCGAGCGCTGCTGAGCGGGGCCGGTGCGGTCGGCGCGGCCGGACTGTTGAGCGCCTGCGGCGCCGTTGACTCCCCCGGCGGTCAGGCGGCCGCCGCACCCGGCACCGTGCTGGTCAAAACCGGCGACGTGCCGGTCGGCGGCGGCACGGTCGTCAACGGTGTGCTGGTGGTCCAGCCCGAGGCCGGCGCCTTCGCCGCGTACGACACGACCTGCCCGCACCAGGGCGCGCGGGTCGGCGCACCCCGCGACGGGGTGATCACCTGCCCCGCGCACAACTCCACCTTCTCGGCCAGCGACGGCACCCGCCTCGCCGGCCCCGCCACGCGCGGGCTCACCGAGATCCCGGTCCGGGTCGACGGTACGAACATCGTCCGGGCCTGACCCCGCCGAGGCCGGCCGGCCACCGAGGCTCAGTCGTCGACGAAGCTGTACAGGACGAAGTCCTTGTCCGCGCCGCAGGCGATCACCCGGGTGTTCCATGAGCAGGACGCGCTGCGGACGTCCTCGAGCTCGCCCAGCGGGTCGACCTCGCCCGACTCGGCCCACACACCGGCCAGGACGCGGTTGTCCGCCACCGTGCTGGGCGCCTTGGCGAAGAGCAGCAGGTTGCCCTCGTCGAGGCGGACCGCCACGCCGCGGTGCTCCCGCAGCACCCGCTTGCCGTCGGCGTCGAAGAGGCTGACTGTGGATTCCGGGCTCTCCCGCTGGGCGAGCAGCTGGGTGCCGAGCGGAACCAGGCCTGTCACGCCCGGCGCCGCCCACCGAACCGGGCTCCTGCCCTCGGTCGCCGCCACCACCTCGGTGCGCTCGGCCTCGCTGTTCGGCACCTCCAGCAGGCAGGCCCGCCGCTCACCGCAGGCCACCAGGTCCTTCGGCCGGCGCTGGTCGTTCCCGGCCCGGTAGAGCACCACCGGCGTGGCGTCGGAGTTCAGGTCGTACGCCAGCAGCTGGTACCCGCCGTCGTTGGCGGCCACGTAGAGCCGGTCCTCGTGCGCCACCACCAGGTCGTCGAGGTCCGCCACGTTGCCCCACTGGCGCAGCACCGAGCCGGAGGCCATGTCGAGCAACCGCGCCGACCGGTCCGCACCGATCTGCACGAGTTGCCGCCCCTTGCTCGCCCACGGGTTCCGTGGCGTGCCGTCGAAAAAGGCCGGCCCGCCGGCGGCCTCATCGGTGCCCACCGGTCGGACGACGGTGCGGCGGCCGTCGTACTGGTCGCGGGGGTTGGGCTTGGTCCACGTCTCGTGGCCGTCGCTCAGGCGCAGGCCGACCAGTCGACCGCCGGCCCGGTCCACCAGCACCGCCACGCCGTCGGCGAAGTACACGCTGTCGTCGCCACGGATCGCGCGGTTCCAGCGCTGCGCGCCCAAACGACCGTCGAGGACGGCCAGCTGGCGCGGGGTGCTGTCGCCCGGCGCGTCGGCGATGACCGCGACCGCCCCCGGGAGGGCCACCAGCCCCGTCCAGTCGTCGGCGGTGATATTGGTCTGCTTGCGCCACAGCTCGTCGCCGGTGCCGGTGTCGACGGCGACCACCTCCAGCCGTTTGTCCGGCAGCGGGTACCCGAGGTAGGCGCGATCCTCGAGCACCGCCGTCCACATGCCGCTCGGCCGCTCGGCGCCGGCATGTGGCCGGGACAGCTCAGTGAGCGGTCGGAACTCCAGGTCCGGGTAGCGGTCGCGGAGGAAATAGAGCGTCCCCGCGGTGGCCGCCCCGGCCAGGGCGAGCACCGCGCCGAGCACCACCCAGCGGGCCCGCCGCCAGCGCGTCCCCAGGGCGGAGGTGGGCGTCGGCGGCGGGGTGGCGTTGGAGCCGTTGACCAGGGTGGCCGGTACGTTCGCCGGCCCTGGCACGGCCGGCGTCGGCGCCCCCGGCCCGGACGACCCGGCAGGCAGGGTCGACACCGGCCCGTGCTGCGACGGCACCGTCGGCGCTGTGGAACCGGCTGCGGCCGGAACGGTCGGCGCGGTCGAACCGGCTGCGGCGGGGACAGTCGGTACGGCAGGTGAGATCGGCGCCGGCGGCGCGGGTGCTCCCGCCGGGGCGGGCGGGGCGAGCGGCGGTCCGGCGTAGGCCGGGGCGGACAGTTGCCGGCGCAGTGGCAGGTCGGTCAGCGCTCCCTCGGCCACCGGCAGCTCCGGCTGGTCCAGCACCGTCGGCGCCACTCCCAGCTCGGCGTGCAGCATCCGCGCCACCAACGGGATCCGCGACGACCCACCGACCAGGAACAGCCCGGCGAGCTGGTCGGGGCTGAGCCCGGCGGCGGCGATCACCTCCCGGGCCCGCTCGACCGCGCGGCGCAGCAACGGCGTGGCCACCCGTTCGACGTCCGCCCGGGTCAGCCGCACCGCCTCGGCCACGCCGGGTACGGCGACCGGCGCCACCATCGAGCGGGACAGCGTCTCCTTGGCGCCCCGGACCTCGTCCCAGAGCCGGACCTGGTCGCGGCGCTGCGCCGGGTCGGTCGGGTGGATCAGCCGGGCCCACTGCGCGGCGTGCCGGTCGCCGACCAGCTCGCCGACCCGCTGCACCAGCGCGGCGTCGAGATCCAGGCCACCGAGATCCGGCAGGCCACCGTCGGCCACCACGCTGAAGCCGGAGTCACCCCACGGGTCGGCGCCCTCGTTGCGCAGCACCGCGACGTCGAGCGTCCCGCCGCCGAAGTCGAACACCGCTATCGCGCCGCCGACCGGCACCGGCCGGTGCAGCACCTGGGTGTAGTAGCGGGCGGCCGCCACCGGCTCGCGCAGCAACCGGGTGCCCGGCGGCGTCGGCCCGGCGAGGGTGTGCTCGGCCGCCTGCGGCCAGCCGGCCCGCATGAGGGCGTCGCCGAGCACCTGACGGCGGGTCGCGTCCCAGGCCGCCGGGCAGGTGACCACGGCCGGGGGCAGGAAGCCGACAGTGCCCACCGCGGCCCGCGCGACCGCCGCCAGCACCGCGGCGAGCAGCTCGGCCGGTGGGTACGAGCGGTCCCCGAGCAGCACGCCCGGCTCGTCCACCCGACGCTTCGGGTTCGCCTCGAACCGGGCCGGATCGGCCTGCGCCAGCCGCCGCGCGTCCCAACCGGCGTGCAGCGTGCCGTCCGGGTCGGCGTACACGGCGGACGGACTGACCGGCTGACCGTCCATCAGCAGCGGACGGGTCCGCCCGTCCGGCCAGCGCAGTACCGCGACCGTGTTGGACGTGCCGAGGTCGACGCCGAGGGCGAAGCCCTCGTGCTGGCCTGCCATCTACCCGATACCTCCGCCACGACGAGGGGAACCCAGCCCCGCATGGTACGCAGCCGGCACCGACCCGCTGATCACTCGGTCGTTTGCCGCACTCCGCCACAGGTCCGAGCGCAGGTCGTCAGGTCGGTCCGGGTGCCACCGACCCAGGGACACGTCGCGGCGCCGTCGAGGTCGAGGTCAGGTCTCGCCGCAGCGGTCGGAGAGGGCGTAGCGGAGCAGGACCACGTCGCCGATCTGGCGGGTCTCGGCCAGCCGGGCCCGGCGGCCCGGGTGCCAGGGGAAGCGGCCCTCGCCGACGAACCGGGGCGCCCGGCCGTCGCCGACGAAGAACGGGGCGACCACCAGGTGCAGCTCGTCGGCGAGGCCGGCGGTGAGGAACTGGGCGTGCACAGTCCCGCCCCCCTCCACCATCAACCGCCGTACGCCCCGGGCGGCCAGGTCGGCCAGCAGCCATCCGGGGTCGACCGGCTCGCCCGCGTCCACCACTGTGGCCAGCCGGCCGAGCCGTTCCCGGGTCTTCTCCAGCACGTCGCTGGCGCAGTAGACGAGCCGGGTAGCGTCGCCCGCGGTGAAGAACCGAGCCGTCGGGTCGAGATCACCCCGGGCGGTCAGGGTGACCTTGATGGGCGAGGCGGGCCGCCCGCCGGCCACCCGCTCGGCCCGCCGCCCGGCCGAACGCACCAGCAGCCGGGGATCGTCGCGGCGGACGGTCCCGGCGCCGACCAGGATCGCGTCGCAGCTGGCCCGGACCGCGTCGACCCGGTCCAGATCGTCCGCGTTGGACAGCAGCAGCCGCTGGTCGGAGGCGTCGTCGATGTACCCGTCGATCGAGGTGGCGCAGCTCAGCAGCACGTACGGCCGCGCCAGCGCCGGCCGGCAGCTCATGGGGCGACGGGCCGATCGGGGGTACGCCCAGCCGGCGCCGCGTCCGCCGACTCCGCCTCGGTCTCCGCGGCCTTGGCCGCCTTCGCCGCCAGGTAGTCGGCATTGGCCGGCGACAGGAAGATGCCGGTGGGTACCCGCTCGGCGACCGCCACACCCAGGCGGGTCAACTGCTCGGCCTTGTCCGGGTTGTTGCTGAGCAGCCGGATCCGGGGCACGCCCAGGGTGGCCAGCATCTGCGCGGCGGCGGTGTAGTCCCGCTCGTCCTCGCCCCGGCCGAGCGCGACGTTGGCCTCGTACGTGTCCAGCCCGGCGTCCTGCAGGGCGTACGCGTCGAGCTTGGCGTACAGGCCGATGCCCCGGCCCTCCTGGCGCAGGTAGAGCAGGAAACCGCCGCTCTCGGCGATCCGCTGCACCGCCTCGCGCAACTGTGGACCGCAGTCGCAGCGCTGGCTGCCGAACACGTCACCGGTCAGGCACTCGCTGTGCGGACGGACCAGTGCCGGCTCGCCGTCGGAGGCGAGCCGGTCCAGGGCGCCGGCCCAGTCGCCGAGGCCGAGGGCGAGGTGCTCCCGGCCGTCCACCAGACCCTTGAACGTGAACACCCGGGCGGTCGTGGCGTAGCCGTCGGGGAAGGTCAGCGGCACCGTGACCTGCGTACGGACCGTGGCGACCGGCAATGCTTCGGGCATGGGACTCCTTTGTCCGGCGCCACCACCTGCGGTGGCGCGTACCGTCTCACAACCGGCTCAACAGCCGCTACCGGAGGCGGCTTCCCGACCGGGAGCCGGAGTCCGAGCACGCCGGGCGAGCAGCACGGCGGCACCCGGCAGGCTGGCCACCAGCACCAGCCCACCGTAGACGGTGGCGGTGGCGATCCCCTCGGCCGCGGTGAGGCCGGCCGCCCCGAACACCCAGGCGGCCACTCCCTCGCGCGGCCCGAATCCGGCGATGTTCAGCGGCAGGCCCATGGCCAGCAGCGCGAGCAGGGTCAACGGAAGCAGCCGGGACAGCGGGGCGTCGGAGCCGGCGGTACGCGCCGCCACCAGGAAGGTCGCCAGGTGACCGGCGACCATCACGGTGGAGGCGACCAGCACGCCGAACCAGGTCCGCCGGGCCAGCAGGCCGGCCCGGACGTCCGCCACGGCGGTGCGCAGTCCTCGAGCCCAGCGCGACCGGCCGGCCCGCGGCAGGACCCGCGCCAGCAGCACGGCCGCCAGCCCAGCGGCGACCAGCAACGCGACGGCGGCCGGCAGGTACGGCTGTACCGGCGACGGGAAGGCGGCCAGCACCACCAGCGCGACGGCCACCAGAACCACCTGGCCAGCGGCACGTTCCCAGACCACCGCGCGGATGCCCCGGCTGACGTCACCGGCGTCCCGGCCGTGCCGTACCGCCCGGTGCACGTCGCCGAGCACACCGCCGGGCAGGGTGGCGTTGAGGAACACCGCCCGGTAGCAGTGCGCCACAGCGGTCGTCAGGGGCAGCCGCACGCCCAGGCCGCCAGCGACCAGGCTCCACCGCCAGGCCGCACAGACCGTGGTCAGCACGCCGATGAGCAGCGCCGCGGCCAACGCCGGCGCGTCGATCAGCCGCACCCCGGCGAGGAACGGGCCGCCGCCCACCTGCCACAGCAGGGTGGCGAGCAGACCCACCCCGCCGACCACTCGTGCCCAGGCCCAGAACATCGGCGCCGGTCCTCTCTGAAGATCGTCCACTTGACCTAGTGCACGTATCCAGGGCGCGAGCGGTTCATCCGCCGGCCAGGAGATCCCGGTGCTCGACGTGCACGCCGAGCCGCCCGGCGGCCGCGTCGGTGAGCCGGCGCTGGGCGTACGCCCGGGCCGGGCCGGCCAGTTCCGGGCGCTCGTCGCAGGCCGCGCCCAGCCAGCCCCGGAACCACTCGGCGGTCAGGTCGGCCTGGTCCGGGCCGAGCAGCCACGGGCTGGGCCGCTCCAGGACCGGGACGCCCCGGCGGGCGAACGCGGCGGCGGTGGCGGCGACGGCGTCCGGGCCGAGCAGCCGCCGGCCGTCGACGGTACGCCGCTGGTGGTCGTTGAACGCGGCCTCGACCAGCGTGTCCAACGGGTCGGCCGGGGTGAGCCGGACCCGCCCGGTGACCGAGATCGCGAACAGTGTGGGCCGACCCGCGTCGGCGCAGGCGGCGACGACCCGCTCGACCTCCTCGGCGGTCAGCATGTCCAGCAGTGCGGACGCGGTGACCAGCGCGCCGTCGGCCAGGTCGGCGGCGCTCAGTCGGGTGAGGTCGCCGCACCGGGTGCTGACCGTGACCGGTGCGCCGTCGGCGGCGGTGACCCCGGTCATGCCCTCGGCGGCCCGGGCCAGCAGGTCGGCGTCCCGGTCGTGCAGCACCCAGTGCTGGGGTCCGGGCAGCCGGGCCGCCAGCCAGCGGCTCATCGAGCCGGTGCCGCTGCCCAGGTCGTGGATCACTGTCGGAGCCTCGCCGGCCAGCCGGGTACGGACCACGTCCACCAGGTCCTCGGCGCGGGCCGCCGCGTCGGCGGGCTCGCGCAGCCGCAGCCAGTCGGCGAACGACAGGGTCTCCTCGACGGTCATGCCGCCACCTCCTCCAGCACGGCTGCCAGCAGCGCCGTGGTCACCGGCCAGTCGGTCAGGGTGTCCCGCCGGGCCAGAGCGGCACGCCGCAGCCGGGCGCGCAGCGTGTCGTCGCCCAGCCAGCGGGTCAGCGCGCCGGCCAGCGCGGCCGGGTCGTCCGGCGGAACCAGCAGCCCGGATCGGTCACCGCCGGGGGCCCGACCGAGCGCCTCCGACAGGCCGCCCACCTCGGTTCCCAGCACCGGCACGCCTCGGGCCAGGGCCTCGGTGACGACCATCCCGTACGTCTCGCCCCGCGACGGCAGCACCAGCAGGTCGGCGGCGGCATACGCGGCGTCCAGCGCGGCGCCGGTCAACGGGCCGGCCAGCCGGACCCGATCGGCGACGCCCGCCCCGGCGAGCCGCTCACGCAGCCGGTGCACCAGCTCCGGCTCCCGGGCGAGCGTGCCGGCGCAGACCAGCGTCCACGACAGCCCGGCGAGCGTGGACAGCGCGTCCACGAGAACGTCGTGTCCCTTGTGGTGGGTGACGGCCGCCACGCAGAGCAGCCGGCTGCCGGCGACCGAGCCGGGCGCCGCCGGAGCGGGCGTCACCCCCGGCGGCGCGGCCCGGACCCGGTCGGGCGGCAGCGGGTGCCGGTCCAGCAGCCGGCGGCGCGTCCACTCGCTGGTGGTGACGACCGCCCGGGCGGTGGCCAGCGCGCGGGCCTCGGCCTCGTCGTCCAGCGGCAGGTGCACCAGGACGACCAGGCGCAGCCGCCGGGCGTGCGGGGCGAGCAGGTCCGGAACGGTCGAGGCGATCAGGCCGTCGAGCAGCACCACTGCGTCATCCGGCGTGGTGGCCAGCAGGCGGGCCAGCTCCGCCCGCTCGGCCGGGTCGGGGTGCGGCCAGGCGCCGGGCAGCGAATGTTCGTGCACCGACCAGCCCCGCCCGCCGAGCCCCGCGCAGATTCGCCGGTCGTAGAAGTTGCCGCCGCTGGGCGTGGCCGGATCGTCGATGTCACCGGGTAGGACGACATGCACCGCACGGCCGGGCGTAGCGGGCCGGTCGACCGGCGTCGCCCGGCCCGCCACGATCACAGCGCCCGCTCGTAACTGGCCCAGGCGACGTGCGACTCGTGCAGGGTGACCGTGATGCCGACCAGCTCGCGCGCCCCGTCGCCCAGCTCACCGGCGTGCACCCGCTCGGCGAGCCGGTCGGCGACGGTGCGGGCCAGCACCTCGGTGGTGGTGTTCACCCCGGCGAACGCCGGCTCGTCGTCGAGGTTGCGGTAGGACAGCTCGCCGACCACGGCGCGCAGCTGCTCGGTGGCCAGGCCGATGTCGACCACGATGCCGTCGGCGTCCAGGTCGGGCCGGCGGAACGTCGCGTCCACCACGAAGGTCGCGCCGTGCAGGCGCTGGGCCGGGCCGAACACCTCGCCCCGGAAACTGTGGGCGATCATCATGTGATCCCGAACGGTCACGCTGAACACGGTCACTCCCCGTCGTCGTAGGTGATGAGGTGGCAGAGCGCGGCAAGGTCACCCGTGCTCAGTCGAGCGAGGACGTCGGGCAGCTCCTCGAACTGGGACGCGCCGGTGATCAGCGCGTCGAAGGCCGGATCGTCGAGCAGGTCCAGGGCGAGCGCCAGCCGGTCGGTGTAGCTGCGCCGCCCCCGCCGTACGGGCGCGACCATGCCGACCTGGCTGCTGCGCACGGTCAGCCGCCCCGAGTGGAACGCCCCACCGAGCGACACCTGCACCGGGCGGTCGCCGTACCAGCTCAGCTCGATCACCGTACCCTCCGGCGCGAGCAGGTCCAGCGAGCGTTGCAGACCGTCGGCGGTGGCGCTGGCGTGCACGACCAGGTCCCGGTCGCCGGCCGCGTCGGCCGGTTGGGCGAATCCCACGCCGAGCGCGCCCGCCACCCCGGCGCGGCGGGCGTCGGTGTCGACCAGTTCGACCCGCACGCCGGGAAAGCGGGCGAGCAACGCCGCGACGCAGCAGCCCACCATGCCCGCGCCGACCACGCTGACCCGGTCGCCGACCAGCGGCGCCGCGTCCCACAGCGCGTTCACGGCGGTCTCCACCGTGCCGGCGAGCACCGCGCGGGCGGGCGGCACGTCGTCGGGCACCGGCACCACCGCGGTGGCCGGCACGACGTACGCGCTCTGGTGCGGGTGCAGGCAGAAGACCGTGCGCCCGAGCAGCTCCGGTGGGCCCTGCTCGACCACCCCGACGCTGAGGTAGCCGTACTTCACCGGGCCCGGGAAGTCGCCCTCCTGGAAGGGCGCGCGCATCGCGGCGTGCTGGTCGGCGGGCACCCGGCCGGTGAAGACCAGCGTCTCGGTGCCCCGGCTGACCCCCGAGTAGCGCGCTCGGACCAGCACCTCGTCGGGGCCCGGGACGGGCAACGACACCGGCCGGATCTCCGCCGCGCCGGGCTCACGCACCCAGCAGGCGTACGCCTCGCGGATCACCGTCGCGCACCTCACCTTTGCTCCCGGCCGAACCGAACGGCCACGTTTTCCGTGTTCCCTGTCGGGGTCGTCGATCATAAACACGGAGGTACGGTGCCCACGGTTCGAAGTGGTCCGATGATCGGGCTGAGCGCGCAACTGGTCGTGTTGGCGGTGCTGGCCGCAACGGTGGGGCTGGATGGCGCAGGCTGGCTGGTCGGTACCGGCTACGCGGTGGTCACCTGCCTCGCGTTGAGCCGGGGCCTGCACCGGGCCGGTGCGTCCCGCCTGGGACCGGCCGACCGGGTGACGCTGACCCGGGCCGTCCTGGTCGGCGCGGTCACCGCGCTGGTGGCGGACTCGTTCGGCCGGACCGCGCCGGTGGGGTTGCTGGTCGCGGTGAGCGCGGTGGCGTTGCTGCTGGACGCGGTGGACGGGCAGGTGGCGCGGCACACCGGCACGGTTAGTGCGCTCGGCGCCCGCTTCGACATGGAGGTCGACGCGTTCCTGATCCTGGTGCTCAGCGTGCACGTCGCGCCGGTCGCCGGCGACTGGGTGCTGGCCATCGGCGTGATGCGGTACGCGTTCGTCGCGGCGAGCGCGGTGCTGCCCTGGCTGGGCGGGTCACTGCCGCCGCGGTTCTGGCGCAAGGTGGTGGCCGCGGCGCAGGGGGTGCTGCTGGCGGTGGCCGCGGCGGGGGTGCTGCCCGATCCGTGGACCACGCTGGTGCTGGTGGTGGCGTTGGCGCTGCTGGTCGAGTCGTTCGGCCGGGACGTGGCGTGGTTGTGGCGGCGCCGACCGGTGTCCCGGCGGGCCCTCCCGATGCCGCCCGCGCCGGTGCGGAACGCGCCGCCGGTGCCCGCCCCGGTTTCCGGGCCGGTGGCGCTGCCGACTCTGCTGCCGGTGGTCGCGCCGTCCACGGTGGCGCTGCCGCCCATGCTGCCGGTGCCCGCTCCCGCGCGGGCGATGGCGGCCCGCTCGGGCGGTACGGTCCACTCCGACTGGAGGCTCTGATGACCTTTTCCGCCCGGGTACGCCGGCTCGCCGGCCGGTTCCGTTCGCGCCCCCCTGCCCCGGGCGGGGTGTCGGCGCGTACTCCCGGGGTGTCCGCCGCGGCCGGGCGCGGCCCGGCGCGGCGGGTGGCGGGCGGGGTGGGCAGCGCGCTGGCGGTGCTGCTGGTGTTCGCCGTGCTGGTCGGCCCGGACCGGCTCGGCCTGCTCACGCCGGGCGCCTTCCTGCGCATCCCGCTGGAGGGGCTGCTCGTCGCCGCGCTGCTGCTGGCCCTGCCGGCGCGGACCCGGCGGGTGGCGGTGGCCGTGGTCGGGCCGCTGCTCGGCCTGCTCGCCATCGTGAAGCTCGCCGACCTGGGCTTCCGTACGGCTCTCGACCGGCCGTTCGACCTGGTGCTGGACTGGCTGCTGCTGGACGACGCGTTCGGTTTCGTCCGTGACTCGGCCGGTCGGGCCGGCGCGGTCGGCGCGGCGGTCGGCATCCTGTTGCTGGTCGGCGCGCTGCTGGTGGTGCTCACGCTGGCGCTGCGGCGGTTGGCGTCGCTGCTGGTCCGGCACGAGCGGGTGGCGACCCGGGCGGTGGCCGCGCTGACCGTCGCGTGGGTGGCCTGTGCCGTCGTCGGGGTGCGCGTCGTACCGGGTGTGCCGGTGGCCGACGCCGGAACCACCGCGCTGGTCGGCGCCCACGCGACCCAGGTGGACGCGCGGCTGCACGACCGGGAGGCGTTCGGTGCGCAGATCAACGCCGACCCGTTCCGCGACACCCCGGGCGACCAACTGCTGACGGGGCTGCGCGGCAAGGACGTCATCGTCGCGTTCGTGGAGAGCTACGGGCGCGACGCGGTGGAGGACCCGGAGCTGGCGCCGCAGGTCAACGCGGTGCTGGACGCCGGAACGGAGCGGCTGCGCACGGCCGGGTACCACGCCCGCAGTGGCTTCCTCACCTCCCCCACCTTCGGCGGCGGCAGCTGGTTGGCGCACGACACGCTGCTGTCCGGCCTGTGGACGGACAACGAGCGGCGACACCGCACCCTGCTGGCCAGCGACCGGCTCACCCTCAACGGCGCGTTCCGCCGGGCCGGCTGGCAGACCGTCGGCGTGTTGCCGGCGGCCACCCAACCGTGGCCGGAGCAGGGGTTCTTCGACTACGACCGCTACTACGACACGGAGGCGCTCGGCTACCGGGGACCGAAGTTCAGCTACGCCCCGATGCCCGACCAGTACACGTTGTCGTTCTTCCAGCGGCGGATCCGGGCCGGCGCGGACCGCCCGCTGATGGCGGAGATCCCGCTGATCTCCAGTCACTCGCCGTGGACGGCGGTGCCCGAGATGATCGGGTGGGACGAGGTGGGCGACGGCTCGATCTACCACAGCTCCGCGGTCGACGAGGACAGCGGCGACGCCGACGACCGGAACGCCGGCCAGATTCGCGGCGGGTACCGCAAGGCCATCGCGTACTCGCTGGAGACCCTGATCTCCTACGTGCGGACCTACGGGGACGACGACCTGGTGCTGGTCTTCCTCGGCGACCACCAGCCCGCCCCGGTGGTCACCGGCGAGGGCGCCAGCCGGGACGTGCCGATCACCATCGTCGCCCACGATCCGGCCGTGCTGGACCGGGTGGCGGGCTGGGGGTGGCAGGACGGCCTGCGGCCCGGTCCGGGGGCGCCGGTATGGCCGATGGACACCTTCCGGGACCGGTTCCTGACCACCTTCGGGCCGTCCACACCGCCGATCGCCGCGCCCCGCTGAGCGCCCGGGACCTGTGCCGGGCACCCTCACCCGTTTCACCTCAGCAGACCCCGGGTAGTGCCGATCACTACGGGAGCGTCCCGCCCCTGGGTGTGACACACGAGTCCGGCGCGGTCACGCACGGGCTGAGGAGGAACTGCGCGATGCGCGTGGCCATGACGCTGTCACTCCCGCGACAACCGTCCTCGGTGACCCGCGCCCGCCAGGTACTCACCACCCTGCTGAACCTCACCGACGCCGCCGAGGACTCCCGTGGCCACCTGGCCGTCCTGATCACCGAAGCATGCGCCAACGCGGTGGTGCACGCCGACCCGGACAGCACAGTCGACATCACCATCATCATCGAGAACGACGTCTGCCTGCTCGAGGTCGGCAACCGCGGCCGTGCCCCCGATGGCGCCGGACTCGACGCTGAACTCCCCGCCCCGCTCACCGTCGGCGGCCGTGGACTGCCCTTGATCGCCGCGCTCGCCGACACGGCGGCCTTCGTCGCCGGGCCACCGGACCAGGTGCTGCTACGCATCACCAAACACCTCACCGAGGTACGCACAGCACCGGTCCGATGACCGGAGACGCACGCCGGCTCCCCGCCCTCAACCACGATCAGACGCGCCAGGCGCAAGACGGCGAGCGGTCAGAATGTGGCGATCGGGTTGACCGGGCTGCCGGACGTACCGGCGAAGCGGACCGGCGCGACTGCGAGCTGGAAGTCCCACTGGTCGAGCTCGGCAGCCGTTGTCGCGCAGGCCTCCAGGTCGCAGTTGTCGAGCAGCCACAGACCCATCGCGACGAGGCTCACGGCGTGGACCGGCATCAACACGTCGTCGTACCCCGACGGCTGAACGTCCTGGGGGGTGTCAGCGCCGATCAGCGCCACCCCCCGTTCTTGCAGCCACGGCAGGCAGGACGCGTGCCAGCCGGCCTGCGTGAAACCGTGGGCCGCGCCGTTCTCGTGCCGGAAGCGCCCGTAGCCGGTCCGCAGGAGTACCGCGTCGCCGGGTCGCACCTGGACACCCTGGCGACGCTCGGCCTCCTCGAGATCGTCGGGAGACACCCCCTGCCCCGGCTCCAACCACGCCACGTCGCGGGCCGCCGCGACGTCGAGCAGGACACCACGCGTGACGATCCCGTTCGCGGCCGCCGTGACGGCTGCCCACGCCGAGCCCGTTGCGGCGTCGACCAACGAGTGCGACCGCCCGTTGTACATCGTGCCGTCCCAGAAGATGTGGCACGGCGAGTCGAGGTGGGTGAGGGTGTTGCCGTGGAACGAGATGCCGAGCCGCTCGGACGAGAAGCCCCAGCGCCGGTCGGCGTGGAAGGCGGGCGGCATGTTCTCCGCACCCGGCATGTCGGCGGTGCACGGGCACGTCGTCGTCGACCGCTCCATGTCTCCCGGTGCGGCGACCTCCCATGCGCAGGACACGCTCCTGCCGTGCCGCACGGCCCGCGCCGCCGCCAGCCGGACGTCGTCGGTGATGTGGTTCAGCGTCCCGAGCTGGTCGTCGTCGCCCCACCGTCCCCAGTTGGACAGCGTGTTGAAATACCCGAGCACGTCGTCCTGTGTGGGCATCGGTCGCTCTGCCGTCATCTGAGCATCGACTCCTCCGGTCACGCGCTTCGAAGCACCGCAGGTAAGGTAGCCCGCCCTCCCGGGTGACCCGCCAAGGCCCTATCCCCTGTCGGACGCGGCAGGACGGGCGCGGACGTGCAGCCGCTCCCCCTGCGGCCCGAAGAGGTTGAGGACCTCGGTGGTGCCGGGGCCGGGGTTGTAAACCCGGTGCGGGACTCGGGTGTCGAACTCGGCCACCTCGCCCGGGGTGAGCGTCAGGTCGTGCTCTCCGAGCAGCAGGCGCAGGCGGCCGGAGAGCACGTAGATCCACTCGTACCCCTCATGGGTCTGCTGGGTGTGCTCCCCGGTGGGGGTGTTGGGCGGGAGGATCTGCTTGAACGCCTGCACGCCACCCGGTCGGCGGGTCAACGGCAGGAACGTCACGCCGTGCTGGACGATCGGCTTGGGGTGCACTCGCGGGTCGCCGGTGGCCGGGGCGTCCACCAGCTCGTCCAGCGGCACCTGGTAGGCGCGGGCCAGCGGGAGCAGCAGCTCGAGGGTCGGCCGGCGGCTACCGGATTCCAGCCGGGACAGGGTGCTCACCGAGATGCCGGTCAGCTCGGCGAGTTGGGCCAGCGTCGTACCCCGCTGGTGGCGCAGGGCACGCAACCGTGGGCCGACCGCGGCCAGCGCCGCACTGTCGTCGTTTGCCATAACGGCAAGGATAGTTGCCACCTGGCCGGTGTCGGCGGATGGTGGGCTCAGCCGACGAGCAAGGGGAGATTCCGGTGGACGAGACATATGACGTGGTGGTGGTGGGCGGTGGCGCGGCGGGGCTCAGCGGAGCCCTGGCGCTGAGCCGGGCCCGACGGTCGGTGCTGGTGATCGACTCTGGCGAGCCGCGCAACGCGCCGGCCGGCCATGTGCACAACTACCTGGCACGGGAGGGAACGCCTCCGGCCGAGCTGCTCGCCGCCGGGCGTGCCGAGGTGGCCGGGTACGGCGGGAAGTTCCTGGACGGGCGGGTCGAGGCGGTCACCCGGGACGACGACGGGTTCCACCTCGGCCTCGACGACGGGCGCGAGGTGCGGGCCCGTCGGCTGCTGGTGGCCACCGGGCTCACCGACGAGCTGCCCGACGTGCCCGGGGTGGCGCAGCGGTGGGGGCGCGACGTGCTGCACTGCCCGTACTGCCACGGGTGGGAGGTCCAGGACCGGCGGATCGGCGTGCTCGCCACCGGTCCACTGGCCGTGCACCAGGCCGAGATGTGGCGGCAGTGGAGTTCGGACGTGCTGCTCCTGCTGCACGACGCCCCGGCGCCGGACGAGGAGACCGCCGAGCGGCTCGCCGCCCGGAGCATCGCCGTGGTGCCCGGGCCGGTGGCCGGGCTGGAGGTCACCGGCGATGCGCTGACCGGCGTCCGGCTCGCCTCCGGCCGGGTGGTGGCGCTCGACGCCGTGGTGGTGACGGCGCGACCGGTGGCCCGCGCCGGAATGCTGGTGGGGCTGGGTCTGGCTCCGGAGGAGGTGACGATGGGCGGGCACGTGATCGGCACCCAGATCCCGGCCGACGCCACCGGGGCGACGACCGTCCCGGGCGTGTGGGTGGCCGGCAACGTGGCCGACGTCCGCGGCCAGGTCATCGCGTCCGCCGCGGCCGGCCTCACCGCCGGGGCGGCGATCAACGCCGACCTGATCGCCGAGGAGACCCGCGACGCGGTGACCGCGTACCGGCAGGTCCTCGCGACGGCCTTCGAGGAGCCGGCGTGGGAGGAGCGCTACCGGTCCCGGCCGGCGGTGTGGAGCGGCCGGCCGAACCCGCAGCTGGTCACCGAGGCCACCGATCTGGTCCCGGGCCGGGCGCTCGACGTGGGCAGCGGCGAGGGCGCCGACGCGGTGTGGCTGGCCGAACGCGGCTGGCGGGTGACGGCGGTGGACATCTCCACCACCGCGCTGAGCAGGGCCGCCGGGCACGCCGACGCTGCCGGCGTCGGCGAGCGCATCGAGTGGACGCACGCCGACCTGCGCGAGAAGCCGCCCGCCGAGGAGGCGTACGACCTGGTGTCCGCGCAGTTCATGCACCTGCCACCGGCGCAGCGGCGGGAGCTGTTCGCCCGGCTGGCCGCCGCTGTGGCGCCCGGCGGCACCCTGCTGATCGTCGGGCACCACCCGTCGGACCTGTGGACGTCGGCGCACCGGATGCACCTGCCGGACATGATGTACACCGCCGAGGACGTGGCCGCCGCACTGGACCCGGCCCAGTGGGAGGTGCGCACCGCCGAGGCGCGTCCCCGCCCAGCCACCGACCCGGACGGCAAGAACATCACCCTGCACGACGCGGTCCTGGTAGCCCGCCGCCGCTGACCCCCTCCCACCGCGTCGATCATGGAGTTGTGGTGGATCACAAGAGCCGCGGATCAGGGTCTTCCGGGCACCACGACTCCATGATCGACCGAGGAAGGGAGGGCCGGCCGGACAGAGACGGGGCGGGACTTCGCACCGGGCCGCCTCGGCGGTAGCGTTGCGCCACACTCACGGCCCGCGGGGCGGTAGACCGCCGGCCCTGGCGCCCCGATCGTACGGAGGATGGTGCATGTCCATCGGCGCTGAGCCGCTCGCAGCACGCGACGACGCGGCCTCGCGGCCGAGCTTCGAGCTCACGCTGCGCGGCTACGACAAACGCCAGGTCGACCGGCACCTGGAGCAGCTCGACGGTCAGATCGCGATGCTGAGCGGAGAGCATGGGCGCTCCGCCGTCCGGGTCCGTGAGTTGACCGCCGAGGTGCAGCGGCTGCGCGCCGAGCTGGCCGAGCTGCGCGACCAGCCGGTGCAGGTGGACCGCGCTTCGTTCCAGGATCTGGGCCCGATGGTCGGCGAGATCCTGGCCCTCGCGGAGAAGCAGGCCGCCATGATCAACGATTCCGCCACGGACCTGGCCAACGAGCTGCGCGCCGAGGCGGAGCGGATCCTCGCCGACGCCCGCGAGCGGACCGCGCAGGCGCGCCAGGATCTGGCGGAGGAGCTGGCGGCGCGGCGGGCCGAGCAGGAGCAGGCGCACGAGGAGCGGCGCAGCGTGGCCGAGGCCGAGCTGACCGCGATCCGGGAGCACGCGGAGCAGCTGCGCGCCGACGGTGAGGCCGCGCACGAGCGCGCCCAGAACGAGGCGAAGCGGATCACCGAACAGAGCGCGCAGCAGCTCAACCAGACCCGGGTCGCCGCCGACGCACTGATGAAGTCGGCCCGCACCCAGATCCAGCAGGAGCTCCAGGCGGCCCGGGCCAAGAGCCAGCAGGAGCTGGCCCAGTGGCAGGCCGGCATCGAACGCGACGTCAACGACCGCCGGAGCGCCGCCGAGCAGGAGATCGCAGAGCAGCAGGCGGCCGCCGAGCGGGAGCTGGCCGAGCAGCGCAGCGCGACCGAGCAGCAGATCGCCGCGCTGCTGGCCGAGGCGCAGCAGCACGTGACCGACCTGCGCAACCGGGCCGACGAGCAGGCCGCCACCCACCAGGAGCAACTCGCCGCCCTGCAGAAGGAGATCGAGGAGCGCCGGCAGGAGTCGGCCCAGCTGCACGCCGAGTTGGAGGCCGCCCAGCAGCAGCTCGCCGAGGTGCGCGAGGAGGGCGAGACCCTGGAGAACGAGCTGTCCCGGGTGCAGCAGCGGCTGGGCGAGGTCCGTCGGGACCTCACCGCCGAGAGCGCTCGGCTGGACGAGGCCCGGCGCGCCGGAGACTCCGCCGAGCGGCACGCCAAGGACGTCCGCGCCCGGGTGCAGCGGGAGGCGAAGCGGGTGGCCGACCTGGCCGCCGCCGCCGTCATGGCCGCCGCCGCGGGCGGTACGGAGACCGCCGAGTACCCGATGGTGGGCACCCGCTCCAGCGTCGAGCGGCCGGGTGCCGAGCGGACCGACGTGGAGCCGGTGGGTGGTGAGCGGCCGAGCGCCGGTCGGCACGGCGAGCGCGTGGACCGGCCCGGTGGCGACCAGTCCGGTGCGGAACCGGGCGGCACCCCGTCCACCACGGACGAGCCGGCAGCGGCTGCCGACCGTACGGCCGCCGCGGAGGGACCCACCGGCGACGCCGACCCGACCTTCACGCGACCCGGCGACACCGCCGAACCGACGCCCGTGCCGTTCCTGCCCTTCGGGCAGCCGGTCAGCGAGAACGGCGCCGCCCGGCACTGAGCTCGCGGCGGGCCCGGCGCGGAGGTCGCGGTTCTGCTCGGAACGGGGCCGATGGTGCATCGGAGCTGACAGGCTGGTCTGGCCGCCGTTGCACCGGCGGCGGCACCGGCCCGGCGACCGAGAGGAGCACCCGGTGACCGACCGACCGGAGGAGTTCGACCTGCTCGTCGTGGGTGGCGGCAAGGCCGGCAAGACGTTGAGCATGGACCTCGCCCGGTCTGGCCGGCGGGTGGCGATGGTCGAACGCGGCATGATCGGCGGCAGCTGCATCAACGTCGCGTGCATCCCGACCAAGGCGCTGGTGACGAGCGCGCGGGCGGCCCGCCAGCTACGCGGCGCGGCCGCGCTCGGCCTGGTGGTCGAGGGCGGCCGGGTCGACGTGGACCTGCTGCGCGCCCACAAGCAGGACGTCGTCGAGGGGATGGTGGCCGCCAACCGGCAGCAGTTCCTCGACTCCGGCCTGCACCTGGTGATCGGGGAGGCCCGGTTCGTCGGCCCCCGGACCGTACGGGTGGCGCTGGCCGACGGCGGCGAACGAATCCTGCGCGGCGCCGACGTGGTGATCAATACCGGTACCCGCCCACACCTGCCGCCGGTCCCCGGGATGGCCGAGGCCTCGGTGCTGACCAGTGACACCCTGCTGCACCTGGACCGGCTGCCGGCCCGACTGGTGGTGCTCGGGGGTGGCACCGTCGGGGTGGAGTTCGCGCAGATGTTCGCGTCGTTCGGCAGTGCGGTGACCCTGATCGAAGGTGGCCCGCGGCTGCTCACCCGCGAGGATCCCGACGTCGGCGACGCGGTGCTGCGGATCCTGCTCGACGACGGCATCGACGTGCGCGCCGGCATGACGGTCGCCCGGGTCGACCGCAACGCCGACGGCACGGTCCGGGTGACGCTGGACGACGGCAGCCTGGTGACCGGCGACGACGTGCTGGTCGCGGTCGGCCGGGAGCCGGTCACGGACGGCCTCGGCCTGGACGCCGCCGGCGTGCGGCTGAACGACCGCGGCTTCGTGGCGGTCGACGAGTACCTGCAAACCAGCGCCGAACGGACCTGGGCGGCGGGGGACGTCGCCGGCACCCCGCAGTTCACCCACGCCTCGCTCGACGACTACCGGATCATCCGGGCGAACCTGGCGGGTGAGCTGCGCAGCACCGCCGGTCGGCTCATCCCGTACACCGTCTTCACCACCCCGGAGCTGGCCCGGGTCGGTGTCACCGAAACCGAGGCGCGCCGGGCCGGGTACGACGTCCAGGTCGCCCACCTGCCGGTCGCCGCGATCCCCCGGGCCCGCACCCTGCGCCAGACCGAGGGAACGTGGAAGGCGGTGGTCGACGCCGGGACCGACCAGATCCTCGGCGCGGCGCTGCTCGGCGCCGAAGCCGGTGAGGTGATCACCTCGGTGCAGCTGGCCATGCTCGCCGGGATGCCGTGGACCGCACTGCGGGACGCGGTCATCACCCACCCGACGATGACCGAGGGTCTCAACCTGCTCTTCGCCTCGCTCCACGCCCGCCCGGTCCGCTAGTCGGCTGGCCGGCGATCTCGGCGCGGACCCGGTGCTGGAAGGCACGCGCCTGGGCGCCGGTGGGCGGCGGCCCAGCGTGCCGCGCGGCGAGGGACCGGCCGATCACCTCGGCCGGGTCACCGGCGTCGATCAAACGCTGCCCTGCCGCGGCCTTGGACAGCCAGACGCCGTCGCGGTGGCGTACCAGGGACCGGCAGGCGCCGAGCACCGCGTCCTCCGCGCCGGGCGCGGGTTGGTCGTCCGGCGGCGTCGGCAGGGCCAGCCACCACGACAGCGCCTCGATCAGCAGCCGGCGCAGGTCGGCCGGGGCCAGGTCGGCGAAGACCTCCCCCGCCGGCGGCCCGAGCAGCGGCAGCCCGCTCTGGTGCAGGATGCTGCGGTCGAGTCCGTACCAGAACCGGCCGTCGGCCGCCGGGCGGTCGGCGGGGTCGAGGGTGCACCGGAACGGCATCTCGGAGCCGGTGTTCAGCTCGACCTCGAAGCCGGGCTCGGGACTGCCGGAGGCGGCCACCTCCCGCCGGTAGGCGACGAGCTCCAGCCCGCGTGCCGGGCAGGGCAGCGCCTCGTGCCGCAGCCGCGCCACCAGCGCCAGTTTGTCGGCCTCGGTCAGCGGCCCGGCGCAGAGCAGCGCCACGTCCACGTCGCTGCGGCCGGCCTGGTACGCGCCGAGCCCCACCGAGCCGGCCGCGTACGCGCCCACCAGGTCGTCGCCGAGCACGTCGCGGGCGCCGTCGACCAGCTCGTCGAGGTAGCGCCGAAGATCCGAATCCACGCCCCATCCTCACCGGTGAACCTCGGCGCCTCCGATGCGGGTCCCCCGGTGCACCTACCCGGCGTAGAGCAGCAGCAGGCCGGCGACGGTGTAGGCGACCATCAGCGCCAGCAGCGGGAGCTGGCCGACCACCGCCCGGGCGCGGGGGAACAGGTACAGGGCGCGGTCGTGGGCGAGCAGCGTGCCGAGCAGGTGCCCGAGGATGATGACGGTGATCTGGAGGGTGGCCACCCCGGACGGGGTGACCAGGCCGGTGTGCGGTTCCCAGCCGGCGGTGCCGAGCCAGTTCGCGCCGGTGTCCAGGGGGTCGGAGAGCAGCGCGACGGTGCGCTGGCCCTCCAGGATCAGCAGCGAGTAGTAGTGGGCCACCAGGTAGCCCACCGCGATCGGCACGATCGAGTGGGCGAGTTCGCCGGGCAGCCCGGGCACCTCGGCGGGTCCGGCGCGGCCGATCCGGGTCGCCGCTCCGGTGGCGGCGAGGTACGCCACTGCGACGGCGGCGATGACCAGGAGCAGCCCGGCGCTGCCGGTGACCACCGGGGGCAGGCCGTACTCCTGGGTGAAGCGTAGCCAGGCCGGCGCGTTGGACAGGCTGTCGAACATGGTCGAGCCGAGCAGCACGATCACCACGGCGACCAGCCCGGGGCGGGGCCGCAGCCCGGCGATCCCGTCGAGCGGGTTGCGCCACACGAGCACGTCGTCCGCCGCCCGGCCGACCGGGGCGAGGTGGCCGACGAGCCCGCTGTACACCTCGAACGGGTCGGCCCGGTCGAACCAGCCCGCGCCGAACAGCGCCGCCCCGGCCAGCATGACCACGGCGTACCCGCCGAGCCAGGCGGTGATGACCGGCAGCGTGGCCCGGTCGGGTGCGACCAGCTCCAGCCAGACGAACCCGAACAGGGCGACAGCCGCCGGCCAGAGCCCCAGGCCCGCCGGCAGCTCGCGGAGGCCGCGCTCCGGGTCCCGGCGCGCCACCAGCGCGGCGAGCAGATGCAGGGTACGCAGCGGGTTGATCGCCCGCCAGACGGGGCCGAGCAGCAGCGACACGGGCACCAGCCCGACCCAGAGCAGCACGTAGAGCGCACCGGCCGTCGGGTTGTCCGGGGTGTCCGGCCCACCCAGCAGGCCCACGCAGAACCAGCCGGCGGCGAGCAGACCCAGCCCGCGCAGTGCCCACCGGAACGCGGGCGCGTCGACGATCCGGGCCAGCCGCTCCGGCACCGGCCGTCCGCCGGTCGCGTCCCGGTCGAGTCGCGGCTCGCGCCACAGCAGGCCCAGCGCGAGGAACGTGACGACCAGGGTCAGGGCCGCGGCGACGACGAGCTGCGGCAGTGTGATCGGCAGGTCCTGGCGGCCGCCGACGCCGTGCGCCAGCACCGCCGGGGCGCCGGTCATGGCGCTCAGCGGACGACGAGCTGGAACAGCACCAGCTCGGACTCGTGCGTCTCCACCTCGAACAGTCCGGTCTTGTCGGCGCGGAACTCCACCGACCCGGGCGTGCCGGCCGGAAGCCGGGCGCCCAGGTCGTAGCCGTGCACGTGCAGCTCGTCGGAGACGTCCGAGGTGACAGTGATCTGGACCAGCTCGCCCTTACCCACGGTGACCCGCCCGGTGGGCGGGTCGATCCGCCGCTTCGCGATCGTCACGGTGATCTGCCGGTCCACGGCCGGTGTGCTGGCGCTGGGGCTGGGTGTGGGACTGCCCGACGAGGTGGGCGCCGTCGTGGCGCTGCCCGGCGCGGCGGCCGTCGGCGGCGTCGAGGGGTTGGCCACGGACGGGTCGTCGTCCTGCCCGCAACCGGTGGCGAGCAGGGCGGTGACGAGGACGACGGCGAGGACGACGGGAACGCGGGAACCGGGGGTACGGAGGAACACGGGCGGACTCCGAACGACGCGGGGGACGGGTGTCGAACTGATCGTCGGGGAGGAGAACTCTACGTCTTGTTCGGCGGCGGGGAAATGACCATGATGAACGGATGCGATCGAGGCTGGTCACTGCCCGTCACGTCTGGAGCCGAGCGGTGGCGGCGCTGGTGGCGGCCCTGGCGGTGTCACTGCTGCTGCCCGCCGCTCCGGCGTCCGCGCACGGCCAGTTGGCGACGTCCGCCCCGCTGACCGGCACAGTGGTCCGCGAGCCACTGACACAGCTGGGGTTGTACTTCACCGAGAAGCCAGCCTCCAACGCCCACTTCACAGTCACCGGGCCGAGCGGGTCCCGGGTGGACAGCGGCTGGTCGTACGGCGAGCCGAAGCGGCTGGACAAGCCGGTTCAGGAGTACTTCATGGTCAACGGAGTCTTCGAGCCGCGGTTGTACCACACCGGTTTCCCGGCCATGGTGTCCGTCGCGCACTGGCCGGCGAAGGGGCGATACACCGCCAGTTACCTCTCCGTCGCCTCGGACGGCGAGGCAGTGCGTGGCACCGTCACCTTCGACTACCAGGGGGCCAGCACGGCGGCGCCGGCCGGTTGGACGCCGCCCACGGACGGGCCGGCGCCGGCCCTGCTCGCCCTCATCGAGGGCACCCCGTCGGCGAGCCCCGGCGTGGCCGGCGCGAGCGCCGACGCGGGCACGACGGGTGTCCCGGCGAGCGCCCCGGCCGGCGCCACGGAAGAGACACGAGGGGGCGGGTGGCCACCCTGGCTGGTGCCAGCCCTGATCGTCGTGGTGGTGGCCGCCGTCGTGCTGGTGGCGGCCCGCCGCCAGCCCGCCGCGCGTGGCACGGCCACCTCGACCCGCCGGACCGCCGGTCCGGCGCGCAGATCCGGCACCGGGGCCCGCAAACCCGGCAACCGTGCTGGTGGGCCCGCCCGGCGCGGGCGGCGGTAGGCCGGGGCACCTTCGCATCGGGCGTTCTGTGCGGCGCCAACGCACCGGCGAGCCCGCCGTGCGACGCCACACGCCCCGGGCTGGCCGGGGCGCCGGTCAGGGGCCCTGCGGCAGCGGCTGGGCCAGTTCCTTCAGGTCCGCCGGGAGCTGGGACAGGGCATCCTCGAACTCGCGGTGCCCGACCACCCGGTGCATCGTCTGCAGCACGGCCCGAGAGCCTCGCTCGGCGGTCGGCCGGTCGATCCCCGCACGCTCGGCGACACGCCGCAGGAACTCGTCGTATCCGAACGCCTCCGGCGCCTCGGCGACCTTCACCAGCAGCGGGCTCAACTCCGCGGCGAGGTGGGGGGCCAGCGCGGCGGCCTCGCCACCGCTGAGCCGCTCGGTGAGGGTACGCAGAACCGCCTCGGTCAGCGGTCGCGCCTGCTCGGGCGGGACACCCGCCCGTGCCGCAACCTTGTCGACGAACGCCAGCTCAGCCATGCCCCCGCCCTTCGTTCCGGAAGACGCGTGGCTACCCGGGCGGACCGGCGGCAAACCCGGGACCGGTCCCGGTGCGTCCGGACGGCATGGGTGTCCGTTTTGTGGACGGCAGGGCTGTGCGAGCATGAGTGTCCTCTGTGTCTTCCCCCATCCCTCAGCGGAAGGACGCCCGTGGCAGAAACCGCCCCTCCCCCGGCCACCGACGGCACCAAGATCGACACAAGCGTCCCGCACTCCGCCCGGATCTGGAACTACTGGCTCGGCGGCAAGGACAACTTCGAGGTCGACCGGCTGGCCGGCGAGCAGGTCCGCGAACTCTTTCCCGCGATGATCGAGACGGCACGTGAGTCCCGGGCGTTCCTGTCCCGCGCGGTGCGCTTCCTCGCCGGCGAGGCCGGGATCCGGCAGTTCCTCGACGTCGGCACCGGACTGCCCACCGCCGACAACACCCACCAGGTTGCCCAGCGGGTCAACCCGCAGAGCCGGGTCGTCTACGTCGACAACGACCCGATGGTGCTGGCCCACGCGCGGGCGCTGCTGGTCGGCAGCCCGGAAGGGCTGACCCGGTACATCCACGCCGACCTGCACGACCCGCAGGCGGTGCTCCGGCAGGCCGACGAGCACCTCGACCTCAGCCAGCCGGTCGCGGTCCTGCTGTTCGGGGTGATGGGCCACGTCGGCGACGACGACGAGGCGGTCGCCATCATCCGCGCGCTGCTCGACGCGGTCCCGTCCGGCAGCTACCTGGCGCTGTCCGACGGCACCGACACCAGCGCGGCGGTCGTCGAGTCGCACCGGCAGTACAACGAGAGCGGCGCGCTGCCGTACCACCTGCGCAGCCCGGAGCGGATCGCCCGGTTCTTCGACGGCCTGGAGCTGGTCGAACCCGGCCTTGTGCCGTTCACCCACTGGCGGCCCGAGCAGGACGGCCCGCCGGCCGACCTGGACGGCTACTGCGCCGTCGGCCGCAAGCCCTGACCCGCGCCCGCCCCCTGGCGGCCAGCCGACGAGCCGACGGCCGGTTCCGTCGGTTGGCCGCGCGGCACCGGGACCGTCTCGTACCGTGAGGTCGGACGGGGAACTCGGCTGCCCGACGGTGGCCCATGCCGCAGGAGGAGCAGATGGCGGTCGACCTGCCCGAGGTGATCGACCGGTACTTCCGGGCCGTCGACGACGGCGACCTGGAGGGCTTCGTCTCCTGCTTCGCGGACACCGCGAGCGTGGCCGACGAGGATCGGCTGCACGAGGGACGGGCCGCGATCCGCGCCTGGCGCCAGCGGACGATGGCGGCCTACTCCTACTCCGCTGAGCCGGTGACGGTCACGCCGCAGGCGGGCGACTCGTACCTGGTCCTCGCCCGGGTGTCGGGCGATTTTCCCGGCAGCCCGGTCGAGCTGCGGTACCGGTTCACGCTGCGCGACGACCTGATCGGCGCCCTGGACATCCGCCCGTAGTGACCGCCTGGTCCACCGGGCATGCGGAGAAGGCCTGCCCCGTGACCCTGCCCCCGGGCCGCCCCGGACGAGGTGTGGGCCCGCCGGCGGATCGGGACGGCAGCCGCGCAACGCCGCCGAACGGAGGACGCTGGCGGCAGACCGGAGGGTGACATGATGTGCCGACAACGGCTGTCACGACGAGGAAGGTGCTGCTGCCCGATGCCGCACTTCGAGGCCCGGACGTCCACGGCACCCGGCCGGATCGTCGTCACGCTGTCCGGCGAGTGCGACCTGGCCACGCAGGAGGAACTGACCACCGTGCTGTCCGCGGCGGTCCGCGGCGCGCCCGTGGTCGTGGTCGACGTGGGCGGGTTGCGCTTCCTCGACTCCACCGGTCTGCACGGCCTGGTGACCGCCCACCAGATCGCCCGCGCGGCCGGTCGGCGGTTGTACGCGGTCAACGCCAGCGGGCCGGTCGCCGCAGTGCTGGACGTCACAGGCGTCGGCACCCTGCTGCGCCCGCCCGCCGACGACCCGCGGTTGGCCGGCTGATGGCGGCCGGCCGGCGGGAGACCCGGGTCGTGGCCGAGCATTCGGCGTCCGCCCACGCCCCGGAATCGATGGCGTACCACGTGGCGACCGACCTGCGAGCGCTGCGCGCGTTCGTCTGCGCCGCGGCCCTGGCGCGGGGTCTGCCGCCACACCGCGTGGAGCTGCTGACCTTGGCCGTCAGTGAGCTCGCCACCAACACGTTGCAGCACACCACCGGCGGTGGCCGGGTCCGGCTGTGGGCCGAGGCGGACCAGTTGTTCTGCGACGTCATCGACCAGGGGCCGCCGGTGCGGGCGTTCGGCCGGGACATGCCGCCGGCCGACGCGGTACGGGGGCGGGGGCTGGCGATCGTAGAGCAGGTCTGCGACGAGGTCGCCGTGCTGACCGAGCCGGAGGGAACGGTGGTGCGGCTCCGGCTGGGCCTGTGAGCCGGGCGGCTCAGGGCAGCACGCGTACGGCCAGCGTGCAGGTGTCGTCGTCCGGGCTGGGGTGGTGCAGCAGGTCGCGCAGCCGGCCGGGACGACCGCCAGGATCTCCCGCACGACCGCCTCGGCGACACAGGCCCGCCGCCCGGGTGCGACCCGCCGCGGGCCGATCCGCACCCGTTCGGGCCGCGCCGGCTGCCACAATGCGGACAGCCCGGGTGGATGGTGGCGCCGGGTGGACCCCGATCAGGAGGACGGCACCATGCCGGACAGCGAACGCGAGGCGGAACTGCTCGATGCCGAGCGCACCCTGCAGGCGGCGCAGCGGGCCGGCGACGTGGCGGCTCTCGACCAGTTGCTCGTCGACCAGTTGATCGCCATCGGCCCGGACGGCGACAAGCACAGCAAACGGGACGACCTGACCGCGCACCGGGACCGGACCTCGGTCATCGAGGAACTGGTCGAGGAGGAGCTGGACCTGCTCGTCGCCGGGTCGACCGGCGTGACGTTCTTCCTCGGCCGGGTGGCCGGAGTGTTCGACGGCAGGCCGTTCGCGGCTCGCCTGCGATACACCCGGACCTGGATCCATGACGACCCGCACGGCTGGCGGGTGCTCGCCGCGCACATCAGCCCGGTCTGACCCGCAGGCCGGGTGATCGCCGACGCGACCAGTTCAGGACGTGGACTCCAGTTCGTCGAACGCCAGGTTCCACCAGGACTCCGACTCGGCGAACGCCGCCGGATCGACCTCCCGCAGGCCGGCGCGGATCCGCGCGGCGCGGGCCGCCCGCTCCCGCCCGCCCGGGTCGGTGGCGATGAGCTGGCCCAGCCGGTACAGGAACTCCACGAACGCCGCGAAGCTGCTGTTGACGGTCTCCAGGTTCGGCGTCTGGAGATCCAGCAGCACCACCTCGCCGGTCGCCGCATCCAGGCAGAACAGCAACATCGGGTCCTCGGGCGAACTGCCCAGCACGATGTACGCGCGCGGCGCCTCGTCGCCCACCTCGATGCGCAGGGTGGAGAAGAGCTCCACGTCGGGTGCCGAAACGTCGACCGTGAACAGGATCGGCACCTCGACCGGCAGGGCGCCGTACGGCGGGAACACCTCCGGCCCCAACGGGCCGAGGATCGCCTCGAAGCGCTGGTCCGGGAAGTAGATGACGCCCCGCTCGCCCCACAGCGCGACCAACTCCTCGCGGGTGACGGTCACCGCCCGTCCCTCGCGTCGGCGTCGCCGTCGGACTCGTCGTCCTCCTCGTCGTCGAGCAGGCCCTGCTCGTCGAGGAAGGCGTACCACCGGTCGTCGGCGGGGGTCAGGTCGGCGTAGCCCGGGCCGAGCAGGTAGTAGTGCACGAAGGAATCCAGGTCCGGGGCGAGCTCCTCGAATGCGTCCGCCATGAACCACTCGGTGCCGGTCGGCGGGAAGTACCAGATGGCGCCGGTGCCCCGATCCATGAAGATCGGCTCGTCGCTGCGGGTGCCGATCACCAGCCAGCCCGCCCGGTCCTCCGGGATGGCCGAGAAGTCCGGCGCGTAGTCCAGGTGGTACTGGATGCCGGCGAGGGTGGACGTGGACGCCAGCTCGATCCGGCCGGCGCGCAGCCCGTCGGCCACCAGCAGGAGATCCCGCAGGTCGGCCGGGAGGTCCGCCGGCACGGCATCGGTGGCCGCGCCGTCGCCGAACTGGGCGTACCCCAGGCTCGCCGGCTGGTCCTCGGCCAGGTCGGCCCGCAGCTCCTCGATGAGCTGGTGCAGCTCGGGGGTCAATCCACCACCTCTATTCGGATCGGGGTCCCGTCCGGCAAGGTCTGGATCTGCCCCCAGATCTGCGAACCGATGTCCGTGTTGGTTCTACCATGCAGCAGCTTGAGGTTGTCGACGGTGTCCGGCCCGCCGAGCTGCAGTTCCCATACGTGGTCCGGGTGGTAGCTGCTGAGCCGCTCGCTGAGCCGATTGGCCAGATCCTTGTCGTGCGGCCAGTACTTGTCCCAGATCTTCTGCCGGATCCGCTCCTTGTAGCCGTCGGTGAGGTTCTTGTCCCGCTCGACGGGGTTGGTGGCCTTGTAGAGCTTGCCCTCGTCGCTGAGCTTCTTCAGCGCCGCCATCTTGCGCCGGAACTGCGAGGTCGCGTGGAAGTCCCTGCGTTGAACCTGGATTACCTTCGTGGGCAGGCTGTGATCGGGCCCGGTGACCCGGACGATGGGCTTGTCCAGTTTCTGGACCGCCTTGCGGACGATCTTGCCGGCGGCCGGCTTCGCGGCGGCGCCGCGCGCCCTCCTCGGCTTGCTAGGCATCGAGCAGCTGCCCGATGACCTGGTCGATCAGCAGACCCACGATCTCCCGAGTGATCATCTGGAAGATCGGGATCTCGGCCAGCGAGGCCCCGAAGGTGGCCACCGCGGTCACGATCGCCTGCGCCACCTGAAACGCGAGGATGGCCAGCTGCACGATCAGCTGGATCTTCAACGCCAGGACGATCACCGCACAGACGATCAGGCCGGCGCCGAGGATGACGGCCGCCTGGGCGCCGTCCCGGAGCACCAGCGGCCCGTGCTGCTCACCTGTCCACCAGCCCTGGAACGCCTGCACCGCCGGGCCGAGGTTCTGCGACCACACCTGGGCCGCGCCGGCGTCCGCCTCGCCGGCCGTGGCGCCGATCCGGCCGGCGAACTCGATCCACGCCTGGCCCATCTCGAAGAGCTTCTCCTCGTCGCCCTCCGGCCAGGTGTAGCCGATCCAGCCGAGCGCGGTGACCAGCTCACCAGGCAACTGCAGGCCCATCGCGCTACCCCAGCCCGCCGGCCAGCGAGCGCATCGTGCCCGCGCCGTCCTCGTCGACCCGGTCGTACGCGTCGGCCATCGAGCTCAGATCGCCACCGGCCGAGCCGATCTCCTCCGCCGCGAGCCCGAGGCAGTCGAAGACGTACGCGGCGACCTCGGTGTAGGCGACCCCGATCAGCGAGCCGATGTCGTCGGCGCCCCACGGCTCGCCGTAACCGGTCATCTGCGCCTCGAAGCCGTCCAACTCGTCGAGGAAGCGGCCCGCGAGGTCGGAGACCGTCGCGCCGGCGTCGCGCATCGTCTGCGGCTCCACCTCGAACCCGTTGCCACTCATCGCGGGCCACCCCGGGCCAGCCGGTCCTGCGCCTCGGTCAGCGCCGCCAGGAACGACCCGAGCCGCGGCACCGCCGAGTCCCGGACCTCCGCCAACTGCTCCCGCAGCTGCGACAGGTCGCCGGCCTGTGGCGGCGTCGTGGCGCCCCGCATGGCGTCGATCGCCGCGTTGACGGCAGTGGTGATGTGCTCGGTCAACTCCTCCGAACCGAGCCGCATCAGCCGGGGCTCCACCCAGAGCGAGCGCAGCCGACCGTCCGGGCCCAGTTCGGCGCGGACCTGACCGTCCGCGGCCTCGCCGGCCGGCGGCTCGGCCGGCTCTCCGTCGGCACCGGCGGCCGGTGCGCTGACCGCCCCCAACGCCTGCATTGTCGCGTCCAACATGCGGGTGAAATCGCCGCTGACCGGATCCGCCGCCATCTGCCCTCCCCAAGGCCCGAACGGGCCGAGCCTAACCGACGGGTACCGCGGCCTCACTCCGCCCGGCCGGCGGCCACGACGGCCCGATCCACCTCTACACTGTGGACCGTCCTGCCCGGCGCATGGGACCTGGCTCGTCCTCAGCCGACGCTATGACGGGGACGCCCGCTCGACGGTGACGGCGATCGGGCCGATGCGCAGCACCCCGTCGTTGAGCGGTGTGCAGCGGATGCCTCCGGTGGTGCGCAGCGCCTTCCACGCACCCGGGCCGACCGTGACGTCCATCCAGGCGCAGGGCCGGGCGGCCCGGTTCACCCGCAGGCTTACCGGGCCGTCGCCGGAGTCCAGCACCAGCACCTTGCCGATCAGCTCGTCCACGGCGATGCCGGTGGTGAGGACGTTGCGGCGGACCTCCGCCAGACCGATGCCCGGTGGCAGCGACTCCTGGGCGATCACCGTCACGCTGGCGTCGCGATGTGCCGGCTGGCCGAAGTACCGGTCGCCGACGATGCCGAGGCCGGCCCGGATCCGCACCACGTCGACCAGCTCACCGGGCGGGGCCGGCGCCGGGCCGTCGGCGGGCCGGCCCACGAAGCGGTGCACGGGCGAGGCCAGCAACTCGACGATCTGGGGCATGGCAGCGATTCTACGAACCGGATGGCACTCTCCGGGCCGGCTCGGCGTTCCGGGCCGATACCGGCGGTGATCCACTCCAGATCGGCGACATCGGGGCATCGCCGGCACTCTGACACCCCGACATCGCCGACCCAGAGTTGATCACTCCCACCGTGACCGGTTCAGGCCGGTGTGCCGGTGACGGTCAGGTTTCGCAGTCGGCCCACGTTGTCGAACGAGCCGAAGCCCACCCGCCCGGAGCCGAACGTGCTGTCCTTCGCGGTCATCAGCGGATCCCGTCGCCCGTCCACATAGACCGCGATCTCGCCGGTCGCCGGCAGGTGCACGACCCGTACGCGATGCCAGTCGGCGTCGGTGATCGCCGGGTTGGCGCCGCGCGACCGGCCGTTCCACTGGTGGTCGATGCGTTCCCGGTCGGCGTTGTCGACCTTGAAGATGCCGTTGTGCGGATAGATCGTGTTGTCGGTGGAGAGGTGGGCGTAGTAGAACTCCGTGTCCGAGCGCCAGCCGAAGACGATGATCACGTCCCGGTTGGTGACCTCGACCGGCGTGTCGAGCCGTACCCGCGCCTCGACCTCGACCGACGACCAGGCCGGCCCGGCGGTCAGCACGGCGTACTCGAACGGCCGGCGCGGGCCCGGCCGGCTGACCCCGGCCTCGGCGAGGATGACCTGGTCGTCGGTGAACTGCCACTTGGCCGGGGTCACCGGCGCCCAGTTCGATGCCCCCGAGGTGCGGCGCAGGGTGGTGTTCCCGACGTCACCGCTGGCGAAGACCCGGGTGCCGGTGACCTTCCAGATCTTTCCGTTGGCCTTGGCGAGCACATAGAGCTCACCGGCGGCGTCGGTACCGAAGCGCAGGTCGACACGGTTGGGGTCACCGGGCGCGCCGGGCCCGGAGAGGTCCCGCATCCGGACCGGGGCGCCCGCCGCGTCGAACAGGGCGAGCTGGTGGATCGGCGCCAGACCCCGCCCGCGGCGCATCTCGTTCGCCTCGGTGTAGAGCACCCGGCCGTCGACCAGGTCGCCGAACACGTACTTGCCGCGCAGCGCCGGCACCGCGCGTCCCCGGTAGACGAACCCGCCGGCCACCGCGACGCCGACGTCCGCTGTGCAGTTCCAGTCCGCGGCGGGGTCGTGGTCGTACGCGGCGACCGGGTACGTGTATCCGTACCGGTCGTCGTCGGCGGGCAGCGGGAAGAGCCGGTCGCAGGGGCTGGTGGCCGCCTTGTCGAAGACGAAGGATCCCTCGCGCTCGCTCCAGCCGAAGTTGTCGCCGGCGCGGACCTCGTAGATGGCCTCGATGGCATGCTCACCGATGTGCCCGAGGTACATCCGACCGGTGGCCCGGTCCCAGCTGAAGCGGTGCGGGTCGCGGAAGCCCACGGCGTAGATCTCGCCGAGCGCGCCCGCGCGGCCGACGAACGGGTTCGTCGCGGGGATGCCGTACCGCCCGTTGGCGGAATTGGTGCCCCGCGGGTCGATCCGCAGCAACTTGCCGTGCGGCATGCCCAGGTTCTGCGGGTCGGTGTTGCGCACGCCCAGTCCGCCGTCGCCGACCGCCAGGTACAGCAGCCCGTAGTCGGGATCGTGGCGCTTCGCGGTGGGATTGAAGTTGATCTCCTGGATGCCGTGCACCTGGCCGCCGAAGCCGATGCGCAGCACCTCTCGGCGGGTGCCGGCGAACGTGTCTGCGCTCGGGTCGGTCGCCGTCCACTCGGTGATGACACCGTGGTAGATCGTGCCGGCCTGGGCGTAGTCCGGTGGGATGGTCGTCGCCGACGCCTGCTCGGTGTGGATGGTGTAGATCCGGCCGTTGGCGCCGAAGTCGGGGTGGAAGGCGACGTACCCGAAGCCCTGGCCCAGGCCACGGCCGGAGAAGAACTGCGGTGCGAAGGTCGCGGCCACGTCGAGGTAGACGTGCGGCACGCCGCCTTCGACCAGGTAGAGGCTGCCGTTCAGGTCGGGCACCGCGCGCCGGCCGGAGCCGTCGGGCACCTCCATGATGGTGTTGATCCGGGCGGTACGCATGAGCCGCTGATCGGTCGGGGCCGGGTTCGGCTGCGACTGCGGGAAGCTGGCGTACTCGCTCAGGACCAGCCCGAGCCGGGACTGGATCGGCATCTCGGGGACCGGGTCGTAGACCGCGCCGGCGGCGGCCCGGGCGGGCGTCGCGAGCACGGTGGACAGGATCAGCACGACGGCGGTGACGCCGGCCGTCAACACGGATCTGCGGATCCTACGGGCGCTGTCGTGGAGGATGAGCACACGTGTCTCCTTCTCGGTGGGACGGTGCCGAGGGTGGTCAGCGGGCCAGGTGGCGGTACTGCCTCCGCACATCGCTCGCGGAGACCACGCTGTCGAGGAACATCAGGCCGTCCATGCGGCAGTCACACGGGTTCCGCTCCACCGTGTCCTGGGGGAAGCTTCCACCGATCTTGATGCCCCGGGGGTCGGAGGCCGTGGTCACGTGCGGGCCCGGCCCGGACACGAGCCACGGGTCGTCCGTGCGGGTGTAGAAGCCGCTGACCGGTTCGCCGTTGCGGTAGAGGGCGAGGGCGCCGGTGCCGAAGTCGAAGGTGGCGGCGAGGTGCACCCACTCCCCCGCCGGCAGCAGGTCCCGCCAGTCCTGGCTCGCCGCGAACGTCTGCGAGTTGCCGCCGTCGAGGCGCCGCCCGAGCGCGACGAGGCGTAGCTCACCGTTGACGTCGATCAGCTCGAGCAGGGCCCGGACGCCGTGGCCGTCGGAGTCGCCGGTCAGCACCCCGGCCAGGCCGATGGCGTTGTACCGGTCGTTCGGGTCGGCGGTGGTGGAGTTGGGCAGTGGGCTGTCCATCTCCAGCTTGAACCAGCCCATCACTGTGGTGCCCGCGGTCGCGCTGAAGGCGCGGAGGGTGCGCACCCCGCTGGCCGACCAGGTGCCGGCCTTCCAGTCGTCGTTGCCGGCCACCGCCGGGTCGACCTGCCGGGTCTGCACCGCGTTGCCGCTGCCTTGGTAGGCGTGGTCCCGCACCCGCATGGCCGCACCGCCGTTGACCAGCTCGATCTCGGTGCCGGAGCGGCCCTGGTCGCGCTCGAGCGCGGGGTCGCCCGGCACCGGGTGGTCGAAGTCGTAGGCGGCGACCAGGTGCGCTCGCAGGGCGGGGTGGACGTCGGACGGGCCGTGCCGGTCCGCCTGCGCCGGGGGCGCCCCCGCGCCGGTGAGTGCGCCGATCGCCAGGAGGGAGACGGTGGCGACAGCGGCTCGTCTGGCCCTGGACATCGCGTTCACCTCATTTCACGGCACGCCGGTGCCGGCTACGTAAGCGCTTACGTAAGCGCTTACGTACCCTAGGCTTCGATCAGCGTCACTGGCAATAGATCGGGTGACATGGATGTTTTCGGGGAGTCGCGGATGCCCAGGGCTGGCCAGCGGCCGCGCCTCGTCGACGTGGCCGAACGCGCCGACGTCTCGCTGGCGACCGCCTCACGAGCACTGGCCGGCCGCGACGGGGTCAGCGCCGAGGTGGCCGACCGGGTTCGCCGGGTCGCCAGCGAGCTGGGGTACGTCGCCAACCCGTACGCGCGCACGCTCGCCGGCGGCGCCAGCTCCACCGTGGGCCTGATCGTCCACCAGGTCGACGACCCCTACTTCTCCGAGATCGCCGGCGGGGTCATCCAGCTCGCCGCCGAGCAGGGGCTGCTGGTGCAGATCTGCCAGTCCGGCCGGGACCCCGACTACGAGCTGCAACAGCTCCGCCACCTCATCGCCCAGCGGGTCGGCATCATCCTGATCAGCGGTTCGGGGTACGACGACCCCCGGGTGGAGGCCGAGGCCCGGGCCGAACTGACGGCGTTCCAGGCGCACGGCGGCCGCGTCGCCGCGATCGGACGGCACGCGCTCGGCGTCGACGCCGTCCTGCCGGACAACGAGGCCGGCGGCAACGCGCTCGCCCACCACCTGATCGATCTCGGCCATCGGCGGATCACTGTCGCCGCGGGCAGCGCCGGTCTCACCACGGTCGCCGACCGGCTCGCCGGCGTCTCGTCGGCACTGCGGCAGCGCGGGATGACCCCGGCCGACCTCGCCGTCGTGCACGGCGACTTCACCCGGGGCGGCGGGCGGGCGGTCACCGAGCAGATCCTGAACGAGCACCCGGACACGACCGCGATCATCGCGCTCAACGACGCGATGGCGATGGGGGTGCTGTCGGCGCTGCGGTCCCGCCGCATCCCGGTGCCCGGACGGATGTCGGTCGTCGGCTTCGACGACGTCTCCGTGGCGGCCGACCTCGCGCCCAGCCTCACCACCATCCGGCTGCCGATGACCGAGATGGGTCGTACGGCGCTCAGCCTCGCACTCAAGCCCCGCTCGACGCGTCCCCGACGGCGCTCCACGGGGCACCTGCTGGTCGTCCGCGACTCGACCGGTCCCCCGCCGACGGCGTGAACCGGTGGGGCGGGGCGGTCGGATTCGGCAGCGATCCGCCACCGCTTCTGGCACCGTCGAGGGGTCCGCCCACTCGTGGTTGAGGAGACGCCATGGCCGAGACCGCTGTGCGCCACCGGACGGTCGCGGTCGACGGCATCACGATCTTCTACCGGGAGGCCGGCGCCACCGACGCGCCGGTGGTGCTGCTGCCGCACGGCTACCCGTCGTCGTCGTTCCAGTTCCGCCACCTGCTGCCCGCGCTGGCCGACCGGTGGCGGTGCATCGCGCCCGACCACCCCGGCTTCGGCTACAGCGACACGCCCGATCCAGGCCGGTTCGCGTACACCTTCGACGCGTACGCCGACATGCTCCGGCGGTTCACCGGGACGCTGGGGCTGACCCGCTACGTGATCTACCTTCAGGACTACGGCAGCCAGTTCGGGTTGCGCCTGGCGATGGCCGCGCCGGAGCGGGTCGCGGGTCTCATCATCCAGAACGGCGACATCTACCCCGACC